>JAGBAV010000112.1 GCA_017938795.1 Clostridia bacterium
GCCGAGCCCACTGCCGAGCCCACTGCCGAGCCCACCGCTGAGCCCACTGCGGAACCGACTGCTGAGCCCACTGCGGAACCTACCGCCGAGCCGACCGCTGAGCCCACTGCTGAGCCGACCGCTGAACCCACTGCCGAGCCCACCGCTGAGCCCACTGCCGAGCCCACCGCTGAGCCCACTGCCGAGCCCACTACGGAACCGACTCCGGTTCCTTTTGCTGCAGGCTATACCTATATCGCCAAGGGCGTCAGGATGTATGTCAAGCCCTCACTCTCCGGCGGCTACAAAGAAGCAGCTGCTGCGGGTATTGCCTACGCTGTGTCCCTTGACAAGGGATCATCTGTTGCCGAGATTGTGTATCACAATGGCAATGATCTCGTCAGGGCATATATCCGGGAAAGCAACCTTGAGATGCTCTCCGAGGATGACAGCCGCTATTATCGCAGCAAGGCGAAGGATAATGTGCTTTTCTATCAGGGCTGCGGCCTTGAACCTATTGAGCTGAAACAGAAGTCTGCACCAACCGCTGAGCCGACTGCCGAACCTACCGCTGAGCCCACTGCGGAACCCACTGCTGAGCCCACTGCAGAGCCCACCGCTGAGCCCACTGCCGAACCGACTGCTGAGCCCACCACTGAGCCCACTGCAGAGCCCACCGCTGAGCCCACTGCTGAGCCCACCGCTGAGCCTACTGCGGAACCGACTGCTGAGCCCACTGCGGAACCCACTGCTGAGCCCACTGCGGAACCGACTGCTGAGCCTACTGCGGAACCGACTGCTGAGCCCACTGCTGAGCCCACTGCGGAACCTACCGCTGAGCCTACTGCGGAACCAACTGCCGAGCCCACCGCTGAGCCCACTGCCGAGCCCACCGCTGAGCCCACCGCTGAGCCCACCGCTGAGCCCACTGCGGAACCGACTGCTGAGCCCACTGCCGAACCGACTGCTGAGCCCACTGCGGAACCTACCGCTGAGCCCACTCCGCAGCCCACATTTACACCGAAGAAGATTCTTCTCAAAAACCCGCCGCCCATTGCGACAGATGACGAGCCTGCGTTTGAGCCTGTCAGCAATATGCTGACCTTCCTCGTTAACTGGAATGACAACAACACAGACAGCCGCCCGAATCCCGAAAACCTCGCGTTTGAATATGAGTACAGTTATGACGGCGAAACATGGTATACACTCGATGTGTCCGACGCAAACATCAACCGGATTGACTCATCTTGTAACAGCGTAACCTTCAGCGACAGCTATACGCCGGAAAACAGCGATCAACTCCAGCGTATGTATCGTGTACGGACTACCGCGCCTGAGAGTTACGTACTCGAGCCTGCAGATTTCAGCGTGATTCAGGATGCAAATACCACGCTGCGTCTGACTGCGCTCAAAGACGTTTCCTATACTATCCGTTGGCATGATGCTGCTCTTCACGATGACGCCGGCGAGGATCGCAGCCTGACCGTCGCCGAATGGCTTGCAGCCACGCAGTTTTATGCAGGCGATACTCTGTTGGACGTCACCATTGACGACCTCATTGTGACGGAAACTCCGGGCGGCAGCTGGACAGTCGCGATCAAGGATCTCCCGGCCTATGACGAGAACGGCAACCCGATCTACTATTCTTTCAACACCGACTCCGTTGGCGTCGATGATGATCCTGACGACAGCAGCCTCGATCCCAGCATGATCAACCGGGGCCAGCATTCCAACCGGACCGGCCGTGTATACGAGGGCGGCGACCTCGTCATGACGCTTACAGGCAGGACAGGCTTTGAATTCAGCAAGAGCTGGATGGATGACGGCCTTCTTGCCTCCCGTCCCTCTCAGGTCAAGTATTACTTCTATCGCTACGTCAAAGGCCTGAGCAACTCCAGTTTTGATTCTGCTTCCCCGGTTGAGGGCAATGATTATCGCTTCTTCATCAACGAAGCAAAGAATCCGGGCTTTATCCCCGGCGGAAACGAGTATCCTCTCTCCGAGCTGGTCGGCAGCATGACCGTCGCCGAAGCAAACTCTCTGCCCAAGTATGACGAAGACGGTCACGAGTATATCTATTTCCTTCGCGAAGTCATGGAAGACGCAGGCGATTATCAGGTCGATATCCATAATGACGGATCCGACGTGACGCAATACATCCTTGACGGCGCGGACGTCACCAATATCCGCCGTGCATCCATTCAGCCTGTGGTTGACAAGTCCTTCCTGGCCAAGGCCATTCAGGGCATGGACACCGACGTCACCTTCACCCTGGAGAGAAGGCTTAAGGGAACGAACGATCCTTTCGTCTCTGTCGTCGACGAGAACAACGATCCCCTTACCCTGATCATCGAAGGCTTTACCGCTGAGCAGATGAGCCAGTCCAAGGGATTCCCATCGATGGACAAGTACGACGAAAATGGTCTTGAGTATGAATACCAGATCTCTGAGATCAAGGTGTATGTCGAGCACGACGGAAACATCTATGTGTTTGATACGCTTGAGACCCTGTATGACGAGGACGGCAATCCCTATCTTGCCATTACCTCCGATGAAGCAGACTACTGGTTTGGGATCACGCAGAACCCTGCTGGTGTTTTCACCAATCAGCTGATTGGCAGTACAGAGCTCCGCGTGCGCAAGCGCTGGGTGGACGGCTCCGGCAATGCCGTAGACAATCCGGTTGTCAACGGCTCCATTCTGGTTGAGATCACCCGCAAGCCGGATGACAGTTTCTCCCTGAAAGATGAATACTTCACTGGCGTGCATGAACCGACCGATGGTTTCTCTTCTGTCTCCTCTTATGAGATCATCGAAACACAGGACGGCTCCAATCAGGTCAGGCTGACCGGAAATGGAGACTTTGAGCAGGTGCTCAGCGGCCTTCCGCGTTATGCGCCTGACAGCACAGAGTACACGTACTACATCCGTGAGGTCATTGAGAGCATCACCCTGCCCGATCCCGACAACCGCACATTCACCTTCGACGAACTCCTGTACACCGATATCGGCGGCATCCGTACCGGCACGATCTACAATACCATCGGCGATGGGCATACGCTCATCTTTGATGTCGAAAAGGTCTGGCTCGATGAAGGCGACACGCTGCATCGCGATGATGTGACTGTCGGCCTGTTCTACAGCGCACCAGAGACCGGCGAAACCATGATGGTGATGAGTCTTTCCCTTGATGAGACTCCCACAGTCGTCAGCTCCGGCAGCGGTGTGCCTGTGCCGGATAAAGACGCCTACCTGAATGAGGGAAATCAGTGGGCCGCGCGCATCCATTACGCCCCCGACGTCCCTTACGATGAGGCTGCGCCTGAATGGAATCCTGCCAATTACCATCTGCGCGAGCTCAAGGTGGGCGGCAGCAGTGTGTCCTACACATCAATCGCTCCGGGCTCCGGTGATTATGCCTATGGCACAGTTGAGACGGACGATCACGTCTACGACGTGACTGTCACGCGCAATACCCCCAGCGACTATACCATCACCAACACTCGCCGCGGTATTGTCAATATCAGCATCTCGAAAGAATGGCATACAGGCGCATTGAACAGCGTCGAGCTGGAGGCCTGCTTCGCCGTCTATGTCACGCTGCCGGATAAAACGACGATTGAGCTGACAGCCGATAATTTCAGCAATTACCTTGACGCTGAAGCCTTCGCCGCCCTGTCCGCTGAGGAACAGGCAAAGCGGCGCAACACACTGCCCTTCACGCTGGATGCGAACAATGCCGACAGTCTGATGATCGGCCCGATGATCAAGTACAACAGCGCCGGCGAGCTTCTGCATTATTCCGTCGCAGAAAAGAGCATTAACGGCATTGTATTTGGCGACGATCCGAACACAGACGGCATTGAGGGCAACATCGTATACATCAGCGATGAGAACGGTCAGATGCACCGCGTTGTCTCCGCGCAGCTGCGCAGCAGCCTCTCCGTCGGCGCCCATCATACCAACGATCTGCTTGACACGGCCTTCAGCAATGCCTGTACGGATTCTGCGCCTGTCATGATCAATAAAGTATGGCATGACGATGGCAAAACCGTCCGTTCTGACATTACGCTTGCGCTCTACCGCACGACAAGAGCCATCAGCACGGGCATGAGCCTTGCTGATCTCGACGGCGACTACGAGTTTGTTCAGGCAGACCGTCTCTGGGAGACCGCTATCAACAAGTGGTACTGGCATTGCGGTTTTGGTGATCACCCGCTCTACGAGGCTTCAACGGGCAAACGCTATACATACTTTGTCGTTGAGACCATCGTTCAGGACGATACCCATTACAAGACAACCTATCACCTCGGCGCGTCTTCCAACGGCAGCGCGGCCAATGTGTACGATGTCTTCCCGCTCGTCAGCCCGAATTACGTTGACTTCGTCCCGGCCTATCACACCGTCGAGACAACCGGAACTATCATCAATACGCTCACCGATACCCGCACATTCGGCGGCCTCAAGGTGTGGCGCAATGTCCCCGGCTGGTTTCTGTCCATCTCCGATCTTCCGGAAATCACTCTTGTGCTTAATCGCAGTCACCTGATGCCCTCCGAGAATGGCCTCGTAACCGTCGAAGAGGAAATCAACCGACAGCCGCTGGTCAGCAGCAATTCGCAGAGCGTCGCCTATATCTTCACCGAAGACAGCGACGGAGAGCCGCTGCCCCGCTACGACGCATATGGCATTGAATATGAGTACTATGTCGGCGAGGTGATTGCCGAAGGCGAATTCGACTTCCTGAAGAATTATGTCTATTCCAACGATGGCAATATCACCATCAACAACACCTATAAGGGCGGCTCGGGCGTCACGTTCTCCGTTGAGAAGCTGTGGGATTGGACGAATGCCTTCTCCAGTATCAACGGTCAGGATCGCTTCCCGTCCATCACCTTCACGCTCTTCCAGTACTATACCGGCAAAGGCTCCGATGTGGAGATCAACCGCTATACCGTCACGCTGGAGGGCGGCCTGATTGCTGATGTCATCAGCGGCGGCAGCCTCACGCATACGGTCAGCGGAAGCTTCAACAGCGGCAACCCCCTGCCCTATTATGCGCCCGACGGCAGCGTCTTCAAGTATGTCATCGAAGAAACCGCTGTCGACGGCTATGCCACTGATCCGCCGGAGATGGTTGCCGTTTACAGCAAGGATACGGACGGCTATATCGACGGCAGCATCACTTATGATGAAGAAGGCAATCCCTCCTCCACGGATATCGCAGCCTATACTGCCTCGTTCACCAACACCTATGAGGATGAAGAAAGCATTGAACTGACCGCCAGAAAGATCTGGAACGATCAGGACAATGCCTATCTCACCCGACCCGGCGTCATCAGCGAGGACGGCGTTATCTCCCTTTCTGCCAGCGACATGGCCTACACCTTCTGGCGAACCTATGACGGCAGCAGCGCTCCTGAGCAGCTGCGCGGCACAACCGCATGGGAAAAGGTCGACGGGAATACCTGGCTGTGCACCTTCACGCCGGCTGAGGATGAGGTTCTTCCGCTCTACACAACCGATGGCAAGGCATATCGCTATTTCGCCGTCGAGACGCTCGGCAAGCCGTATGCCACGGTGTACAACTACAGCCCGCGCGAGATCGCAGCAGGCGTCAGCGGCATCAGATCCAGCACGAATTACACCCCGGCAACTGATAGTGCCTCCAGCCTGAGCATCACCAACGCACTGAAGACCGTCACCGTCAAGGCCAGCAAGAGCTGGATCGGCGAATACAACGACGGTTCTGACAAGATCGTCAATTTGTCGGACGCGCAGCTTGCTCGTATCGCGAAGTACTGGGGCGTCGAGACGCCGGCAAAGATCCTCTATACGCTCTCTTATGAAGGCGAATCGCAGGAGGATCTGAGCGCAGTTATTGATTCCGTGCTTGCTGCGCAGGCCAACCAGACGGTTTCCCTGCGCAGCACGGTCTCCTACACGCCGCTGCCTGAGTATGTCATCATCACCAAGAACGGCGAAAAGACCGCTGTGAAGGTCAGCTACACCATCCGCGAATCTCAGATCCTCGCTGCCGACAACACGGTCATCTGGGATCTGACCGACGGTTCTCAGGTTCCCTTCACGGCCAGCGTTGCCTCCCATACGTCCGGTCAGACGATGACATACGCCATCACCAATGTGCTGGATGTCATCAGGCTGCAGCTTAAGAAGCATTGGGACGACGCGAACGATCAGGACGGCGTGCGCGGCAGCATCGCGCTGACGCTCTCTTATGGCGACATACCCGTCAGCGAAACCTTCACCCTCAGCAGCAGCAACAGCTTCACCTCCCCGGAGATCTACCTGCCGGCAAAGCTCGCCGACGGCTCCGCCATGACCTACAGCGTCACCGAGGAGCTGACGGGCGATCTTGCCAGGTATTATGAGATCACGAAGATCCATGAGAACGACACGGAGGGCACGGACATATCCTCTGCAAGAGGCAAGCTGCTGACCTACACCATCGGTCAGATTGATGGGAGCGGCACCTATGGCTTCACCAACTACCATAAGCCGAAGACCCTCTCCATCACAGCAACGAAGACATGGGTGGATAACGATGCAGAGCAGACCAACAACGATCTGCTTACCCGCCCCGGATCTGTCACCCTGACGCTCAAGCGCACAACGGATCCGGCCGCGGCCATCAGCACTTGGGAGACGGTCTCCATGAACGGCCTGACCAACCCGATCACGCTGAGCGCTGATCAGGCGAATGGCAGCACATGGGGCGACGCCGTCTGGGCAAGTCTTCCCGCCTATCAGGCGAAGAGCAGCGCCTCCGCGCCGACGAAGCAGTACACCTATGCCGTCGTCGAGACGACGATCAACGGCTACACCGTGACGTATCTGGCCACGCCAGACGGCGGCACGCCCGCCAACGGCAACGACGTGACCACCGACGTCAACGGGCCGGACGCCTTTGACGTCGATCTGACGAACACCCTTGATACCATCCGCATGAAGGTTGCCAAGCGCTGGGATGACTTCAATAACCGCTATGGCGACCGTCCCTCCGCTGCGTATGCCATGCCGCAGTATAAGCTCTCCGGCGGCGAATGGAAAAACCTGACGACGGCCCCGCTGACGCTGAACAGCGGCAACAGCTGGACAGCCGTCTACCCCGCCGACGGCGCAATCGAGCTGCCCAAGTATGACAGCACCGGCAAGGCGATCTCCTATCGGTTCGTCGAGACGGAAGCGGACGGAACGTACATCGACGGCGTATCCCCCATCCTCGGCTACCTTGTCGAGGTCTCGCCCGCCAGCTTTGATGCGGGCCGCGTGACCACGGGCACAACACACGAGACAACGATCACCAACACGCTCAATAAGGTCAATATCGTCGTCACCAAGAACTGGATCGGCGACAGCGACTGGACGAGCGACCGCCCCGATCTCACGCTCACGCTCTACCGCAAGGCTGGCGCAAGCGGCACGCCAAGCATCGTGCAGAAGGACGGCGCCGACTACGCGCCGGCGTGGAACAAATCCGCAGGCGCAAACAAGTGGACAGCGACGTGGACGGATCTCCCGGCATACGACGCGAACGAGACGCCCTACATCTATTATGTCGTTGAATCCACGCCGGGCGATCTTGGCTATACCCTGACCTACCCCGACGGCTCTGCTGTTCACTCTGAAGAGATGGACGCTAACGGCAAGGAAGGCACCACGCTGAACGCTGACGTCAGCAACGAGCTCAACGCCATTTCCGTCAGAGCCCGGAAGCTCTGGACCGGCGATGACCGCTGGGCGGATGACCGCCCGACGACCGTCACCCTCTCCCTGCAGCGCAAGCTCAGCGGAGCGGATGACAGCACATTTGCCGATGTTCCCAACGCAGCCCGCGTCAGCCTCGCAACGACCAATGACGCTGCCGAATGGACGGGCCTGCCCGTCTGCGGCAATGTGAACGGCGTACGCGGTGCGCTTGTCTATCGCGTCGTGGAGAAGACCGGCAATGTCCCGATCGGCTATACCGTCACCGGCAGCAGCCAGAGCGTGGACGCCGATGACGAATACGCGGCGGATAAGCAGGGAGACGTCACCGTTACCAACGAGATGATCCCCATCTCTGTCAACGCCACTAAGATCTGGGATGAAGACGCGATCGACAGCTATTTCTGGACAGATATGGTGCGCCCGACGAAGGATCTCACCTTCAAGCTTCAGCGTACAACAAAGGCCAATGCGGCAGAATCTGACTGGACGGACGTCGTCATCGACCAGAAGACCGTAACCTGCACGGACGGCGTATGGAGCACCGTCAGCTGGGAGTCTCTCCCCGCGTATACAGGTACAGGCTCCGGCCGCACGCGGCTCTACTACCGCGCAGTCGAGATTGCTGCGCCTGACGGTTATGACGATTCCAGCGAAACGGCAGACGGCGATACGGCGCTCAACGCCAACGACAAGAGCGATGCATCCAACGTAACCAACACGCTGATCCCGATGATGCTCACTGTCACCAAGGTCTGGCAGGACGACGTCTACTGGATCGCAGACCGCCCCGCAATTACCGTCTATCTGCAGTATCAGCTTGACAGCTCCAGCAGTTCCCTCTACCCCGACGGCACGGTTCTCAGCGATGGCTGGGCGCTCTACAGGACGCTCACCCTGACCGCAGACGGACAATGGACGGCAAGCGTCGATCTGCCCCAGTACGATGCGAACGGCAAGGAAATCACCTATCGCTTCGTCGAGGATGTTCCGCTTGGCTATGAGGGCGTCACCACCGCCAGCAATGGCATCACCGCCTCCAGCGCTGCGAAGTCCGCAGAGCTGGTCAACAAGCTCAAGACGATCAGTATCCGAGCTCAGAAGCTCTGGACCGGAGATGAGCGCTGGGTGGACGACCGGCCGACACTGACCATGCTGACTCTGCAGCGCAGGCTCAAGATGGAAGGCAGCACATTTGAAACTGTTGCCTACAATCCGCAGCAGACTGTCTACGCAGACAGTACTTATACCGCAGTCTGGTCCGGTCTGCCGCTCTACGCCAACCTGAACGGCGAGCGTTATGAGCTGGAATACCGGGTGATTGAGGCGGATGGCCATATCCCGCCGGGCTACAAGGACGGCGAACCCATCGGCATCATCGGCACGCCCGCCATCGACGCCAACGATCACTACGAGCAGTACGGCGAAGATACGAGCTTCATTTCCGACATCACTGTGACCAATGAGCTGGATCCTGTCACGGTCACCGGCACAAAGGTCTGGAGCGGTGATGAGGGCTTCGAAGGCGACCGCCCGGCGAGCATCACGCTGCAGCTCCAGCGGAAAACCAACCGCAGCGAATGGGCTGATGTGCTCGATCCTGTCACCATCACCCCCGCCGAGGGCGTATGGCCGGTCGCTGAATGGACCGGGCTCCCCGCCTATACCGGCACGACAAACAAACGAGAGGCCTACAGCTATCGCGTTGTCGAGGCCGAAGTGGACGGCTACACGACCGGCTATGAGATCGGCGAGGATAACGCCAACACCATCACCAATACCCTCAGGTCTCTGACCGTCACCGCGACGAAGAGCTGGATGGGAGACGCCGACTGGCTGGATCAGACCCGCCCGGCAGAAATCACCGTCAAGCTCCAGCGTTCCACGGACGGCGTCAGCTGGAATGACGTTCTTGTGATGGATGCGCAGGGCGCATCGATCACCGAACAGACGCTCACACCGGATGACAGCGGCAATTGGAGCGCTGCACAGTGGTCCGGTCTGCCCGCGTTCACCGGAACAGACTCCGGCCGCAAGGCATACCTCTACCGCGTTGTCGAGGTGCTCCCAGACGGATCCCCGCTGCGCAGCGTGTACGCCATCTCCTACTCGGTTGATTCCGTAGACGCCGGTACGCTTGACGCAAACAGCGACGCCTCTGCCTCCGTGGAGATCATCAACACGCTTGAGGTCTTCGATCTGGCAGTCAGCAAGGTATGGATCGGCGATGAAGCGTATGCTTCCGACCGACCGGACGTCGTCGTCGGGCTCAGGTATGTCAACACCGACGGAGAATGGACGGATTCCGGCAAGAGCCTGACGCTCACAGCTGACGGCGGCTGGGTCGGCGCGATCGAGGATCTGCCGCGCCGCAACGTGAATGGCGATCTCATCCAGTATAAGCTGGTTGAGGCGACCGACGGCGATGCGCTCGACGGCTATCTGATCAGCGCCATCGAATACACGCCGGAATTCATCACCTATTCCCCGGACAGCGACGCCGAGCTGGCTGTATCCAACACCTTCAACCCGATGGATATCGCCATCACGAAGAACTGGATCGGCGACAGCGAATGGTCCGGCGACACCCGCCCCGAGGGCGTCACGCTGACGCTGCTGCGCAAGGTCTCCGGTTCTGATGACAGCTTTGCCGTCTTCACAGATGACCAGGGCAATACCCCGCAGCCGCAGTGGACCAAGACCGGCGACAGCTGGAGAGCGGTCTACACCTGCCTTCCGACACATACCGGAGGCACGGACGGCTCCGCCCGCGCGGCATACCTGTATCAGGTCATCGAAACCAGCGTCACCGGATACACCACCACCTACACCTTTGGTACGGATGAAGGCGTATCCGAAGCCCCTGCAATTGACGCAGACGGCTTCAGCGGCGGCACGGCTGAGCTGACCATCGACAATACCTTTACGCCGGTTGCCCTCGCTGTCAGGAAGCTCTGGGCCAATGATACGGTATGGCTTGATGACGAACACCTCGTCACCCGCCCGGCGCAGCTCAATCTGACGCTGCATCGCATGCTCAAGGATCAGCCGGATACCGTGCAGATCCTGAATGCTGAGCCTGTTCGTACGCTCGAAGGCAGCGAGGACGCCTCCAGCGAGGACTATGCCGCCGAAAACGCAGTATGGCTCTTCACATGGAGCGGCCTGCCCGCCTATGCCAACGATGCAGCCCGCACGCCGTATGTGTACTGGGTTACAGAGGAAGATTCCGATGTGCCCGCCGGCTATATCCGCACCTACGAAGGCGAAAGTGCTGCGCTGCTTGACGGCGCAGAGCTCCTGCTGAACGGCGAAACCGGCGAGGATGCTGTCATCAACACACTCAAGACCATCAACATCAACGCCAGCAAGACCTTTGAGGGCGATACCAGCGCGCTGATGTACATCACGGTCGATGAGAACGGCAACGAAACCGAGCATCTGATCAAGGAGCACTTCCCCAAGGATCTCCTGCGTCCGGAGCAGATCACCCTGCGGCTGGAGGTCAGTATGGGCGGCGAATTCACCGCTGTCACCGGCTCGGAGAGAACCATCTGGCCGGGCAGCACCGATCCGCAGAAGCCTGCCGTCGCCGAATGGAATGATCTTCCAATCACCTTCCCCGGTGAGGACAGCAGCGCCTCGTATGTCTACCGTGTTGTCGAGGTCGGCATCCCGAACGGCTACAAGGTCACATACGGCACAGAAAGCAGCACGGAGCCGATTCAGATCATCGCTGAGGATGTATACAGCGAGACGGAGCCTGTCAGCATCCAGTCCATCACCAACACGCTGATTCCGATCAGCCTGTCGGCAAAGAAGGTCTGGGACAGCGATCATGGCCTTGAAGCCTTCCGCCCCGAGCATATCATCCTCACCCCCATCGCCGCCTTCGCTGACGGAAGCACCATCCGTCTCCCGGCGATCCGCCTGATGACGGACGATGGTCAGGCTGATGTATTCAGCACCGGCCAGCTGAGCCTGCCGCGCTATGATGCGAACGGCGACGCCATCACCTATTCCTTCGAGGAGACCTATGTCCCGTACGGCTATATCGTCAGCTACAGCGACGCCGTATCCGGCGATCACAACGCCTCCACAGAGGAGATCACCGTCACCAACACCCTCAAGGGTCCGGTCAAGATCATCGTGACCAAGCTGTGGGAGGGCGACGACGCATGGAGGTATGATATCAGGCCTGACAGCATTGAGCTGACGCTCCTCCGCAGGGAAAACGAGGTCGACGATGATGGCGTGATCATCGAGGACAATCTTTCTCCCGAGGATGAGAATGCGCTCTGGGATGACGCTGTGCGGCTGAATGTCCAGCCTGCCTGGACGATGCAGGACGGCGTCTGGACGGCGGTTTACGAGAATCTGCCCGCCTACAACGGCACCGGCGCAGACCGCAAGGCCTACCTCTACCGCGTTGTCGAAACCCCGATCCCCGGCTACGACACGACCTATGATACGCTGTCCCAGCGGATCGAAGCGCCGGATTATCAGACCGAATCCGCTGCCTGTACCATTACGAATACCTTCGTCTCTGTCGACCTGACCGCAGACAAGGTATGGGAGGGCGATGCAGATCTCATCGATCTGACCCGCCCGGCGACCATCACGCTCCGCCTGCGCCGCACAAGCGTGGATGAGCAGGGCGCGCTTGTCGAGAGCATTGTGCTTGATGACGTACGCATCCTCCAGCCGGGCGCTGAAACCGGCGCATGGACGACAGCAGCGTGGACGGATCTGCCGGTCTTTGACAAGGACGGCAACCGCTATCTCTACAGTATTGAGGAAGACAGTGTCGCGGGCTATGATGTGAGCTTCTCCCCGGAGAGCATCGACGCGAGCACGCTGATCGGCGAGACTGGCAGCTTCACCGCAGCCGTCACTGTCACCAATACCCTGAAGCCAATCGCTATCAAGGCGACCAAGCGCTGGATTCATGACGAGGGCAGCTTCACGGATCTGCCGGACGGCGCCAACACGCCGCTGAACGACCTGACCCGCCCGGCGACCATCACCCTCACCCTCCAGCGCAAGCTGGATGGGCAGAGCGATGAGAGCTATGTGGATGTGACAAGCCTCACCATCGCCCCGGATGAAGCGACCGGCGAATGGACCGAAGCGCTCTTTGAGAATCTGCCCGCCTATTCCGGCACAGGCAGCGAGCGCAAGGCTTATATCTACCGCGTCATCGAAACAGCGATCAATGGCTACACCGTCTCCTATCCGGATGACGTCACCGCAGATCCCGAGACGCCGGTATCTGACATCGAGATCACCAACACGCTCGATGTGATGCAGATCACGGCACAGAAGGTCTGGGAGGACGGCGTCTGGGCACACGAGAACAGGCCGGACAGCATCACCCTTACCCTGCTCTACAGCCTTGACGGCGAGACCTTCAGCCCTGTCTCCTCCAAGGTAATCACTCCGGTGATCAAGGAGGACGGCGCCACTGAATGGCCTGCAGTCACATGGACGCATCTGCCCATCTTCACGCAGACAGAGGAAGGCCGCGTACGATTGATCTATCGTATCCATGAGGATGCGCCCGCGGGCTACGATGTATCCGTATCCGACGATGTCACTGCACAGAAGGACGATTCTGCTGCTGTGACAGTCACCAATACGCTGCGTCTCACCTCGCTGGCTGTGGAAAAGAACTGGGTGGATCAGGACAACTACTACCTCCTGCGCCCGCTGAATCTGACCGTTGGCCTTGAGCGCACGACTCAGACGACGGAGAATGCCGTCTATACGCCGGTCACGGACGAGAACGGCGCGCAGCTCACGCGCACGCTGAGCGGCAGCACGAATACTTGGAATGCCGTCTTTGACGGCCTGCCCGCCGAGGACCCGAGCGGTACGCCCTATATCTACAGGGCAGTTGAGCTCAGTCCGCCGGATGGCTATACCGCCGAGTTTGTCTACAGCTTTGCGGAGAATGTGCATCAGGTCACGCTGACGAACACGCTTGACACTGTCAATCTCTCCGGCAGCAAAACCTGGATCGACTGGGATGACCTCTATGGCAAGCGTCCTGAGAGGATCGAACTCGTCGTGCTCAACCATGGCGAGCCGCTCGTCCCGCAGCCGGCGATCACCTTCAGCGACGACTGGACCTTCACCATCGTTGGCCTCCCCGCCAGAATCGGCGGACGCGACGCTGTCTACACCATCCGCGAGAATCCCGTCGATGGATACACCACCGAGGAGGATACGCTGGGCGGCAACGAGACCCCGGATACAGACGGCTTTATCGGCGGGTTTGACTTCGTCAACACCCTGATGTGTATGCTGGAGATCGACAATGTGACGGTCAATCCGGCGCATACCGGCATCACGAATGCCGGCGGCTTCGTCGCCGTTGGCAGCCGTCCGCTTAACCGCGACGTCGATCCGTATGTCGACTATGCGACGACGGTCGTCTGGAAGAATGATGAGCATTGGAAGCACAACGACGGATTCGTCCTCAGCTACCTTGATCATTTCCAGACGGAGTTCACCGTCATCCGCGTCCCCTCTCTCGACGACCTCAGCCCGATCCGCAGCCGTTATCCGGATGCCCGCGTGGAGTATCTGAACGATGGCTCAAGGCGGCTGATCCTTGCGGACGATCCGTCCGATATGCCGTTCAAGACACATGTGGATGTCTCCTTTGTGCCGACGATCGCCGTTGAGAATACGACAATCAACGACTGGGGCGGCATGGTCAGCGTGAACGGCGGCACATTCAGCGAGGTCGGCGACGGTCTCACCGACCGCTATGTCGAGACGCTGGTCTATGGCCGTTCGTTCGAGCATTGCAAGGTTGACACGAGCCATATCCAGATCGGTATCCCGGGCAGCGTCCACAGCTCCTGGGGCAGCAACAACGCCGTAACCGTCGTCCCGAACAGACAGGGCTATTTCAGCCATGAGGTTACGCTGTATGTTGCCGGCGTGACAGAGAGATTCACCATCAGCGGCCGTGTGAGCGTCCTCAGGCGCGATGTCTACGGCAATCCGACCTCCGTATCCGTCTCGGTGGATCGCCTCCCGGCGCCTCTTGACATCGGTATTCCGTTTGACAAGGCAACAAAGCCGGATGACATCCCGCAGACGGGCGACCCGCTCTATCTTGTCCTCTCGCTGGCTGTGCTCAGCGGCATCGGCCTGTTGCTGATCCGTCGGCACGAAAAGCGCAAGAAGAAGAACTGACACCCTAACCCAAAAAGGAGCCTCAGAGTTCATCACTCTGAGGCCCCTTTTGATTATTGGCCGTCTTCTTCATGGGCATTCCACGATAGTCTGCTCCTTTTCATTCTATGCAATCTGTGCTATACTTCACATATGACTATCGTTTTACAGGAGGTATGCTATGCAGAGAATGGGCCCGCGCGGCTTTCTGACGGATGCAGAGAAGCAGAATCTGCCCACTGTCAGCTGGGCGCTGATCAAGAGAATCCTTTCCTACATGACACCATACACCGGCAAGTTTATTCTGGTTTTCCTGACCATCATTTTCTCCGCGATGCTTGGCCTGATGCCCAGCATCACCACCGGCCGCATCGTGGACGAAGCGCTGGTCGGAGGCGATATGGTGCTTCTGATCCGCCTTCTCTTTATTGCGCTGGCAACGCTGACCGCATCGCAGCTGGTCACGGTGCTCACCGCATATCTGAACGCATGGATCAGCCAGCACATCATCTATGACATGAAAAACCAGATGTATGGTCATCTTCAGCGCATGAGCCATGCTTTTTTCACCAGCGAGCGTCAGGGCGACATCATCACGCGCATGAACACAGATATCAGCGGCGTCAGCTCCGTGATATCCGGCACGATGAGCAGCATCCTGAGCAACATCGCCACTGTGGTCACGACGCTCGCCGCGCTCTTTGGCCTGAATGGGAAGCTGGCCATCATCGGCATTCTGGCCATTCCCCTGCTGATTCTGCCCACGCGCACAGCAGGCCGCACGCGCTGGAAGCTGCTATCCCAGAGTCAGGCCAAGAACGACGAGCTGAACCAGCTGATCAACGAGACGCTGAGCGTCAGCGGCTCCATGCTCACCAAGCTCTTCACCCGCGAAGAGCAGGAGTATAACCGCTTTGTGCAGGTCAATGGAGAGGTAACGCAGTTCGCGCTCAAGGAGCAGCTCAGCGGACGATGGTTCCGCCTCCTGATGGGAATCTTCACGCAGCTTGGCCCGCTGCTCATCTATTTCGCTGGCGGCTGGCTGATCATCATCCATGGAGAGACAGGGCTGACCGTCGGCGTCATCACAGCGATGGTCGCCCTTGTCAACAGGCTCTACCGCCCTGTCGAGTCCCTGCTGAATATTCAGGTGGACTTCACACGCAGCCTTGCGCTGTTCACCCGTATCTTCGATTACTTTGACCGCGAGATTGAGATCGAATCCCCGACCCATGCTGTCAAGCCCGATCTGACCGGCGCTGATATCGTCTATGAGCATGTCCGTTTCGGCTATACGGAGGACGTGGAGATTCTGCATGACATCCATTTCACCGTCCGCAGCGGCGAAATGGCCGCCATCGTCGGCCCCTCCGGCAGCGGCAAGAGTACCATCATCAACTTCCTTCCCAGACTGTGGGACGTGGACGGCGGGCGCGTCACCATCGGCGGCGTCGATGTCCGCGACTTTGACCTGACCTATCTGCGCAGCCAGATCGGTATGGTCTCGCAGGACACCTATCTGTTCAACGGTACAATCCGTGAAAACCTCCTGTATGCCAAGGAGAATGCCACGGAAGAGGAGCTGATCGCCGCATGCAAGGCTGCCTCTATCCATGACTTCATCATGTCCCAGCCCGATGGCTATGACACGCAGGTCGGCAACCGCGGCCTCAAGCTCTCGGGCGGCGAGAAGCAGCGCATTTCCATTGCCCGCGTCATCCTGAAGGATCCCAAGATTCTGATCCTCGACGAGGCCACCTCTGCGCTGGATTCCATCTCTGAGAGCGCCATTCAGGATGCACTGGAGGTGCTGATGCAGGGACGCACAAGCATCGTGATTGCCCACAGACTCTCCACAGTCATGGCAGCCGATCAGATTCTCGCGCTGTCAGACGGCGTCATCGCACAGAGCGGCCGCCACGAGGAGCTGCTCGAGCAGGGCGGCGTCTATCAGATGCTGTTCGATACACAGTTCGGCCGCATGCTTCAGGATGAAAAAGCCTGATCTTTACAGCATCGTCCGGATCATGCTATCATCTTTTTATCAGACATCAGGAGGTTCGCTATGGCAAAGATCAGCATCAGCAATAATCCCGAATACAAGGGCCTTGTGGATATGAAGGCCAACATCGTCTTCGCCTCCCCGGACGGTGAGGATCTCGCGCTTCAGCTGCTCAAGCCCATGTGGAGTTCCGGCGGCAAGGGATTCCCGCTGGTCGTCTTCATTCAAGGCAGCGCATGGACGAAGCCCAATCAGTTCTGGGAGATTCCCCAGCTCTCTCTCCTCTCTCGCCGCGGCTATGTCGTCGCCAGCGTCACGCACCGCTCCTGCTTCAGCGCAGCCGCACCCGCATTCCTCAAGGATGTCAAGACCGCCATCCGCTTCCTTCGCGCGAATGCGAAGGAATACGACATTGATCCGGAGCGCGTCTGTGCGTGGGGCACGTCCTCCGGCGGGAATACAGCGCTTCTGCTGGGCCTGACAGGCGATGATCCCGCATTCGAGACCGACGACTGGGGCGGCGTCTCCACTTCCGTTTCGGCGGTAGTGGACTGCTTCGGCCCGACCGACCTGAACAGAATGGTCGACGTGCAGTATGCCGGTATGCCGCTGACAGACGATAATCTCCTCTATGCGCTCGGAGGACGCGATCCTGAACACTACCACGAAACGCTGAAAACCATCAGCCCTGTCGAGTATGTCCAAGCGGGGCGCAGGCTTCCTCCCTTCCTCATCCTGCACGGCGATGCAGATGACGTCGTGCTCTACAGGGACAGCGAAGCCTTCTACGACAAGCTGCAGGCGGCCGGATACGAGTCCGATCTCGTCTGCGTGCACGACGCCCCTCATGAGGGCAGCTTCTGGAGTCCTGAGCTTCTGGAGATCATTTTCACCTTTATCGAAAAGCACATCGGCTGATCTTTAAGCCGAAAAAGCGGCGGAGACATGCTCCGCCGCTTCTTTATTTCCATTACTTCTTCCGCAGCTTCTCCCGCTGCGCGTGCATCAGGATAAAGAATGCCTGGCCCTCCGCAGCAATACCCGGACGATCAAACGTCGGCATGCCGCACACAGGCCTCACCAGCCCATAGGTATCCACACAGGACAACGCGGCCTCGTAAATGCGCTCCGCCTGCGGAAGCAGCGTCTCCTCCAGCCATCCGCTGCGCACGCCGCGATAGATCGTATACGCAAGCATCTGCCCGCAGTTGATCTCCGTAAAGGATCGGGGATCATCCAATACATCATGGAAGAGGCCGTCCTCGCGCATCAGCGGCAAAGCAGCCGTAAGCAGTTCCTTCACACGCCTGATGAGCCTTTCCCTTCCCGCATCGCCCTGCGGGAGCATATCGATCACACGGGCCATGCCGGACGCCGCCCAGCCATTGCCGACGCCCCAAGCATCCTCACGAACAAACCGCTTTGCTTGATCATCCCACCTGTGCGCCAGCAGCCCCTTTTCCGGGCGATACAGCGCCGCCCAATAGCCGTCCAGCTGATGCACAGCCTCATCAGGATGCCCGGCGCGAGCGAGAAAAGGAGGCAGCATGTACATGGAATCCACCCAGAATTCACAGCCGTCCGAGAAGTGATAGACGATGCCATCCCCGTTCCGCGGCGCAAGCTCCACCGCCCAGCGAAGAAGGCGATCGCGCGCGGCAATCAGAAAGGGATCATGCGTCCGCTCGCAGGCTGCAATCAGCGCCTCACCCACAGCGCACGGATCCGTCGATGCGGTGGAGCCGCCGATCTGCGCGCAGCGTCCATCCTCCTGCTGCCTGTTCGCCGCCTCCAGTGCCAGAAGGATTGCGATATCCTCGTCGCCTGCCTCCAGAAACGCCTGAGCAAGCACGCCCTGCTCCCAGTTATGGCGCTGCATCGCAAGCGCAGCGCGCTTCACACGGGCGGCAGTTGAATCCGTATACATATCCTTCCTCCTCATCTGCCCGCAAGAAGGCCCCTGCTCAATCAAAATGATTGAAGTTCCGGCTGAAATGCTCGTAGTTATAGGTTCTGTCGCCACGACAGAGCACGCCGAAATCGACGCTGGCAAACGCCTCATCCGCCGTCAGACCGCCGTAATTAAACGACCTGAACGCCTGAGCAAACATATCGGACACCAGCTTCGCATCATTCATAAACGCGCCGCAGCCAAACGCCCCCAGCACCAGCACGCGATATCCATAATGCGCTGCGCAGGCGAGCATGCGCTCAATGCGCTTGTAAAGCATATCCTCATACTGCTCCTGTGTCATGCCCTCAAGGCCGTAATTGATCATCGGCGCAGCACAGGTCATCACCGTAACCACAGCGCTCTCATCAAGCAGATTCCCATCGCTGTCCTTGATGATCTCCACCTGCGGGGTGATGACGATTCCGTTTGTGCCCATGAACGTCTTCAGGCCTCTGTTGTATGCATAGTACGGCAGCGCCTCCCCGCCCTCCAGCGAGAGGAGCAGCGAGCTCTTGCGGCAGAGGTCCTCCTCCTGCGCTGTGGAGCCCTTGCGCACACCCCCGCCGGGGTTCACAGGGTTCGCCAGATTCAAGACAAGAACCTCCTTTTTCTCCTGTGCGGCAAGCAGCCGCGCATACTCCTCCGCGCGCCTGCGGGCCAGCGAGAAGGAATCCTCATTGACGCATGCATAATGGCAGCGCCCGGCATGCTGCATGCCAACCGCGCTGTTCTCCATAAAGATCCGCTCGACGTCCTCCGGAATATGGGCAATGGCATGCATCATCTGCTCTCTGGAGAGCTTCAGCGGGACATACCTGCCGTTCACCTCATATCCGCCCCGCTCAATGATCTGCATCGTATCGTGGAACATCGCCAGATTCTTCTCCCGCATAAGCGTCACCCTCCTCGTCTCCGGTTCATATCCGCCGCGCCTGCCATCTGTTCATACAGACCGATGGTATCACACCGGTTTTCTGAATCATATTATACAATATGCCCGTTTTTTCAACAAGCCAAATCTGTGCGGATAAGTGAATACGGCTCATTCCACAGGCGCAAGAAAGCTCCACCAGATATACCCAACAACAGGAGGCTCATCCTCGCATATCCGAAGCACATGCGACCAGCCATTCTCAAAGCCATTGTTTTCGCTGATCACATAGACAAGCTCGCCCGCTTTGGCCTCAGCGATCGCAGGAGATTCCTTCGTTCCCTCCCGGCGGATATTCACCCAATCAGCATTGACAACCTTAGCCTTGGGAAGAGCGCTGGCCAGCACAGCGATCTGAGCGCTGTTATCCTGCGCGGCCCCTGCCGGTACGCCGTCCGCCTTCTCATTCTGCCACGCGAGGCGCCATCCTGTATCCAGTATCTCCTTCCCGCTCATCTGCTCCAGCACGGCGGGCGTATACGAATCAAATACGCGCTCCCCCTCGAGCCTGAGCCCGCCCTCATACGAGCTGTACACGCGCACCGTGCATTGATCGTCAATCACCGTCTCCACCTCGCTGCGATTCTCATTCAGCGATGTATAGACCGTCATATACGAATAGGTGATCAGCTCCTCAGGCCTGCTGTATGGGTCTGTCAGATTCAGCGCATGATCCACATTGGTATGGGTGACAAGTTTTGCCACAACAGGATAATCGCTTTCATGCCCTTCACGAACGGTATACAGCTCAACCTTTCTTGCGTCCAGATTATACCACGCCGTCCAGTTGCGCATCGTTCCGGATCCATGTGCGTAAACATTCAGCAGCAGATACCGCCCGCCGCTCAGCTCCACATAATCAGCTGCAGGGCCATTCCCATAACCGCTGTATACAATATCGATCAGCCGCTCTGTTCCGTCCGTGCTCTTCTCAAAGACAAAGGCATGATCATATTCGTATCCGCTGAAAAGGATCGTGATTCTGCGCCCATCGCTGTCATAGAAGATCACCTCATCCCCGCCGATCCTGCCCGCCTCGGCAAGGCGATCCTCCTCAATGCCCATCTCAAGGAAGAACGCAGCCTCCTGCTCCATAAGCGTCGCCGGCGTCATGATCACCGGCTCGAAAGGCCTGACCATATTCAATGAGCCTTCGCAGTTCGGCTCATCCCCGACCACGCTCATCACAACCTGCGCCCGGCGCGCGATCTCTTCATCCGTTATCCCCTCAGCTGCCCCGCCTGCGCAGAGCATGCATAGCGCCAATAACAGTAAAACCAGCTTTCTCATACGCCCTCCCGCATTCAGCGGATATCCCGCAGATAGGTCTTCCAGATATAGCCCGTGAGCATCTTTCCCTCCGCTTCAACAAGGACACGGATCCACCCGCGATCCTCGCCGCAGCCGTAAGAAAGGATCTCAACCTCAGTCCCCGCGTCGAGCCTTGCGATGGAATCCGACTGCTTGCTGTCCTGCCGTCGCAGATTCACCCAGTCCACATGATCCACCACAGCGCGATGCCCGCGCGTCCCGTGGATCAGAGCGGCGTCCATCGCACCCTTTCTCTCATTCCATACGCGCGATCCGCCGTCATACCACTCAGCCGGATAGATGTCATCCCAGTAAACCGTCTCCGTACCATCCGCATGATACCTGACCACGCGCTCATGCATCGCGTCTCTGCCCGGAGCATTCTCTATGATGCTCTCCCCTACGAGCGTCAGCGCGCCGTCCGTCCACCCATATACCTTGGTGTAATAGGAGGCGGCGCCGTCTTTCTCCATCGATACAATCAGCCGCTTCGATGGATACACTGTATGGTTGCAAAGCCGGACGTCCTGCATCGGCTCGGCAAAGCATCCCTGCTCAGGCAGCCATGGCGCGACGACAGCATACCAGTTGCTGGCACCCAGCGCATGCGCAAGCACCAGATCCAGATACCCATCAAAACTGACGTCCTCCAGCCGCGCCAGACCAAGACCTCTGCCATTCTCATAGGAGCGATAGGTCAGCTCCTGCCGGTATCCGCCATCCGCTGCGCAGATGGTCAGGCGCAGGATATGCTCGTCCTCTTCGCTGAGCGCACCGGTATCCTCAAAGGTAAACGTCATCTGCGGCAGGCTCTTATGCGGCCTGCCCGTCATCCTGTACACAGCGTCGGGGGCGTCCGGATCCCTGCGCATCACACCCTCCGGCACAAGCGTCATGCAGCGCGCATGGTCAAGCTCCGTCTGCCCCTCGCATACGGGATAGATGCGGATCTCACCTATACCGGGTGCATAATCCGCAGCGCCCTCGAAACGGACATTCATCCCTGTTCCTTCGCTCACACGGACAGCATCCAGCCTTCCGGCGGGCAGTCCATCCTCGCCCATCACAACAAAATGCGTGATGCGCTGCGCCGTATAATCCTCATCCACATCCACGCAGATCCGCATTGCATCCCCGCAGACGAAGCCTTCCGCCTGCGCCAGAAATGCCTCGCCAACATACGCCCGCTCAAAGACATAGTCCGGCGCGGCATCCGCATCACCTGTCTGCCCGCGAAGCTGCTCAAGGCGCCGCCTTGACGCCGCCTCAACACCCGGCGTCAGCGCCTCTGTCAGCAGCAGATCATAGGGCACAATATTCTCCGTGCAGCGCATCCAGCCTTCGGACAGCATCCGCGTGGTCTGATCCCGGTATGAGACCCTCGCCCAAAGCTCATCCCCGACCGTTCTCGTCTCCTGCACCTGCACCGCCTGCCCTGCGCCCGGCCTGCCGGTGACCCAGGCGTTCTCGCTCGGCTCGGTGAATATCCGCTGCTCTGCCTTCAGCTGCAGATGGGGCAAATCATGCACTGCATGCACGCCATTGGTCAGGCAGATCATCATCACCAGCATCAGGATTCCCAGTATCTTTTTCATTGCTTGTCTCCCGTTTTCCCTGTTCACCGCAGCGTGAATCCTCTTCCCGACTCCATCTGGCAAAGATACGGCTTTATCAACACGCCGTCCACGCTCTCATATGGCCAATACCGCTCTGCTTCTTTCAGGTTCGACACCTTGAATCCCGGCAGATACAGCGTATACGCCGCCCCCTCACGGACACCCGCAGGCTCGCCGGTAATCACCATCACGCCGTCGATAAACTGTACGCCCGGCTCACTGATGTAATCAAGCTGGACAATGCTCGTCCGGTATTGGTACTCATCAATCCTCTCCGGGTTGGAGAACACCCCATAGAACCGCGTTTCATACCGTGTTCGGCTTTCTGCAGCCTCGTCTGAATAGCAGCCCGTGAACGCGCCGTCCGCATGGATTGTCAATTCTGTGCTCCATGCGCTGGAACCATTAGAATGGCGCCATATCCCGTTCAGCAGCCCGTCTGCCGGATTGCGCTCATGAAGCTCAAGGGCGTCTGCCTGAATATACCCATGCCATGCCCTGTATTCCACCCAGTAAAAATGCCCGGCGGTCATCCCCATCACCGTCACACTCTCGCCCTTTGGGATGATCATCCCGCTGCCGCTGTTCTTCGTCGGGCTGTTCATCATGGACGCCCCCTGTTCGGCGATCACAATCCCCTCGGGCCATTGCGGCTGAATGGTGTGAGCAACCTCTCCCGCCTTCAGGTAATCCATGTGCATGTATCCGGTATGCGCGCCAATGCCGACCTCCATCCACCCATCCTTCGCATCCGACCGGCAGAGCACCTCTGTGCCGGTATAGTACAATCCCATTGATTCCGCATCCTTGGACGGACGAGCGCGAAGATGCAGCCTGCCGCCCTCGCCTGCGTCTATTATAGCATAATCTCCGCTTTCCGCAGCCCGCTTACCGCAGTATCCGCACGATCCTATCAGGCCGTATTCCTCAGCCTGTTCAGGCTCGATGGCTTTGACCGCATCCCGGTACTTCGGGTCAATCGCTTCACAGCGTGGCTGCGTATGATAGTACCTGCCGCCGTTCGTGTTGCAATAGACTGTCTGCGCCTGCACTGCAGCGGCGCGCAGCAGCATCAGCAGCGCAAGCATACCGCATATCCGCTTCATCGCCTCATCTCCCCTTTGCCGAGCATGCTCCGGTTCACTCCGTCCATTTCAGCTCTGTCAGCGTTCTTCCGCGGGCTACGTCCGTCTCGCGCACATAGCCATAATCCCCGTCCCAATCGGCAAACGGCGATGCATTCTCCTGCACGACGACATGCAGCCACCCGTCTTTTTCAGCAATGACATGCAGGATTGTCCCCGCCTGCAGCGTCGTCTTTGCTTCCCCGTCCGGCTTGCTGACCAGAGCCGTCTCCTGCCTCACACGCGCAGGCTTCACATTCTCCGCGCCCATGCTGTAGTACCGCACATCGTACGCGCTGCCGTCCAGCAGATAATCGCCGCTCACCCAGCCCTCCGTATCGCCCACGCGCACATGATACCAAGGTGCCGCAATTCCAGGACGACTTTCCAGCACATTCACCCGCGCAGAATACAGACCATGGGTCTGTGATTTGCTTGTCGGCTGCTCCCGCAGATTGACGCCGCAGATAAACGCCTGCCCTTCGCCCAGAGCCAGCTGGTGCGTCTCCGCGTACTGTTTCATCTGACCGACATCCTTCGGAATATCCTCCATGCGCCAGCCTGCAAGCCTTGACGGCAAGCTGCAGTGCGCATGTATCTGTTCCTCATACACGTCCTCATCAAGCGTATATGCTCCCAGCGTGCAGTACAGGAAATCCATGATCAAGCGCCGACCATCAGTCTGTCTTCGCTCGACTGACAGAATCTCCGGACGGCAGCCATAGGGGATCCTGATCCGGTAGATTCCGTCGTCGCAGACGATCGCATGTCCCGCATCAATCCTCCATCCCTCTCCGCTCTCCTCCGGCAGGAAAGTCAGCGTGAATGCCTTGTCCTTCGGAATGAAGCTGTCTGTCTCCACACCTGCGTTCCATATGCCATCATCCTTGCTTGCGCACATGATGAGGACGCTGTTCTCTCGCTCAACAGCCATCAGAACAGACTCGTATTCATGCTCTGCGGCCGCCTTCCAGTGCTGTGCCGCCCAGTTCCCGGCGATAATCCTGTCTCCATCTCTCATCAGGCCGTCAAAGACGCCCGCAATCGCCTCCGGCAGTTCGCCGGAATAATCGACACACCGGTATTCCTCGTTCAGCTCCGGCGCATCCACCGTGTAGGCTTCTCCGCATGCCGCGACAGCCATCATGACCAGCAGCATCCCCGCGAGCAGCATCATTCGAATAATCCTCATGTATTTCATCGCTGTCCCTCCCAAGTATTGGCTTTATCTTTAAGACGCAGCGGACAGCCGAATGTTTCTGTCATTTGGGAACATGTGCAAAAATCCCCGGCCTGCGCCATCGCAGACCGGGGATTCTGTCTCTGTTATGCCTTCATTCCTGCAAGGTACTCCTCTGCATGATGCACAGCCGCTGCACCGTCCGCCACAGCCGTCACCACCTGCCGCAGCGCCTTCGTCCGCACATCGCCTGCAGCAAACACGCCAGGGATATTCGTCCTTGTCGTTTCATCCGCCATGATATAGCCTGCTCCGTCCAGCGTGATCTGCCCCTCAAAGAGCTTCGTCGCAGGCTGCCTGCCCACGCTGATAAACAGTCCATCGCAGGCAATCTCTTCTGTTTCGCCCGTGTGCACATCCCTGAGCCTCAGGCCGTACAGCTTATCGCCATACAGGAGCGCATCGACCGTCCTGTTCCACCTGAACTCAACATTCTTCGCTTCCATCAGCGGCTGATGATAGACTTTTGTCGCCCGCAGCGTATCGCGGCGATGAACGACAATGACCTTCTCTGCGATTCTGCTGAGGAGCGCCGCATCCGCCGCCGCTGAGTTGCCGCCGCCGACCACCACAACCGTCTTCCCCTTGTAGAACATGCCGTCACATGCCGCGCAGTAATTCACGCCGCGGCCGATCATCTCCCGCTCTTGTTCAACGCCAAGCTCCCGGGGATTCGCGCCTGTGGCAATGACGACCGTCCTGCCATAGATTGTCCCCAGATTTGTCGTGATTGCCTTCGGCATGGCCGCCAGATCGACGGACAAAACCTCTGCGATCTCCGTCTTTGCCCCGAAACGCTCCGCCTGCGTGCGCATCTTCTGCCCGAGAGTATATCCGTCCACGCCCTCTTCAAAGCCGGGATAGTTGTCAATCTGATGCGTCAGCGCCATCTGCCCTCCTGCAGACAGCCTCTCCAGCACAATCGTCTCGAGACCGCTGCGGGCCGCGTAGAGCGCAGCGGTATAGCCAGCGGGGCCGCCGCCGATGACAACCATATCATAGACCTTCTCATCCCGCTTCTCTTCCCTCACCCCCAGCGTATCAGCAATGAACGCATCAATCGCCGCCTTGGACTCCGGCGCAACGACAGAAGCCTCCGCCCTGCCATTCTTGTAGATGATCAGCGTCGGGATCAGCTCTATCTGCTGTTCGATTGCCAGCTGCTCTTCGTCGTCGATATTGATCTTCGCCACAATGATGTCTTCGCCGTACTCCTGCGCAATCTGTTCGTATGCGTCGGTGATCTTGCGGCAATAAGTACACCATGGAGCCCAATAATCAACCAGAACCGGCTTGTCCCCGGCGAGCGCCCAATCAAACATCTCTTTATTCATCTGGATTGCCGCCATGTCGTCAGCCTCCTTCATCTATGAATCATTCGCGGTATGCTTCCCGCTGTATACAGTGTAGCATCTATCCGCCGCTCCGTCAATGCGCGAACCGCATCCCGTTTTTCTGCAGTGTACAGTATGCCCACGCAGGACACATGCTACTGATCCGGGTAAACAAAAAAGCCCTGAACCGAAGTTCAGGACTTATGGTGCACCATCAGGGACTCGAACCCGGGACACCCTGATTAAGAGTCAGGTGCTCTACCAACTGAGCTAATGGTGCATATTATGGAGCGGGTGATGGGAATCGGACCCACGTAGCCAGCTTGGAAGGCTGGAGCTCTACCATTGAGCTACACCCGCAC
>JAGBAV010000113.1 GCA_017938795.1 Clostridia bacterium
GAGTATAACAAGGCGCTCATGCTCTTTGAGTCCCTGCATCAGGCGATCCTGCGCGGGGACGTGCTCGCGGCGCATACCGTTGGCCGCGGCGGCATTGCGGCTGCGGTGACGAAGATGGCGCTGGGCAGCCGCATCGGCGTGGAACTGGAAGGCGTCAGCGAAGAGGCGCTCTTCCTGCCGCAGTACGGCTGCATCGTCTGCGAGTTGGCGGAGGGCGCACCGATACCGGCCGGCCTGTCGGTCATCGGCTTCACGTCCAGCCATCCGGCGATCAACGCGCTGGGCACCATCATCCGCCTGGACGAAGCGCGCAAGGCATGGGCAGCGCCGCTGGAGAGCGTGTTCCCCAGCACCGCGCAGGCTCCGTCCGAGGCCGCGCCGTATAGGCCCTTTGTCGCGCGCAACACGGCGCATCCGGTGATCCGCGTCGCCAAGCCGCGCGTGTTCATTCCGTCCTTCCCGGGCACCAACTGCGAGCTGGACAGCGCCAAGGCCTTCCGCCGCGCGGGCGCTGAGGTGGAGACGTTCATCTTCCGCAACCTGACCGCCAAGGGCATCGAGGAATCCGTCGAG
Organism: Clostridia bacterium; assembly: GCA_017938795.1. Lineage (GTDB taxonomy): Bacteria > Bacillota > Clostridia > Christensenellales > Aristaeellaceae > Ventricola. Next base: position 574 of record JAGBAV010000113.1, read on the forward strand.
GCGATCGTGAAGGGCATCGAGAATGCTCAGATCGTCATGCTGCCCGGCGGCTTCTCCGCGGGCGATGAGCCGGACGGCTCCGGCAAGTTCATCGCCACCGCGCTGCGCAACCCGCGCATCATGGAGGCGATCATGGAGCTGCTCCATGCGCGCGACGGCCTGATGCTGGGCATCTGCAATGGCTTCCAGGCGCTGATCAAGCTGGGCCTCGTCCCGTATGGCGAGATCCGCACGCTCACGGAGTCTGACCCGACGCTGACCTTCAATACCATCGGCCGCCATGCCGCCACGCATGTGCACACGGTCGTCTCCTCGGTGATGTCCCCGTGGATGGCCGGCGTGCAGACCGGCGATGTGCATGAGGTCGCGATCTCCCACGGCGAGGGCCGCTTCGTCTGCGGTCTCTCCCAGCTCAAGAAGCTCATGGCGCGCGGTCAGGTCGTCACGCAGTACTGCGATGTCAATGGCGTGCCCGCCGTGAAGATGCCGGATAACCCGAACGGCTCCTACTGGGCTGTGGAGGGCATCTGCTCGCCGGATGGCCGCGTGCTGGGCAAGATGGGCCACAGCGAGCGCACGGGCCTGTACGTCGCGGGCAATATCCCGGGCAACAAGGATCAGAAGATCTTCGAGTCCGGCGTGAAGTACTTCCTGTAAAGCTGCATCATCGGGAGCCCGGGCAAAGCGCCCGGGCTCTTTTTCCGCTGCAGGAGACTGCATGATAACGCTTGCTGCGGGCACGAGGAGATGCAGACTGCAGCGTGAGACGGAAGTGTGAGCGGGCACTGACTGCTTTGGCTTTCTGCGCGCGTTGACAGGGAGATGACCGCTATGTATAATAGTTGGAAGATTAACCGGAGGAGGGATGAGGATGAAGCGCGTGCTTGCTGCGCTGCTGATGTGCTTTTTGCTGGCGTCCTCCGCTGCGCTGGCGCAGGGGACAATCACAGCCTGCGGGATTACCGTCGATGCGGACGCCGAGGCGATTGACTTTGGCGAGGTGAAGGTGACGGATCTGGACGCGCTGACGGAGATGCTCGACGCGATGCCGCACCTGACGCAGGTGGATATGTATGCCTCCCGCCTGAAGAAGCAGGAGATGGATATGCTCTTTAACCGCTATCCGCAGATCACCTTCGGCTGGACGTATTACGTCGGTGATCATCTGGTGCGCACGGATATGACCGCCTTCTCCACGCTGCACGGCGACGACCCGGGCCATTCGGAGAAGGATTTCCAATGGCTGAAGTTCTGCAAGGGGCTCAAGGCGATCGACGTCGGGCATAACTGGATCAGCGACGTGAGCTGGCTGCTCCATTTCCCGGAATTGAAGGTGCTCATCCTCGCCGTCGGCCCGCTGGCGGATATCACGCCGCTTTCGCAGCTGACTGAGCTTGAATATCTGGAGCTGTTCACCAACCGCGTGACCGATATCAGCCCGCTTTCGCAACTGACGAACCTGCGCGACCTGAATATCAAGAACAACCCTGTCCGGGATCTGAGCCCGCTCTTTGGCATGACATGGCTGGAGCGCCTCTGGGTCGGCGGGGAGCGGATGCGCCATCTCCCTCAGGAGCAGATCGACGCGCTCTATGCCGCGCTGCCGGAATGCGAGATCGACTGGGAGAACCAGCCCACCGCCGGCACATGGCGCACGCATCCACATTATTTCACAATCTATGAGATGTTCCACGGCACGCAGTACATCCCGTTTAACGAATAAGGATTGAACCGAGGACAATGATGAAACTCAAGCTGAATCACCCCGTCGTCAGCGCGCTGCTGGCGAGCTTCTGCTGCCTGCTCTGGGGCAGCGCAATCCCGGCGATCAACATCGGCTACCGGCTCTTCGCTGTGGAGAGCGGCGATGTGCCCACGCTCATGCTCTTCGCCGGCATCCGCTTTATGATGGCCGGCGCGCTGACTGTCGTCTTCGTCAGCCTGCAGAAGGGACGCTTTGTCCGCCCGAAGAAGGGCAACTGGGACAAGGCGCTCAAGCTCGCGCTGGTGCAGACGATCATCCAGTACGGGCTGTTCTACGTCGGCGTGGCGAATACGGAGAGCGCGAAGGGCTCGATCATTCAGGGCCTGAGCCCGTTCATTGCGATCCTCGTGGCGTGCTATCTCTTCCGCTCGGAGCGGATGAACGCGCTCAAGTGGATCGGCGGCCTGATCGGCGTGGCGGGCGTTGTGATCATGAACCTGACCGGCGACGGCATGAGCCTGTCGGTCAGCCTGCTGGGTGAGGGCTTCCTGCTGCTCTCTCTGCTCTCCAATGCGTGCAGTGCGGGCATGATCAAGATATATGGGCGGCATGACGACCCGGCGACGCTCTCGGGCTGGCAGTTCATGATCGGCGGCGCGGTGATGGCGGTCTGCGGCTTTGCCGCGGGCGGGCGTCTGCTGCCGCAGGGGATCGCCGCGTACTGCGTGCTGCTGTATCTGGCGCTGCTCTCCGCCGTGGCGTATACGCTCTGGGCGCTGCTGCTCAGCCATAACGCTGTCTCCCGGATCACCGTGTTCCATTTCCTGCAGCCGATTTTCGGCGTGGGGCTGGGGCTTCTGCTGGGCACGGCGAAGGACGTTCCGCTGCTGCGCTGCGGCGCGGCGCTCGTGCTGGTCAGCCTGAGCATCGTGATCGTCGTGCGCGCGCAGCATGCCGATGCAAAATAATATATTGTCAAGGAAAAATGCTTGACAGACCGGTTGATTGGGTGTACAATAATCGGGCTGTCAAGTGTTTTCGCTTTACGGAGGGGTTCTGTGGATCGCATTGAGACCGGCTGGCTGTTTGATTTCTACGGCCCGCTGCTGACGCAGAGGCAAAGGACGCTGCTTGCGCTCTACTGCGAGGAGGACTACTCCTTCACGGAAATCGCCCAGCAGGAGGGGATCTCCCGCCAGGGCGTATACGACGCGGTCAAGCGCGCTGTCCGCCAGCTGGAGAGCTACGAGCAGGAGCTCGGGCTGCTGGCGCGGTACAGGCGGCTGACGCGCGGCCTCGGCGAGGGGCTTGAGGCCCTCCGGGATGCCCCCGGGGAGCAGGCGCAGCGCGCCAGAGCAATTCTGGCGAGGCTGCTTTCGGAAGAGGAGGAGTAAGATGGCCTTTGAAGGACTGACGCAAAGACTTCAGCAAGCCTTTGGCAAGATGCGCGGCAAGGGCAAGCTCACGGAGGAAGACGTTAAGCTTGTCATGCGCGAGGTGCGTATGGCGCTGCTGGAGGCCGACGTCAACTACAAGGTTGTCAAGGACTTCGTCAAGAAGACCAGCGAGCGCTGCGTCGGGCAGGAGATGCTGGATAGCCTCAACACCCAGCAGCAGATCATCAAGATCGTCAACGAAGAGCTGACGGCCCTGATGGGCGGCAGCAACGCGAGGCTGCAGTTCAGCTCCTCGCCGGTGACGGTGTTCATGCTCTGCGGTCTGCAGGGCGCTGGTAAGACCACGATGAGCGCGAAGCTGGCGAACTGGCTGCGCAAGGACGGCAAGAAGCCGCTGCTCGTCGGCTGCGACATCTATCGTCCGGCCGCGATCAAGCAGCTGCAGGTCGTCGGCTCTCAGGTCAATGTTCCGGTGTTCGAGCGCGGCACGCAGGATCCGGTGCAGACGGCGAAGGAAGCCGTCGAGTACGCCCGCAGCCGTCAGCACGACGTCGTGATTCTGGATACCGCCGGCCGCCTGCACATCGACGAGCAGCTCATGGACGAGCTCGCCCGCATCTGCGACGCCGTGCATCCCACGGAGATCCTGCTGACCATCGATGCGATGACCGGTCAGGACGCGGTCAACGTCGCCAACACCTTCAACGAGAAGCTGGAGATCACCGGCTGCATCCTCACCAAGCTCGACGGCGATACCCGCGGCGGCGCGGCGCTGTCCGTGCGCGCGGTGACGGGCAAGCCGATCAAGTTCGC
>JAGBAV010000016.1 GCA_017938795.1 Clostridia bacterium
AGCACCTACGACTCTGACTCGTATTGTCTAGGTTCGAATCCTAGTTCCCCAGCCATAAGCCTCCATGGTCAAGCGGTTAAGACGTCGCCCTCTCAAGGCGAAATCAGGGGTTCGATTCCCCTTGGAGGTGCCACAGCGCTGATCCGAAAGGATCAGCGCTTTTCTTTTGCCTTGGAAAACATGCTTCAGATGCGGTGCGCGCTGCATGAAGAAACGCCTGTCCCCCCAAAAAGAGGGACAGGCGCTTGTCGTATCCGGGGATTATTTGCCCATCATCCACGGGATGACCTTGGCGATCTCCTCATCCCAGAATGCCCAGGAATGGACGGTGTCCGGCTTGTCAAAGCGGGTGACATCCCAGCCTTCCTTCTCCAGCGCGGGGACGAACTTGACATGCTGATGATAAAGGAAGTCCTTGGTGCCGCAGGAGACGTAGAGTCTGGGCTTATGCTTTACCTTCGCGTTCTTCTCCAGCAGATGGAACAGGTCGTGCTCCGTTCCGGCGATCTTGTCGCGCTTGCCGAAGATGCGGTCCATCTGCACAAGGCTGTCCGGCCCGCGATGGGACATATCCGCGATATCCACCGCACCGGAGAAGCTCGCTGCCGCGCCGAAGCGCTCCGGATAGGTCAGCGCGAGCTTCATCGCGCCGTAGCCGCCCATGGACAGGCCGGCGACGAATGTATCCTCCGGCTTATCAGAGAGACGGAAGAAGGTGTGCATGGTCCTGGGCAGCTCGTCGGCGACATAATCCCAGTACCGCTCGCCGTAGTATTCGTTGGTGTAGAAGCTGTGATTGACTGCGGGCATGATCACCGCAAGATTGTGCTGGGCGGCATAGCGCTCCACCGACGTGCGGCGCAGCCAGATGGAGTGATCGTCGCTGTAGCCATGGAGCAGATAGAGAACCTTGGGCAGCTTGCCCACCTTGCTTGCGTCCACGCCGATGCCCTGATCAGCCTCGGGCATGATGACGTTGACCGTGGAGCAGACATTGAGCACCTTGGAGTAATACTGAACCTGCAGGAATGCCATACAATTCACCTCTGTTGATCGGAGTCTGTTGGTTTTATGATACGCAGGCGGGGCGGATCTGTCAAGGCTTTGGCGCGTCTTTCGCCGGTGCGGCTGAGCGCTCAGGGATGCGTGCCCTTCATGCGCTGCTGATACGCCTGCTCAAGAAACGCGCAGAACAGATGCAGCGCGCCGGCGTCTCTGCTGGGCTCTGCGCAGAGCATGCCCATCTCCCAGCTGTAGCCGGCGAGGTGGGCGGTATGCTGCGGATAATAGCCCGGCGCATCGGGCTTGTAGATATCAAAGCCCACAGCCAGCCCATGCTGAATCTGATAGAAGGCGTCGATGGTGGAGATTGTGGGCGTGTAGTGCAGCGTCAGTCCCTGCTCCTGACAGGCTGTATAGACGGGATGGAGCGTCTTCTCCAGGCTGCCCATGCCGATGCAGGGGATGCCGTCAAGGTCGGACAGCATGATCTCCTTCTTCCCGGACAGCGGCGAACTGTCGGAAAAGTCGATCGCCGCGTCAAACCCGGCGAAGCGGCGCATGACGCTGCCCTCCCGCCGGCAGGGCATCTGGATCACGCAGCCGCAGTCCAGCTCCCCCCGCGACACTGCGTCGATGATCTGGTCGTTCTCCAGGTGTTCGACGTCAAGCGTGATATGGGGAAAGGCCGCGCGGAAGGCGCGCAGGATGGACTCCGTCTCCGGAAGAATGAACGGGAAGAGGCTGACGGAGAAGCCGACGTGCAGCATGGTCTGCGACCGGCTCAGGCGCGCAAGCCCCTCCTGCATGCGGTCAAAGGCGGCGATAACCTGCATGCCCGATGCGGCGAGGTATGCGCCGTATTCGGTGAGCGCGAGCTTGTTGCGCATGTTCGTAAACAGCGGCTGCCCGAGCTCCGCCTCCATGGCGGCGATCGCCTGCCGCAGGGATTGCCGCGTGATGAAGAGCTGCTCGGCTGCGTGCGTGTAGTTGAGCAGCTCAGCGGTCTTGAGAAAATAGCGGATGTGGGTGATATCCATAGGCAGCCTCCTTAAACGCAGGTTCAGCCTGCGTTTCGTGTCTGATTATATCTCCTTTTGAGCGTCGTGTAAAGCTGATATAATGGCGGCAGGAAAAATTCCTTATCATATAAGGAAAATACAAGGAGGAAGCATATGAACGAGAAGAAGCTCTCCCGCCGCTCTTTCCTCAAGGGCGCGCTGGCTGCCGCTGCGATGACGAGTGTCCCCGCGATGTCGATGGCGGAGAATACCGCGATCTATACCCCGGGCACCTATACCGCGAGCGCACCGGGCTTTGGCGGCGAGGTCGTCGTCACCATCACCGTGGATGAGACCGCGATCCTCAGCGCGACGGTTGACGCCGCGGGCGAGACCGCCAGCATCGGCGGCGTCGCCGCGGAGAAGCTCGCCGAGGAGATCATCGCCCGCCAGAGCCATCAGATCGACGCGGTGAGCGGCGCGACCCGCACGTCCGAAGCCATCCGCAAGGCCTGCGAGTCCTGTATCGCGCAGGCGAAGGGCATTGACGTGAGCCTGCTGCAGGCTGAGGCGCCCGCTGCAGAGGCGGAGGCTGCCAAAGACTGGCTCGGTCAGGAGCCGGAGGTGGCGGAAGGCGACGTCGTGTCCGTGATCGACACGGAGGTGCTGGTCATCGGCGCCGGCACGGCGGGCGTGTTCGCTGCGTGCGCTGCTGTGGAGGAAGGCGCGAAGACCATCCTCATCGAGAAGTTTGACGAGGCCTTCGGCGGCGCGGGCATCCGCGATACCCTTGCGGCCATCGGCAGCCGCGAGCAGCTCGCCAGCGGCAAGAACCCGGACAAGTTCGACGTCATCACCGAAATGTACCGCCAGAGCAACGGCTACGGCGACCAGCGCCTTTACAAGGTATGGGCGGATCACTCCGGCGAGGCGATCGACTGGTACACCGACCGCATGGCGGAGGCGGGCCTGCGCATCCGCTTTGAGGAGGACGATCATTCCAAGGCTGTCCGTTATCCGATCTATGACGTCGGCCACTCCCTGCAGATGAGCGACACGCAGGGCGCGCACGGCGTGAGCGCCAATATCCTCAAGGAGTACGGCAAGGCGAAGGGACTTGAGGTGCACTATGAGACCTCGCTTGTCAAGCTCATCTGCGAGGAGGGCAAGGTCACCGGCATCTATGCCTCCACGAAGAACGGCATGGTGCGCTACAACGCCAGCAAGGGCGTCATCGTCTGCACGGGCGGCTACAGCCTCAACATGGACATGATGAACGCGCTGCAGCCCGAGACCGTCAAGATGATCAACATCAACTACTCCTACCCGGGCAGCCTCGGCGACGGCATCAAGGCCTGCCTGTGGGCGGGCGCGGCGATGGACGAGACCCACGCCGGCATGCTCTTTGACCGCGGCGCGGTCATGCCCGATCAGGTCGGCCCTGCGCCCACGGGCGTGCTCTTCTGGATGGGCAGCCAGCCTTTCCTGAAGGTGGATCTGGAGGGCAACCGCTTCACCAACGAATCCGGCTGCTACGATCACATCCTGCATATGGCGCACACCCTGCCGGGCATGACCTATGCCGAGGTCTGGGATGCGAACTACATCGCGGATATGCAGCGCTTTGACACGCACGGCTGCAGCCGCATGTTCCCGCATGTCAACGGCGCGGAGTCCGTCTGGCCGATCGACTTCAACGAGGCTGTGTTCATGCCGCAGTACCGCGGTCAGGGCATCGTCGTCAAGGCGGATACCATCGAGGAGCTGGCGCAGAAGCTGGGCCTGCCGGTGGAGAACTTCGTCAGGACTGTCGAGCGCTACAACGAGCTGTATGACAAGCAAGTCGACGAGGATTTCGGCAAGGAGGCGTTCCGTCTCTCCGCGCTGCGCACCCCGCCGTTTGAGGGCGTGCGCCTGTCCGGCGGCTACTTCATCTGCACGCTGGACGGCATCCGCATTGACACCAACATGAACGCTGTGGATGCGCAGGGCAACGCGATCGAGGGCCTGTATGTTGCGGGCGACTGCTCCGGCGGCTACTTCGACACCAGCTATCCGAATCTGCTGGCGGGCTGCGCGGCCGGCCGCAGCATCACCTTCGGCCGTCTGGCGGGCAAGAACGCCGCGCACAGGGCGTAAGGCATATCGGCATAAACCCCAAAAAGCGGGCTGTCAGGGTTTTCCTGACAGCCCGCTTGATCATGGATGCAGTTGATAGCAGATGCTCAGGGGAGCTCTGCGCGCTCATATGCGCCGGCAAAGCTCAGCGGCGGCGCGGTCACGGAGAGATAGACAAGCTCCCCGCCGCCGTTGTTGACAAGGCCGTGTACATCGCCCTCGGCGAAGCGGACGACATCGCCTGCGGAGAAGGGAGCCTCCTGACCGTCGGCGAGCAGCAGGCGGCCTGCGCCGCGCAGGGCGACCCATGTCTGCTCGGATGCCGGGTGCGTATGGCGCGGCTGGCATCCGCCGGGCGCCAGATGTACCTCGGTGATCGTGGCGCGCGCACCGGGCGCATTCTCCGGGCAGAGCAGCTGGCGGGATACGACGCCCGGGTTGTGCAGCGAGGTGATGCTGTCCTTTGAGATGAATTCCATGGATGGCCTCCTGCGGGATGAGATTGTCTGATTATACCATGCGCTGCGCCGGAAGGGAAGGGATTGCCCCTTGCGCATGCGCGGCGGATACGGTACAATGACGATACCAATCTGAAAGCATGCGCATCGGCGCACGGAGGCAGTATGAATTATCGCAGGGACAAATACGGGAATGAGATTTCGATGCTGGGCTTTGGCTGCATGCGGTTCTCCTCGACGATGGGGCGTATCGACGTGCAGAAGGCGGAGAAGGAGATCATGGCGGCGTACCGCGCGGGCGTCAATTACTTCGACACCGCATATATCTACCCGGGCAGCGAGGCGCTGCTTGGCGAGGTGCTCGAGCGCAATGGTATCCGCGACAAGGTGAAGATCGCCACCAAGCTGCCGCATTACCTGATCAAGAGCCGCGAGGGAATCGAGAAGATCTTCCGCGAGGAGCTTTCACGCCTGCGCACGGATCATGTGGACGTCTATCTGATGCACATGCTCACCGATGTGCAGACATGGGAGAAGCTCAAGGCGCTGGGCATCGTGGAATGGCTGGAGGAGAAGAAGAAGAGCGGGCAGATCCGTCAGGTCGGCTTCTCCTACCATGGGCATACGGATATGTTCTGCCGGATGGTGGACGCCTACGACTGGGATATGTGCCTGATCCAGTACAACTATCTGGATGAACACACGCAGGCGGGCCGCCGCGGCCTGCAGTATGCGCATGCGAAGGGGCTTCCGGTCTTCATCATGGAGCCGCTGCGCGGGGGCAAGCTGGTCAGCCATCTGCCGGAGGAGGCGCGGCGCGTCATGGCGGCGCACAGCGTGCAGCATACGCCGGCGCAGTGGGCCTTCCGCTGGCTGTTTGACCAGAAGGAGGTCACCTGCGTGCTCTCGGGCATGAACAGTGTGGAGATGGTCGAGGACAACGCCGCCACCGCGTCGGATACGCAGGCGGGCAGCCTCACGGCAGAGGATCAGCAGATGCTCGCGCAGGTCGTCGCGGCGATCGGCAGCTCGATGAAGGTGGGCTGCACGGGCTGCGGCTACTGCATGCCCTGCCCGAAGGGAGTCGATATCCCGGGTACGTTCGCGGCGTACAACCACTGCTTCACCGAGGGGAAATCCACCGGTATGTGGGAGTATGTCAAGTGCACCGCGCTGCGCAAGGATTCGACTGCAGCGTCGAACTGCGTGGGCTGCGGCAAGTGCGAGCAGCACTGCCCGCAGGGCATCGCCATCCGCGAGGAGCTCAAGGCCGCCAGCCGCACGCTGGAGTCGCCGCTGTATAAGATCATCCGCAGGGTGGTCAGCTGGTACAAGGCCTATTAAACCGGATAACGAAATGAACACGCCGGAGCGGTCATGCCGCTCCGGCGTGTTCTTTCTGTACGGGGTTATGCGCTTTCCCGCTGCTCCATCCCGGCAATAACCTTGCGGAACTGGCGCGCAAAGAGCAGCGCGGTGAAGACCACGGCGAGGAAATCAGCAACGGGCTCGGCGGTGTAGACGGCCATGGTCTTGTCCTCCATGAGCGTGGGCATGAGGAAGATCAGCGGCAGCAGCAGGACGAACTTGCGCATGACCGCTACGATGATCGAGGACTTCGCATAGCCGATGGCCACGAAGGTCATCTGGCAGGCGATCTGGATGCCGAAGAGGAAGAGCATCGCGCAGTAGACACGCAGCGCGCCGCCGGTGAAGGCGAGCAGCTGCGGATCCGGCGTGAAGAGAGCGGCGAATGCCTGCGGGAACAGCTGGATGAGCAGCCAGAGCAGGCAGGAATAGGCGAGGCTGACCGTCAGCAGCAGGCGGAAGGTGCGCTTCACCCGGGCGGTGTTGCCCGCGCCGTAGTTATAGCTGGTGATGGGCTGCGCGCCCTGCGCAAGACCGGAGAGCGGCATCATCGCGAACTGCATGACACTGGTAAGGATGGTCATCGCGCCGACAGCGACGTCGCCGCCATAGCGCAGCAGCGAGCTGTTGAAGCAGACGGAGATCACGCTCTCGCTGGACTGCATGATGAAGGGGGCGAGCCCCAGCGCGATGCAGGGCAGCACGACTTTTGTGCGGATGCGAAGGTGCTCGCGGCGGATGCGGATAAGGCTGCGGCGGCTGCACAGGAAGCTGATCACCCATGCGCAGGAGATGCCCTGCGAGAGGATTGTCGCCAGCGCTGCGCCGCGCACGCCCAGATCAAGGACGAAGATGAACAGCGGATCCAGCGCGATATTGAGCGCCGCGCCGATCAGCACGGTGAGCATGCCGGTGCGGGCGAAGCCCTGCGCGGTGATGTAGGCGTTCATGCCCAGCGTCAGCTGCACGAAGAGCGTGCCCAGCGCGTAGATGCTCATGTAGTCCGCTGCGTAGGCGATGGTATGCTCGCTCGCACCGAAGGCGAGGAGCAGCGGCCGGGAGAAGAGCAGCAAAAGCGCGGTGAGCGCCGCAGAGACGACGAGCTGCAGGGTGAAGCAGCCGCCCATGATGCGCTCCGCCTCGCCATGGTCGCCCCGGCCCATGGCGATGGAGGCGCGTGGCGCGCCGCCGGATGCGATCAGCGCGGCAAAGGCCGAGACGATCATGATCAGCGGCATGCAGATGCCCACGCCGGTGAGCGCGAGGCTGCCCTCGCCGGGCATATGGCCGATATAGATGCGGTCAACAATGTTGTAGAGCATGTTGATCAGCTGCGCGGCGATGGTCGGCAGCGCGAGGCGCGCCAGCAGCCGGCCCACCGGCTCGCGCCCGAGGAAATCATTATTCTTCATGGTAGCCCTCCTGATGCCTGTCAGAAAACGAGGTCGCCGGGGCGGTAGCCCTCCGGCAGCTCTTCTTCCTCGACGAAATGGAAGTCCTCATCCTGCAGCGTGGGCAGGAAGAACTCGTAGGGAATCTTCGGGAATTCGCAGCCGTAGCTGCTCGCGCCGAACCAGCCGCCCTCCTTTGCGCGCAGGTTGAGGTCGCGGGCGAACTTGGTTTCGTTGGAGCAGTCGTGGATCACCGGACGCCAGCCTTCGTCGTCTGCGATCTTCATGAAGCGCAGCGTGAGCTCGCGGCTCCAGACGGGGGAGATATAGCCGTGACGCGCCATGTACATGGGCTCGCCCTCATAGTTGCCGATGTTGTTCGGGTTCAGGTGGAGCTCAGCGCAGTTGATGAAGTCCACGCCGGTGGAGAGAATGGTCTCCTTCTTGGCGAAGAAGGTCTCAAAGAAATCCGGCGTCATCGGCGTTTCGATGCCGACATAGGGGATGTACTTCTTGGCGGTGCGGATGTTTTCGATGACATTGTCCGCGCAGTTCACGCCGCCGAGGTTGAAGCGCAGCTCGTCAAGACCGGCCTCGCCGAGGGCGCGCAGGTTTTCCTCCGTGGCGAGCGTGCCGTTGGTGTACATGTGCTGATGGATGCCTGCCTCATGGAAGCGGCGGATGATCCCGTAGTACTTCTCAATCTCCATGAACGGCTCGAGGTAGACATAGGAGACGCCGGTGGGCTTGTTGGGCATGGAGAGCAGCAGATCGAGATCCTTCTCGTAGAACTTGGTGCCGCCGATCTCCCACAGGCCCTCGCCGATGGGCGGCTGGCAGTCAAGCTCGCCGTAGTTATAGCAGAAGCGGCACTGAATGTTGCACTTGTTCGTCTTGCGGATCGCGGACAGACCCGTGCCCAGCAGGCAGGAGCGGCAGCCGCGGGAGAAGCGCTCGTCCTCGCCGACGTAGAGCGTGCGCCCCTGCAGGGACTTGAGCCCCCTGATCTGCGATTTGAGCGCCTCGCGGCGGTGATCGCAGGCGGCCTCAATCTGGGCGAAGACGGCGTAGGCGATCTCCTGCTGGCGGGGAAGGAGCGGCTCATCTTCCGGCAGCATGGCGAAGAACTCGAACCACATCAGCGCGTCGCGTTTGGATATTTTCATGGTGTGCCTCCTGATTCTCTATATCAAAGGGTTGAATGCGCATACACATCTATTATAGCACGGAACGGTGCAGACCGCAATCACACACGGAGCGCCATGCCTGCAGCAAGGACTTGTGCAAATCCCGGCATTCAAAGAAAGAGGCCGCCTGAAGGCGGCCCCGTACAGACAATGGATCAGTCTGCGGTGCGGACATTGGTGAAGCCCGTGCTGCTGCGGGTGAGCGTGAAATCGGCCGTGGCGACGTCCGCGGAGGATTCGAGTGCGCGCGGGCCGCCGAAGCCGCCGCCCATGCCGCCGCCGAAGCCCCGGCCAAAACCGCCGCGGGGGAAACCGGTCATCCCCTTGACAGCATCAAGGTCGACGCCGGAGAAGTACTGCTCAATCTGCTCCTCGCTGAGCAGCTCCGTTACGTCAAAGCCGGTGAGCAGCTTGTTGAGATCGCGGCCGGCGAGGAGCTCGTTCAGGTCGCAGCCGGCGAGCAGTTCGTTGAGGTCGACCCCGGCGAGCGCCTCCTGATAGGCGGCATAGTCGCTGAAGCCGCCCATCTCCTGCGGGGGCTGCATATCGGGCATACCGCCGCCGAAGCCGCCGCCGCGCTGCTGGGCGTTGCCCTCGCCGTGCTGCATGCGTTCGCCCGGCACATAGGAGGTGATGGAGGTATACAGGCCGTTGACCTGCTCGCCCTCGATCTCGCCGCCGAGGTAGACGTGGTAGACGCCCTCGGTCAGCTCGGGCGTGGAGAAGGCGATGTACATGTAGTCGTGCGGGAAGTCATAGGCGAAGACGGGCTTGTCGTCCGCGTCGGTGACGACGACGAGGGAATCGGTCTCCTGACCGAATTCGAGCATCATGAACAGCTGCTGGGAGTCCTCGGAGATCGGGTCGTACATGTTGCCCGCGCCGACGATCACGCCGCCGTTGATCACGCTGCCCATGTCTGAATCGATGCCGCCGTCCTGGCTGTTCGGGTGGGCAAGGTTGATGACGGTGCCGCCGTTGAAGATGATCCATCCGGTGGAGTCGATGCCGTCGCCCTCGCCGCCGGCGATGGGCTTGACAGCGGAGTAGAGGAAGCCGTCGTTAATGGTCAGCACGCCGAAGCCGTCCTCGGAGACATTGAGCGGGTCGTCGCAGGCGGCGATGCTGCAGACGCCGCCGTTGAAGGTCATATGCCCGCCGGCGACCTCAATGCCCTCGTTGTCCGCATCGACGATCAGGCTGCCGCTGCCCTCAAAGCCGAGGGAGACCTGCGAGCCGATTGCGCCGTCGAACTCGATATCCTCGTCCTTCTCGCCCACGGTGTGGGAACCGGCAACGGTATTCTCGCTGCCGTCGGCCAGCTCGATGGTCACGCCGTATTCGCCCGCTGTGCGCGGGTCGCGCGCGGAATAGACGGCGATGGCGGGCGCGGTACGGCAAGTGATGTTCACGCCGTCAAGGATGAGGCGCACATCGTCCTGCCCGCCCGCCTTCACGGCGATCTGCACATCCGCGGCGGTGCCGCTGAAGCGGTAGACGCCGGCGGCGGTGATGGTGACCACGCGGTTTTCAAGGTCTTTGAGGTCTTTGGGGACGTCCTCGTGCGTCTCGGTCTGCATGACCAGATGCACGGGAGATGCTGTTTCTTCTGCGATGGGCGCGCCGTCCACGGTGATGGTATCCTCACCGAGGAAGATGACGGTTTCCGCCTGAGCGGCGGCCTGCGCGCAGGAAAGCACACAGAGGGTAAGGATGAAAGCCAATACTTTACGCATAGATAAACACACCTTTCCTGTTCCGGGGAATGTCTGGCAATAGTATGCGGCGGGCGGATGATGGCGGTATGGTCGGATTGTGGAGCAATTGTGAAAGATGGGAAGGGCTTGACATTGCGCGCGGCATGCGTTACCATGCCCGCATACGAACCGGAACGGAGGAACGGCATGAACGGGACAGAGGCGCTGGCTGCGCGCATTGCGGCGATAAGGGACGAGGGGCGCAGGCCTGTGATCGTCGCGATCGACGGCCCCTGCGCCGGGGGCAAGACGACGCTGGCTGCGCGGCTTGGCGTGATGCTGGACGCGCAGGTCTATCATATGGATGACTTCTTCCTGCAGGCGCATCAGCGCACAGCGCAGAGGTTTGCCGTGCCGGGAGAGAATGTGGATCACGAGCGCTTCCTTGAGGAGGTGCTGCTGCCGCTTCGCGAGGGGCGGGCGGTTGTCTATCGCCCGTTTGACTGCGGGCGCATGGCGATCGGAGGGCCTGTCCCGGTGAGGAATACGCCGGTGTGCATCGTCGAGGGCTCCTACAGCCTGCATGAGTCGCTCGCCGGGCTGTATGATCTTCGCGTGCTGCTGCAGGTCGACCCGCAGACCCAGCGCAGCCGCATCCTCAGGCGCAACGGCGAGGAAGGGCTGCGCGCGTTTGAAGCGCGCTGGATCCCGCTGGAGAACAGCTACTTTGAGGCTACGGATATCGCCTCACGCTGCGACGTGATTCTGGAGCCTGACGAAGCTGAACTGTGATATCACCCTGATTTTTGGGATAATTGTCAATTGAAAGCCTGTGCATGCTCTGATACAATAGGGATGCGCGCATGACTGACGGATTTCGCGGATCACCGCGGGGGAGTGCGCGCGCATACAGCCGACCGTCTGGGCAATTCAATTCTTCGGGTTGAATTGTCCTTTTTCTTTTGTGAATCTTTCTTCAAAGTCTGGCTTCTGCCGGATGACCGTCCGATACGGACAGGAGGTACAGGTACATGGAACATATCAACTGGAATGGCTTTGCCGGCGGCGCGTGGCAGAATGAGATCAATGTGCGCGACTTCATCCAGCAGAACTACCGCCCGTACGAGGGCGACGGCAGCTTCCTTGAGGGGGCGACGGAGCGCACGCAGGCGCTGATGAAGAAGGTGCAGAGCCTCTTTGCGATCGAGCGCCAGTTCGGCGGCGTGCTGGATATCGACACGGCGACGGTCTCCTCGCTGACCAGCTATTCCCCGGGCTACATCGACAAGGAGAATGAGCTGATTGTCGGCCTGCAGACGAACAGGCCGCTCAAGCGCGGCGTCAATCCCTTCGGCGGCATGCGCATGGTGCGCCAGGCCTGCGAGGCCTACGGCTACAAGCTCAGCCGCAAGGTGGAGGAGGAGTTCCGCTTCCGCACGACGCACAACGAGGGTGTTTTCCGCGCGTATACGGATGAGATGCGCGCGGCGCGCAAGTGCCATGTGATCACCGGCCTGCCGGATGCCTATGGCCGCGGGCGCATCATCGGCGATTACCGCCGCGTGGCGCTCTACGGCGTGGACAGGCTCATTGAGGAAAAGAAGAAGGATAAGGCGCAGCTCGCCAGCGGCGCGTTTGACACCGAGCAGATCCGCCTTGACGAGGAGCTCTATCAGCAGATCGCGTTCCTTGGCTATCTGAAGGAAATGGCTGCGATGTACGGCTATGACATCGGCAGGCCGGCGGCCAACGCGCAGGAGGCCATCCAGTGGACCTACTTCGCCTACCTCGGCGCGATCAAGGAGCAGAACGGCGCGGCGATGTCCCTTGGCCGCGTGAGCACATTCTTTGATATCTACTTCGAGCGCGATATGCAGAAGGGCCTGCTCACCGAGCAGGGCGCGCAGGAGCTGATGGACGACTTCGTCATCAAGCTGCGCATGGCCCGTCATCTGCGCACGCCGGAATACAACGAGCTCTTCGGCGGCGATCCGATGTGGATCACCGAGGCCGTGGGCGGCATGGGCGAGGACGGCAGGACGCTGGTGACGAAGAACAGCTACCGCGTGCTCAACACGCTCTACACCCTTGGCTCCTCCCCGGAGCCCAACCTCACCGTCCTCTGGTCCGAGGCGCTGCCGGAGGCGTTCAAGCGCTTCTGTGCGAAGGTCTCCATCGACACCGACTCCATCCAGTATGAGAGCGACGATCTCATGCGCCCGATCTACGGGGACGACTATGCGATCGCCTGCTGCGTCTCCGCGATGAAGGTCGGCAAGCAGATGCAGTTCTTCGGCGCGCGCTGCAACCTCGCCAAGCTGCTGCTCATCGCGATCAACGGCGGCTATGACGCGGCCAGCGGCATGCATATCGGCCCGCAGATGCCCGTGATGGCGGGGGATAAGCTCGATTATGACGAGGTCATGGCCCGCTTTGATATCTACAATGCGTGGCTGAGCCATCTGTATGTCAATACGATGAACATCATCCACTACATGCATGACAAGTACGCCTACGAGAAGACGCAGATGGCGCTGCATGACACGAAGGTGGGCCGCTTCATGGCCTTCGGCATCGCCGGTCTGTCCGTCGTGGCGGATTCGCTCAGCGCGATCCGCTATGCGAATGTGCGCCCCGTCCGCGACGGCAGCGGGTTCATTACGGAATTTGAGACGACGGGCAGCTTCCCCAAGTACGGCAATGACGATGACCGCGTCGACCTGATCGCCAAGGATCTGGCGCACCGCGTGATCACAGAGCTGCGCAAGACGCCGGCCTACCGCGGCGCGGAGCATACGCTCTCCGTGCTGACCATCACCTCCAACGTCATGTACGGCAAGAACACCGGCGCCACGCCGGATGGCCGCAAGAACGGGCAGCCCTTTGCCCCGGGCGCGAACCCCATGCACAACCGCGAGGAGAACGGCGCGCTGGCGTCGCTCAACTCCGTGGCGAAGATCAGCTATGACGACTGCCGCGACGGCATCTCGAATACCTTCTCCATCACGCCCGAGGCGCTGGGCCGCGACGTGCAGGAGCGCACGGGCAATCTGGTGACGATCCTTGACGGCTACTTTGCGCAGAAGGCGCACCACATCAACGTGAACGTCCTCAACCGCGAAACCCT
Organism: Clostridia bacterium; assembly: GCA_017938795.1. GTDB lineage: Bacteria > Bacillota > Clostridia > Christensenellales > Aristaeellaceae > Ventricola. Next base: position 13,347 of record JAGBAV010000016.1, read on the forward strand.
GATGGACGCCTATGAGAACCCGGAGAAGTACCCGAACCTGACCATCCGCGTCTCCGGCTATGCGGTGAACTTCAACAAGCTCTCCCGCGAGCAGCAGCGCGAGGTCATCAGCCGTACCTTCCACGAGGCGGTGTGATCGCTGTGAGCATCACGGGCCGCATTCATTCCTTCCAGAGCCTTGGCACCGTGGACGGGCCGGGCGTGCGGTTTGTCGCGTTCCTGCAGGGCTGCCCGCTGCGCTGCGGCTGCTGCCATAATCCGGATACATGGGATCCGGACGGCGGCGCGGCATACGACGCGCAGGCGGTCGCGGACAAGGCGAAGCGTTACCGCGCGTACTTCGGCGCGGAGGGCGGGATCACGCTCTCCGGCGGGGAGCCTCTGCTGCAATGCGCCTTCGCGGAGGAGATCTTCCGCCTGTGCCATGAGTCGGGGATCCACACCTGTCTGGATACATCCGGCTGCGTGACGGGTGCGGCGGCGGAGCGCGTGCTCGAGCAGACCGACCGCGTGCTGCTGGATATCAAGTACACCGACGACGCGCTCTACAGGGCGCACACCGGCTGCGGCATGGACGCGCCGCTGACCTTCCTCGGGATGCTGCAGAAGCGCGGGATCCCGACGACGCTGCGGCAGGTGATCATCCCCACGCTCAACGACACGCCGGAGAATATCGGCGCGCTTCTGGCGATCGCAAGGAAGCACAGCTGTGTGGATAAGATCGAGCTGCTGCCCTTCCGCAAGATCTGCCAGACGAAGTACGACATGATGGACATCCCCTTCCCGTTTGCCGGGATCCCGACCCCGACAGGGGAAAGCATGGCGGCGCTGCGTGCGCTGCTGGGGGAATACGCATAATCACAGCCGCCGCAGGGTTGTCTCTGCGGCGGTTTTTTCCTTGCAGGGCCCGGTGAGGCGTACTATAATGGGAAAACAGAGAGAGGGGGCGGCGGTATGGAGCGGGCTGACAGGCTGATCGCGCAGTTCTGCGAGGCGTGCCGGGCGGCGTTCGGGGCAAACCTTGTGGGCGTGTATCTGCACGGCTCGGCGGCGATGGGCTGCTTCCAGCCGGAGAAGAGCGACATCGACCTGCTTGTCGTCGTGCGCGACGAGCCGACGGATGCGCAGAAGCGCATGTTCATGGACGAGGTCGTGCTGCTGAACGAAGAGGCGCCGGAGAAGGGGATCGAGATGAGCGTTATGCAGGCCGCTGCGCTGCGCCCGTTTGTCCATCCCGCGCCGTATGTGCTGCATTTTTCCCCGGCGCATCTTGACTGGTACCGGCGCGATCCTGTGGATTATGTGGATAAGATGAAGGGGCTTGACCCGGATCTGGCGGCGCACTGCACGATCATCCTCCACAGAGGGAGGGCAGTCTGTGGACAATCCATTCCGGAGGTCTTTGACCCTGTGCGGCATGAGGACTATCTGGACAGCATCCTGCAGGACGTCGCAGGCGCGGCGGAGGAGATCGCCGGCTGCCCGGTGTATATGATCCTGAATCTGTGCCGCGTGCTGGCGTATGCGCAGGAGGGGCTGATCCTCTCCAAGCGCGAGGGCGGCGAGTGGGGCTGCGCGCATCTGCCGCAGCATGCCGGCCTGATCGCCGCGGCGATGGAGGAATACCGCACGGGCGTGCCGGCGCAGATCGACCTGCGGCAGGCGGAGGCGTTTGCACAGAAGATGCTCAGGCAGATCGGGGAGGAAGGAACATGAATCTGACCTATAGAAAAGCGGGCGCGGAGGAGATCGCGCTGCTGACAAAGACGCGGCTGATCGTCCTGCGCGCGGCGAACGGGCTGCCGGAGGATGCGCCGCTAGAGCAGGTGGAGGCGCAGACACGGGCGTACTATGAAAGAGCGCTGGCGGACGGGACACATGCAGCCTATCTTGCCTTTGACGGCGATGTGTTTATCGGCGCGGGAGGCGTGAGCTTTTATCAGGTGATGCCGACTGTGCATAACCCGACCGGGCAGAAGGCCTACATCATGAACATGTACACCGCGCCGGGGTACCGCAGGCAGGGAATCGCCCTGCGGATGCTGGATCTGCTTGTCAGCGAGGCGAAGCAAAGGGGCGTGACGGCGATCTCGCTGGAGGCGACGGACGCGGGCAGGCCGCTGTACGAGCGATACGGCTTTGTGCCGATGGCGCACGAGATGGAGCTGCCGCTGTGACGGGGCGCGTGAGGAACGCGCCTCTTTTTGTTTGCAGGAATGGCGTAAGCGGCTTGTCCTCAAAAAAGAGCGGCTCCCCCGCGGGAACGGGGGAGCCTGAGAGAAAAAGAGGAGAAATCAGATTCGTGCGTCCCAGAGGCCGCAGAAGCTGTCGATGGGATCCTTGCCCCTGAAGGCGTCCGGCCCTGTGAGCAGGGCGTCGACCAGCGCGTCAAGCGTCGCGGGCTTGGAGTCATAGGCGTTGATATAGGTGCGCAGCTGCGGCACGTCGGCGAGCATCGTCGGGGCGTTCACACTGACGCCGACGACCGGCAGCTCGAAGACATACCACGGGATCTCGCCGCCGCCCTTGGAAAGGCCGAAGGCAGGGCGGCCGTTGGCGACGTCGAAGACAGTCAGCACCAGATCCTGCCCGGCGACGAAATCGGCGATGGCATTTTTGCCGGCGAAGTAGAGGTTGAGGCTGGGCTTCTGCCCGGCGGCAATCTGCTGCTTGATCTTCTCCAGCGGGCTCTCGTAGATGAAGGCGTCAAAGCCCTTTTCGCACAGGCGTTCGCGCAGCTCCTCGGCGGGGTTCTTCCTGCCGGCGCCGCCGCCCATCGCCATCTGCACCAGCGCGTCCATCGGGCCGGCCGCGCCCTTGACGTAGACGATCATGATGCGCTTATACTTCTGCGGGGTGAGAGGGAGGACGTCCTTGTCCTTATACTTGACCAGCGTGACGCTGTCGCGGGCGATGGCCTCATGCAGCGCCTTCGCCTCCTCGCTGCCCAGCTGCGGCGCAGCGGGGACGAGCGCGTCCTTGTCGGCTTTGTGCAGGCCCATGCGCGCCTTGAGGCCGAGGATGCGGGTGAGCGCCTCGGTCATGCGCGCCTCGCTGATGACGCCGGAGGTATACGCCTCGAGCATGGTGGCGAAGTCCTCGTCGGGATCATTGAAGAAGAGGAACATATCGCAGCCGGCGTTGATGGAGGCCGGGAGCATCTGCTTGCGGGTCATGCGGTCGGTCATGGCGACCATGTGGGAGGCGTCGGTGACGACCATGCCGTTGAAGCCGAGCTTCTCGCGCAGCAGGCCCGTCATGATCTCCGGGCAGAGGGTGGCGGGCAGCATCTCCTCGTCGGTGATGCCGGGCTTCACCTCGCGCATGTAGGAGGGCATCATGATGTGGCCTCCCATGACCGCGTCCAGATCCGCATCGATGAGCGTCCTGTAGACGTGGCCGAAGGTCTCCATCCACTCGGCCTCGCCATAGCTGTTGATGTTGTTGGCGATGTGCGCGTCGCGGAAATCCTGACCGTTGCCGGGGAAGTGCTTCGCCGCGCAGGCAAAGCCCGGGATCGCATGCGCGCCCTCCAGATAGGCGCGGCTCAGCTCGGCCACGCGCCGGGCGTCATTGCCGAAGGCGCGGGCGACAACCTCGGTGTTCTGCCAGTTCTGATGGATATCGCAGACGGGGGCGAAGGCCATGTTGCAGCCGATGGACGCGGCCTCCTCGTTGGACAGGCGGCCGAACTCGCGCGCATAGTCTGCGCTGCCGGTTGCGCCGATCTTCACGCCGCCGGCGATGTAGGTGCCGTCGGAGCAGGCGCCGTTGCCGCCGGTCTCGGTGTTGCAGGCGATGAACACCGGCACCTTCGCGTGCTTCTGCAGGATGCGGTTCTGCATGGCGACATACTGGCCGGGCATGTTGTTGTAGCGGCAGCCGCCCAGATGATACTTCTCCATCAGCTCGCGCAGGTATGCTTCGTCCATGCCGGCGGTCAGCTGGAAGAAGAGCTGGCCGACCTTCTCCTCCGGCGTCATGGAGGCGATGGTCTCCTCCACCCAGCGGATATCCTCGTCGGACAGATAATAGGGCTTGGCCTTCAGATTGACCATGGGTTTCAGTCTCCTTTCGGGTATATCGGATGTTGATGATGATGCTTATGCCTCCGCGCCGAGATTGCGCAGGAAGGCGGCGATCTTCTCCTGCTGGTATGTGCCGGCGTATTCCCCGCGCAGCAGGCGGTCAAGGCCGGAGGCGATGAACTCCTCCCAGCTCTCGCGCTCGCGGCGCACGAGGATCGGGTAATAGAAGACGCCGTTCTTCTTCGCCGCGTCGAGGTCGCCGGGGGCGTCGCCGCACATGAGGATATGATCCGGGGCGTAGCCCTTCTTCATCAGCTCGGCGATGCAGTAGGCCTTGCTGCCGGCGTCCTGCGCAAGGACGATATCGGTATGGGGGAGCAGGCCGTGCAGCGCCCATTCCTCGATGACCGCATCGGGGTTCGCGCTGGAGACGATGGCCACGTCCACACGCTCATGCGCATAGGCCAGCGCCTCGCGCGCCATGGGGAAGGGGAGCTTGAGCCCGTTGGGGAGCTTGGTAATGGAAGCATTGACCGCGCGCGACCACGAGAGCGCCTTTTTCATGCAGACGCTGCCGGGGTTTGCGCTGATGGCGCGGGAAAGCGCGTCGTTGGACAGCTCCGGGCTGGCCTCCGCCCATGCGGTGAAGGAGGCGAGGTCCTCGATGGGGGCGTACTGCGCGTTGATCTCCGTCAGCGCGATGGCGAGACCCTTGAAGCGGTTGATGCCGCGGGTCATGGTATAGAGGTTGATATCATTCCAGCGGGCGAGGATGGCGTCGGCGTGCTCTTCAAGCCCCCATTCAGCCACCATGCAGGGGCCGAAGCAGCGGAAGTGCTTGACGTCCATGGTGTCCATGGCGCAGCCGTCGCTGTCCACGCAGACGAGGAATTCCTTCTTCTTTTCATACTGGGCGAGATGGCCGGACATAATCGGTATTCTCCTTTTCGGGCGGTATCCGCCCGGTGATCCATATAGTCTGCCGCGCGGTGCGCGCATCATGCACGCAGCACGCTGTTCATATCATCAGTATAGAGAAACAGGGACACGCAGAACAAGAATGGATTTTGCGAAAATCCGTAGAATATTTGGATGAGATGCACTGCAGACAAAAATTCTACGGGAATACAGCCGGATGAGCGGTGGAAGTATGACGATATTTTCGCTCAAAACGGAGATAACAAAAAATCGTCTGGTAAAAAGCAAAGATCATTCTCACCGATTGTTTCATAATACCGTATAATGAATACACATACAGGGGCGGTAGGCCGTCCCGGTCATATTGAAAGGAATGAACGAACATGTCTGAAAAGAAGAACTTCCGCAAGTTCGGCATGCGGGACAATCTGGCCTATGCTGCCGGCGACTTCGGCTGCAACATGAGCTTCGCGCTCAAGGGCACGATGGCGATTTTCTGGACCCAGTTCATGGGCATGGATCTCTGGTACTCCCTGCTGCTGATCATCGTGCAGGTCTGGGACGCCATCAACGATCCGCTGATCGGCTCCATGATCGACGCTGACAAGCACCAGTATAAGCGCAACAAGTTCCTGCAGTACATCTGGGCCGGCTCCATCGGCCTGATCGTGGGCGGCGCGTGCTGCTTCCTGCCGTTCCCGAATGCGCCGGTCTGGGCGAAGTTCAT
>JAGBAV010000114.1 GCA_017938795.1 Clostridia bacterium
CATGGCATTTTATGAGGCACTGCTTGGGGCGGAGAAGGCGGAGGTTCACGGCTTTGACGGCACGCAGGTCTTTGAAGGCTGTATGCCCATTGAAGTCATGGCGTCAAGGGGCGAAATGGTGATGGCCTTTGGCCCGATGAAGCCGGTCGGCCTTGTCGACCCGCGCACGGGCCGCGAGCCGTACGCCGCCGTGCAGCTGCGCGCGGAGAACCGCGAGGGCACGATGTACAACCTCGTCGGCTTCCAGACCCGGCTCAAGTGGGGGGAGCAAAGGCGCGTCTTCTCCATGATCCCGGGGCTTGAGAATGCGGAGTTCCTGCGCTACGGCGTGATGCACCGCAATACCTTCCTGCATTCCCCGGGCTTCCTTGACGAGCATTATCAGATGATCGCGCGCCCGGGCACGTATTTCGCCGGGCAGATGACCGGCGTGGAGGGTTATGTGGAGAGCGCGTCCAGCGGTATGGTCGCAGGCATCTCGCTCGCGCGGCAGATGATGGGGCTTGCGCCGGTGGAGTTCACGCGCATGACGGCGATCGGCGCGCTGGGGTATCATGTCGCACAGGCGACGGGGGACTTCCAGCCGATGAACGCCAACTTCGGCCTGCTTGCCGCCTATGAGAAGCGCATCCGCAACAAGCAGGAGCGCTACGGTGCGATTGCCGCGCGCTCGATGGACGTCATTGAGGCCATCCGCAGCAATCCGCTGGCGGGCGACTTTTACCCGGAGGGCTGATTTGACCCTCCCGATATCGAAGTATACAGGCTGTTCTCTGTGTGATATAATCAGGCTGACCGGGCGCTGCGCCCGCGCAGAGCACAGCACGGGGCGTGCGCCCCTGAAATGGAGGAGACTATGGCACTGAAGGGTACGACGATCTGCGCTGTCATGAAGGACGGAAAAACTGCTGTTGCCGGCGATGGTCAGGTGACGATGGGCGAGAGCACCATCTTCAAGAGCACCGCGCAGAAGGTGCGCCGCATCTACGGCGGCAGGGTCGTCACCGGCTTTGCCGGCAGCGTCGCGGATGCATTCGCGCTGTGCGAGCGCTTTGAGGCGAAGCTGGAGCAGTATGCCGGGAATCTCGAGCGCGCGGCGGTCGAGCTGGCGCAGGACTGGCGCGCCGATAAGGCGATGCGCAAGCTGGAGGCGATGCTCATCGTCGCCGGCGGCGATTCGCTGATGATCCTCTCCGGCACGGGCGAGGTCATCACGCCGGATGACGGCATCGCAGCTGTGGGCTCCGGCGGTAATTATGCGCTGGCGGCTGCCCGTGCGCTGGCGCAGAACACCGACCTCACCGCGCGTGAGATCGCGGAAAAGGCGCTGCACATTGCGGCGGATATCTGCGTCTTCACCAACCATAACGTGATTGTCGAGGAAGTCTGAGGGCGTTTTCCCTCCGGCCTTCGCTTCGCGTCGGTGTGAGGCGGCTATACATGAAATGAGAGTTTTCGAGGTGGATCATATGGAACTCACCCCCAAGCAGATTGTGCGCGAGCTCGATCGCTATATCATCGGCCAGGACGAGGCCAAGCGCGCTGTCGCCGTTGCCCTGCGCAACCGCTACCGCCGCGCCCAGCTCCCGCAGGAGATCCGTGATGAGATCGTCCCCAAGAATATCCTGATGGTCGGCCCCACGGGTGTGGGCAAGACCGAGATCGCCCGCCGCCTGGCGCGGCTGGTGGATGCGCCCTTTGTCAAGGTGGAGGCGACCAAGTTCACCGAGGTTGGCTATGTCGGCCGTGACGTGGAGTCGATCATCCGCGATCTGGTCGAGGCCAGCGTGCGCCTGTGCAAGGAGAAGGCCAGCCAGAAGGTCAAGGCCCGCGCGACTGTGCTCGCCGAGGAGCGCATCGTCGATATCATCCTGCACCCCAACCGTAAGCCCGCCAACCCGATCGATGTCCTGCTGGGCAACAAGCCCAAGGAGCCTGTCCTCCCCGAGGGGGAGAAGCAGCGTGTCGCCCAGCGCGCGCAGGAGCTGCGCGGTCAGCTGATGCGCGGCGAGCTGGAGGAGCTGGAGATCGAGGTGGAGATGGAGGACGCGCCCAAGGATGTGGAGATCAACGGCGCGAGCGTCAATATCGGCTCCGTGATGGGCGATATGCTCCCCAAGAAGACCAAGATGCGCCGTATGAAGGTCGCCGACGCCCGCCGTGTCCTCGTCGCCGAGGAGGAGGGCAAGCTCATCGACATGGACGCCGTCACCGAGGAGGCCATCCGCCGCGCCGAGCAGGACGGCATTGTCTTCATCGACGAGATTGATAAGGTTGCGGGCCGCGCCGCCCACGGGCCGGATATATCCCGCGAGGGCGTGCAGCGTGACATCCTGCCCATCGTCGAGGGCAGCACGGTCAACACCAAGTACGGCGTCGTGCGCACGGACTATATGCTCTTCATCGCGGCAGGCGCGTTCCATGTGGCGAAGGTGACGGATCTGATCCCCGAGCTGCAGGGCCGCTTCCCCGTCCGCGTGAATCTCAAGCCGCTGACGAGGGATGACTTCAAGGCGATCCTGAGCAAGACGGATAACGCGCTGACCCGCCAGTATGAGGCGCTGCTGTCCGTGGATCATGTGCATCTGCACTTTGAGGAGAGCGCGCTGGACGCGCTTGCCGCTGCCGCGCAGGAGGCGAATGAGACCCGCGAGGATATCGGCGCGCGCCGGTTGCATACGCTCTTTGAGCAGATGCTGGAGGATATCTCCTTCAATGCCGGCGGCGACATGCCGGACGTCGATGTGGTGATCAACGGCGACTATGTCCGCGAGCATCTCGGGCAGGATGGCCGCCGCACCGATATGAAGCGCTACATCCTGTAACAAGGGGCATGCTTATGAACGAAAGACCGCGCTCCGCTGCGCTGGATGTACTCAAGTGCGTTGCGATGCTCAGCGTATGTCTGTATCATTTCCCGCTGATCGGCGGCGCGGCGTATGCCGATGTCATGCCGCTGGGCGTGCTGGCGGGGCGTTATCTGCGCGGGATGAATGCCGTATGCGTGCCGCTGTTCATGATGGTCAACGGCGCGCTGCTGCTCAACAGGCCGTTTGATGCGAAAAAGCACATCCGCCGCACGCTTTCGCTCGCCGCCGGGGTGTATGTCTGGTATGTGATCACGCAGCTGATCGGCCATCTGGCGAGGGACGGCGCGGCGTATGTCGCATCGAACCTCCCCGGTATCCTGCACAGCGCGCTCTACCTGTATGAGTATGACGGCGTCGCGCTGACGCACCTGTGGTTTGTGCAGATGCTTGCGGCGCTGTATCTGCTGCTGCCGCTGATCCGCGCGGCGATGGATGTGCGCGATCCGCAGCTGAGGATGGGCATGGGCTTTGGCCTTGGCGCGCTTGCTGTGCTTGCCTTCCTCGTGCATGACTTTGAGCATGTGCGCGGCGTGCTGCCCGTGCTGAAATATCTGGATCTCTCCTGTGTGGAGACGTGGAATCCGCTGCGCGGCGTCTACGGCGCGATGGCGGTGTACTTCGTTCTCGGCGGACTGATGATGCGCCATGCCGACGGGCTGCGCTTGCTGCCGCTGTGGGTTCCTGTGAGCATGATTGCAGGCGGGTCCGCTGTGCTGTTCGCCGAGTGGCTGTGCATGGCGAAGCAGACGAAGACGATGTACGATATCGTCTATTACGGTTATAACTGCCTGCCGACGATGGCGATGAGCGCGGGCGCGTTCATCCTCGCGCTGAAGTACGCGGACGCGCTGCCGAGGGCGGCGAAGAGGCTGGCGGCCTTTGTCGGGCGCAACACGCTGGCGGTGTACTATATCCATTGGATTCTGGGGCTGCTCTTCCTTGATGGCGCGCAGCTGCCGGGCTCCCTGCCGCTCAATCTTGCGAAGGCTGCCGTGATGACGCTCGCCGGCGCGCTTGTCGGCGAGGGGCTCCGCCGGATCCGCCCGCTGCGCTGGCTTGTATGAGAAATAGCAGTTGACAACAGGAAAAAAGCGGGGTATAATCTCTACATATATCGCTCGATGAAGAAGAGGAGTACGTGTTCGTCGCCGTCAGAGAGGGCTGGCCCATGGGCTGAAAGGCCGCCCGGGAAGGATGCACGCGGAATGTCGCTTTGGAGGGGGCAGGTCAAAGGGGTTTCCCTCAGCCTGCACGGGCGCGCCCGATACAGCGCACAGAGGCGTCCGCGGCATGCCGCAGGCGCGAATGAAGGTGGTACCACGCAAGCGCTCTTGCGTCCTTTTGGACGTGAGCGCTTGTTTTTTTTCATACAGAGCGGTCAGCGGGCAGCGGGAAGCTGCAGCGCTGTTCGGAATAGGGAGGCGGGCACGGCCCGCAGAGGAGGGATACCATGAATCTGAACGCCGGGATGGCGCCCGGGCTGTGCATGCTGCTGGCCGGGGCTGTGATCACGTTCTTCGCGGGGAAGCTCTGCCGCAGGGAGGAGAGCGTGCTTCGGGCGAAGATTCTGGGCGTATGCCTCGCAGCCGCCGGGGCAATTCTGGTCTTCCTGCCCTGAGTCATCAGTTGTCAATGATCATCATCCGCTGGAAACGGAGAAGGAGAGAATATCATGGAAATGGAAAAAGTGTATAATCCTCAAGCCATTGAGGACGGCCTGTACAAGGAATGGGAAGAGAGCGGCGCGTTCACCGCGCACCGCGTGGAAGGAAAGAAGCCCTTCACCATCGTGATGCCGCCGCCGAATATCACCGGCCAGCTGCACATGGGCCACGCGATGGACTGCACCCAGCAGGACAGCCTCATCCGCTATCACCGCATGAAGGGCGACCCGACCCTCTGGCTGCCGGGCACCGACCACGCCGCAATCGCCACTGAGGTCAAGATTGTGCAGGCGATGGCGGAGGAGGGCCTGACCAAGGCCAGCCTTGGCCGCGAGGGCTTCCTTGAGCGCGCGTGGCAGTGGAAGAAGGAATACGGCGGGCGCATCGTGCATCAGCAGCGCCGCATGGGCGTCTCCTGCGACTGGAGCCGTGAGCGCTTCACGATGGACGAGGGCTGCTCCCGCGCCGTGCGCGAGATCTTCTGCCGCCTGTATGAGAAGGGCCTGATCTACCGCGGGAACCGCCTTGTCAACTGGTGCACCGAGTGCCAGAGCGCGATCTCTGACGCAGAGGTTGAGCACAAGGAGATGGACGGCAACTTCTGGCACCTGCTCTACCCGGTCAAGGAGACCGGCGAGTTCCTCGAGCTGGCGACCACCCGCCCGGAGACGATGCTGGGCGATACCGCCGTGGCCATCAACCCGGAGGACCCGCGCTACAAGCATCTGCATGGCTGCCATGTGGTGCTGCCGCTGATGAATAAGGAGATCCCGATCGTCTGCGACGAGCATGCCGATATGGAGAAGGGCACCGGCGTGGTGAAGATCACCCCGGCGCATGACCCCAATGACTACGAGGTTGGCCAGCGCCACGATCTGCCGCTGGTGCGCGTGTTCACCTATGACGGCCGTATGACCGGCCCCGAGGATAAGGCGGCCTATGAGGAGCTGATGGCTTCCGGCAAGGGCGGCAAGAATGAGCCCGAAGTGCCGGACTGCGGCAAGTACGCCGGCATGACGACCGCCGAGGCGCGCAAGGCTATCGTCGCGGACCTGACCGAGCTGGGCCTGCTCAAGGGCGTGGAGCCCATCCGCCATGAGGTCGGCGTGTGCTACCGCCACAGCAAGACCGCCATCGAGCCGATGATCTCCAAGCAGTGGTTCGTGGATATGAAGCCCGTGACCGAGCCGGCGATCGAGGCTGTGAACTCCGGCAAGACCCAGTTCGTGCCCGAGCGCTTCACCAAGAACTACATGAACTGGATGGAGAATATCCGCGATTGGTGCATTTCCCGCCAGCTCTGGTGGGGCCACCGCATCCCGGTGTGGTACTGCGACGACTGCGGCGAGATGATGGTTCTGCGCGAGGATCCGTGCTGCTGCTCCAAGTGCGGCAGCAAGAATATCCGTCAGGATGAGGACGTGCTGGATACCTGGTTCTCCTCCGCGCTGTGGCCGTTCTCCACGCTCGGCTGGCCGGACAACACCGAGGACCTCAAGTATTTCTACCCGACGGACGTGCTGGTGACCGGCTATGACATCATCACCTTCTGGGTGAGCCGTATGATCACCATGGGCATCGAGGGCATGGAGGAGACCCCGTTCCATACCGTGCTGATCCATGGCCTCGTGCGCGACGAGCTGGGCCGCAAGATGTCCAAGTCCCTTGGCAACGGCGTCGACCCGCTGCAGATCATCGACGAGTACGGCGCGGACGCGCTGCGCTTCTCGCTGAGCATGGGCGTGTCCCCGGGCAATGACATGCGCTTCTCCGCCCAGAAGGTGGAGGCTGCGCGCAACTTCGCCAACAAGATCTGGAATGCAAGCCGCTTCGTGCTGATGAATCTGGGCGATACCGCGGAGACCATGGAGGGCAAGACCTTCTCCGCCGCGGATAAGTGGATCCTCACCCGCCTTGACGACGCCATCCGCGAGGTGACCGGCCACTTCGAGGGCTATGATATGGGCATGGCCGCGCAGAAGATCTATGACTTCGCATGGAGCGAGTTCTGCGACTGGTATATCGAGCTGGCGAAGGTCACGCTCAACGGCGAGGATCAGGACGCCCGCAAGGCCACCTGCGCCGTGCTGCGTCATGTGCTCATCAGCCTGCTGAAGATGCTGCATCCGTTCATGCCGTTCATCACCGACGCCGTGTACCGCCATGTGCCGGGCACGGAGGGTACGATCATGCTCTCCGCTTGGCCGGAGCGCGACGCCGCGCTCGTCTTCCCGGAGGCGGCCCGCGAGATGGAGGGCACCATGGACGTCATCCGCGCCGTGCGCAATCTGCGCGCGGAGATGAACGTCGCCGTCGGCAAGCGCGCGCACCTGATCGTGCGCCCGAAGGCCGGCTGGGAGAAGGCCATGGAGGGCGCCGAGGAATACCTCAAGCGCCTCGCATGGGTGAGCGAGATGGCGATCCTCGCCGACGGCGAGAATGCGCAGGGCAAGGTGGTTTCCGCCGTGTCCGAGGCGGCCGAGCTGTTCATCCCGCTGGGCGATCTGGTCGATCTGGACAAGGAGATCGCGCGCCTGAACAAGGAACGCGCCAGCGTTGAGCGCGACATTGAGATCGCCGGCAAGAAGCTCAATAACCCGGGCTTCCTCGCCAAGGCGCCGGCGCAGCTGGTCGAGCAGGAGAAGGCGAAGCTCGCTGTCGCCGAGGACAAGCTCGCGAAGCTGAACGCGCGCATCGCCGATCTGCAGAATATGTAAGCGGCTGCATCCCTTCGCGTTTCGCGTCGGCCTGACCCGCTTCGTGAATACCCCTACGGAATCACAGGGCTACAGGGCGGACGGAGGCTTTTCGTCCGCCCTTTTTCAAAGGAGTGACAGGAATGACTGAGCAGGAAGCCATCGCAAAAATCCATAGCGTATACCCCTCGGGAAAGAAGAACGGGCTGGCCAATATGCGCGCGCTGATGCAGCGCCTTGGCAATCCGCAGGACAGTCTTGCGATGATCCATGTCGCGGGCACGAACGGCAAGGGCTCCTGCTGCGCGATGATCGAGCGCACGCTGCGCGAGGCCGGGTATACAACGGGCATGTACACCTCGCCGTATATCGAGGTCTATAACGAGCGCATCCGTCTTGGCGGCGTGCCCATCGCCGGCGATCAGCTCGCCGCGCTGGTGGAGCGCGTCTTCCCGCATGTGGAGGCGCTTGCAGCGCAGGGCGTGCAGATCACGGAATTTGAGCTGGGCACGGCGCTGGCGTTCGCCGCCTTCGCTGAGGCGAAGGTCGATTACGCGATCATCGAGGTCGGCCTCGGCGGCCGGCTGGACCCGACCAATATCATTACCCCGAAGGTCTGCGTGATCACAGAGGTCGGGATGGATCATATGGATTACCTCGGCAGCACGATAGGGGAGATCGCGCTGGAGAAGGCCGGGATCATGAAGCCGGGCATTCCCGTCTCGCTGGGGCCGCAGCGCCATGATGCGCTGGATGTGCTCATGGCGGCGGCGAGGGGAAGGGGCTGCCCTGTGTATGACCCGGATGCAGAGAATGTCGCGGAGACGGCGGATCAGGTGACGTTCGATGTGCGCCTGCATGAGCAGACGATCCGCGGCCTGACGGTGTCCCTGCGCGGCCGCCATCAGGCGGAGAATGCCTGCGCCGCGCTGGGCGCGATCTCCGCGCTGAGGAAGCAGGGCGTACAGATCCCGCTGGAGGCCGTGCGCCGCGGTATGGCGGCTGTGCGCTGGCCGGGAAGGCTGGAGGCCTTCGGTAGGATCATGCTCGACGGCGCGCACAATGACCCCGGCGTGCGCGCGCTGTGCGCCTACTGCGACGCGTGGCTGCCGAAGGAAAAGACCGTGCTGGTCACCGGCATGCTCGAGGACAAGGAGACGCGCAGGATGTGCGAGCGGCTGGCCTCCCGCGTGCGCCGCGTGGTCTGCACCGTGCCGCCCAATCCGCGCGCGATGGCGGCGGAGAAGCTGGCGGCCTGCTTTGAGGAGCTGGGCTGCCGCGCCGTGGCTGTGCCGGATGCAGAGGAGGCGCTTGCGCGTGCGAGATCCATCGCCGGGAACGACGGGCGGATTCTCGTCGCCGGGTCGCTGTATCTGATCGGTGAGATGCGCACGCTGCTGCGCAGAGAAAAGGAGTTTGCGGATGTCATTTGAATCAAAGACCGAGCAGGTGAACAGCCAGATGCTCGCCCAGGAGGGCGATCAGTTCAGGCACCTGAGCGTGATGCTGCATGAGACGGTGGATATGCTTCATGTCCGAGAGGGCGGCGTCTATGTGGACGGCACGCTCGGCGGCGGCGGCCACAGCGCGGAGATCCTGCGCAGGCTGGGCGGAACGGGCCATCTCTACGGCATCGACCGCGACAACGACGCGCTCGCTGCGGCGACGGCGAGGCTGGGCGGCGCGGGCAACTTCACGGCGATCAAGGGCAATTTCCACGATGTGAAGGCGCTGCTTGCGGCGCAGGGCGTGGAGCAGATCGACGGCATCATGGTCGATCTGGGCGTCAGCTCCTATCAGCTGGATACCGCGGAGCGCGGCTTTTCCTATCATGCCGACGCCCCGCTGGATATGCGCATGGATCAGGATCAGCCGCTGACTGCCGCGGACATCTGCAATACATGGGATAAGGCGGAGCTGACCCGCATCCTGCGCGATTATGCGGAGGAGAAGTGGGCGGCGCGCATCGCCGATATCATCATCGAGCACAGGGCGAAGAAGCCGTTGGAGACGACGGGCGATCTGGTCGCCTGCGTGGACGCGGCGATCCCCAAAAAGATCCGCATGCAGGACAGCGGCCACAGCGCGCGCCGCACCTTTCAGGCGCTGCGCATCGCGGTCAATGACGAGCTGGATCCGCTGCGCGCTACGCTGTGCGATATGGTCGATCTGCTCGCCCCGGGCGGCAGGCTGGCGGTGATTACCTTCCACTCGCTCGAGGACCGCATTGCCAAGCAGACGCTGCGCCAGCTGGCCAATCCCTGCACCTGCCCGCCGAGGATCCCTGTGTGCATCTGCGGGAAGAAGCCGCAGGTGAAGGTGCTCTCGGGCGGCGGCGTGAAGCCCTCCAAAGAGGAGATCGCCGTCAACGCACGCAGCCGCAGCGCAATGCTGCGAGGCTGCGAGAAGCTGGGGGAAGAGGCATGAGAAGAAAGGACCGGGAGGTCACGGGCGAGGCCGCGCTGACAGATATCCTCGCGAGGGGCGGGGTGGCGTCCATCGCCTTCGGCGGGGATACGCCGTATGTCATCCCGATGAACTATGGATTTGAGGTGAAGGGCGGGCGGTTCACGCTCTATCTGCACGGCGCGAAGGAGGGCGAGAAGATCCGCCGCATCCGCGCTGACGCCCGCGCCGCCTTCACGGTATACACGGGCAATCACATCTATGGCGGCGACGCGGCCTGCATGTATTCCACATCGTTTGACAGCGTCTGCGGCAGCGGCCTGCTGCGCATCGCTGAGGGCGGGGAGAAGCTGCACGGCCTGCAGCGGATCATGGCGCATTATGCGCCGGGGAAGGAGCTTCCCTTTGCGCCGGAGATGGTGGACGCCGTCTGCGTGATGGCGCTTGATGTGCAGGCGATCACCGGCAAGCATCACGACTGACAGGCGGGGCCGCTCACCCGGGCGGCCTGTCTTCAATGAGGCAGATATGGACGAGAGCATTGTGATCCGGGAGGAGCGCATCACCCCGGAGGAGTACATCGATTTCCTGAAGCGGACGGATCTGGGTGCGCAGTACCCGAAGGAGCGGTTTGAGGAGCGGATCGCGCGGCTGGTGAAGACGGTCTCCATCAGCCTGATCGCGCGCAATGAACGCGGCGTTGTGGTCGGCGCGCTGTTCGGGCTGACGGACTACGCCTACTGGCTCTATGTGACGGATCTGGGGGTGGACAGGGCGTATGAGCGGCAGGGCATCGGCCGCCGCCTGATGAAGACGGCGCATGACCTCGCCGGCGGAGAGAAGGACATCGCTGTCTACCTGATCGCCAATGAGAACGCCGTCACCTTCTATGAGAAGCTGGGCATGAAACGGGCGGATGACGTCATGCAGTACAACAAGATCGAATGGACGGAGTTTGTTGTCGAGTGAGCATCTGCGGGCTGGATACGCCCGCTTTTTCTTTATGGGAACGCGCATGAATCCTTACTGCGGGCACAGAGCTGCGGCGGATTGCCGGGCCGTTCGGATGAGGGAGCGGGCTTTGCCCGCTTATTCTCCATAAGTGATCAAACATCAATCCTTGCAGTGGGCGCAGAGCTGCGGCGGATTGCCGGCTGTTCGGATGAGGGAGCGGGCGCTGCCCGCTTTTTTTCTGCGGTGAAGTATGGTATAATGACCGTATCAACCCAAGGAGGGAATCTCATGCCCCGTCTGTATGTCGTTGCCACGCCGATTGGCAATCTGTCCGATATGTCCCCGCGCGCGCTGGAGACGCTGCGCAGCGCCGACCTGATCGCTGCGGAGGATACGCGCGTGACCCGTGCGCTGCTCAATCATTTCGGGATCGATACGCCCTGCATCTCCAACCACCAGCATAACGAAGAGCACCGCGCCGCGTCCCTGCCTCAGAGGATGATCGACGAGGATCTGACCGTCGCCGTGGTGACGGACGCCGGCACGCCCTGCATCTCTGATCCGGGCAGCGTGCTGGTGCGCGAGGCTGCCGCGCTGGGTGTGGAGGTGCTCGCCGTGCCCGGGCCGACGGCGATGGCCAGCGCGCTGTCTGTCAGCGGATTTGACACGAGGGAGTTTGCGTTCTACGGCTTCCTGCCCCGGCAGAAGAAGGATCTGAAGGAGAAGCTCCTCGCCATGGCGCGCAGCGGCGTGCCCGTGGGCGTGGTGCATGAATCGCCGCACAGGGTGATCGAGCTGGTGCGCGTGATTGAGGAGACGCTGCCCGGCTGCTGCATCAGCGCCAGCTGTGACCTGACCAAGCTCTATGAGAAAACCATCCGCGGCACGGCGGGCGAGGTGCTCGCCATGCTGGAGGCGAACGAGAAGGCGGAGAAGGGCGAGTACTGCCTCGTGCTGGACATGAGCGGCGTGACGCTGGAAGCGCAGGAGGCGGCCTCTGCGGCGAGCCTTGAGGCGCAGATCTTTGAGGCGCTGATGGATGGCTGCGACCTGCGCGAGGCAGGCGAGCGGCTGCTGGAGCGCGGGGTGAAGCGCAATGACGTCTACCGCGCGCGCACGGCGGTGCAGCGATTCCTTGAGGATATGATCGAGGAGGATGAGGACGATGAATGAGACGATCCGTTTGCTGATGGCGCGCAAGAGCGTACGTCAGTTCGAGCAGGAGCCGATCCCCGAGGAGGATGTGCAGCAGATCCTTGAGGCGGCTGTTCAGGCCCCGACGGCGGGGAATATGTCGCTCTTTACGGCGATCCGCGTGACCGACCCGCAGAAGAAGGCGGCGCTTGCGATCTCCTGCGACAATCAGCCCTTCATCGCAACCGCGCCGTTGGTGCTGGTCTTTTGTGCGGATTACCGCCGCTGGTTTGAGCTCTTTGCTTCGCTTAATACCGGGGAGGAGCTGCGCCGCCCTGCGCAGGGCGATTTCATGCTGGCCTGCGCGGATACGCTGATCGCGGCGCATGCCAGCGTCGTGGCGGCGGATGCGCTGGGCTATGGCTCGTGCTACATCGGCGATATCATCGAGAACTGTGATATCCAGCGCGAGATTCTCGGGCTGCCGGCGTATGTGAAGCCCGTGTGCATGGCGGTATACGGCAGGCCGACGCAGCAGCAGAAGGACAGGAAGAAGCCGGCGCGCTTCGCTGTGTCCGATCTGGTGCATGAGAATACCTACCGCCCGCAGGGGGCGCAGGAAATGCGCGAGATGCTGGGCGCAAGGCAGGGGCTGGAGGGCGATGCACTGGAGCGCTGGCTGCTTGCTTTCTGCAAGCGTAAGTGGAACTGCGATTTCAGCCGGGAGATGTCCCGCTCCGCCGCGCAGATGATCGACGAGTGGATGCAGGGCAAATAAGCCGCTCGGCATAAGAATGCAGCAAACAGAGAACAGCCGCCCGGGTGGGCGGCTGCCTTTGTATACGGGGGGATCACATGATGATATCCGTCGGATCGGTAAATTGGTATTTCTCTTTGATATGAAGGATGTAGCCGGAGGCAAAGCGCACGGCAGACGCTTCGTCCGCGGCGTATCCGTGCCCGGCGGCGAGGGCGGCGATGCGCCGATGCTCCCCGGACATGAAGAGATAATCCCCCCGCTCAAAGAGCCTCCGGATTTCGCCGGGGGTAACGATAGATTCGAACTGATCAAACAGCGCGCGATCCGGCAATATGGCAGATCCCTCCCTCCGGCAAGATAAGCGCATGTGTGAGTATTATGATATAATATTATATAATAATTCAGAGTGCCTGACAATAGGATGCAGTATAATCTCGTATATCGTATTTGGTGAGGGGTGCATCCGCGGATGAAGAAGAATGTCAGTCTGACGCTGGACGTCGAAGTGATTGAGGGTGTGAAGAAGCTTGCGGAGGAAAGCGATCGCTCCTTTTCGCAGTATGTCAATATTGTACTGAAGCGTCTGCTCAAAAGCAAGGATGAAAAGGAATCCGATGCGGTGAAACCGTAAGCGCCGGACGGCGGTACGCGGCCGAATCACAACTGAAAATAAATTGCCGGAAAAATGTAAAGTACCCTTGACATTCGTTCCGGCATTTGCTATACTGTCAATGTAAAGCAAGCTTGACTTTTTCCTGAGGAGTGAAACGGATTATGAAGAACAGACTGGAGCAGCTGCGCAAGGAGCGCGGCGTGCGGCAGGAGGATCTGGCGCAGGTGCTGGGCGTCTCGCGGCAGACGGTCATCTCGCTGGAGAAGGGGAAGTACAACCCGTCTCTGGCGCTGGCCTTCCGGCTGGCAAGGTACTTCTGCCTGCCGATTGAAGAGATATTTGACGACACGGACGAGAGAGCATAAGGAGGATCATCAAAATGAAGACGAAGCTGAACAACAAGAAGATTCTGCTGGCGATGGCTGTGACGGGCCTTGTGCTGATGGGCGCCGGCGCGCTGTGGGGATACATGCTGCCGGAGGAGGCGCATCTGCAGTCGAGGATTGCGGGCTTCATCTCCGGTATCGGCAGCTCGCTGGGGATTATAGGCTTTGTGCTGCTGCTGCGCAGGGCGCGCCTTGGCGAGGAGAAGGCAAGGGATCAGGATCTGGCGATGACGGATGAGCGCGGTCTGGCCGTGGCCTACAGGGCGCAGAGCGCGGCGGCGATCGCGGCGGTCTTCGCGCTGGTGGCGATCACGGTGCTGGCGCTTGTGCGCGGGGATATGCTCTATGCCGGCACGGGCTCCTTCCTGATGTGCGGCGTGGCAGTGGTGAAGCTGGTTGCGTGGCATGTTTATAACAAACGCATGTAATCAAATCTTGGGGTGAAAAGGATTCAGGAATCTTTCTCTGTGCAAATACCCTCCGCTGCTGTATAATAGACGCATAGGACACGTACAGCAGACGGAGGGTATGATGATTAAGCTGATTGGTGAAAAGAACTATGACAGGCTGATGCGCACGGTTGTGGAGCCCGGGCTTCAGGCAATGCGCGAGGAGATCGATATGCCGCTTTCCGGCGGCGGCACGCTGCATGCTGAGGTGTATAACCGCTATGATGCGCGCCGCGCGGTTGTGATGCTTCATGGCTATACGGAATCTGCGGAGAAGCTGCGCGAGATGGCGTGGTATTTCATTGCTAACGGTTACAGCGTATTCAGCTATGACCACAGGGGCCATGGGCATTCTGTCCGCGTGCTGGAGGATACCTCCGTGACGCATGTGGAGCGGTTTGAGGATTACCTGAGCGACCTTGAAGAGTTCATGGAGAGGATCGTCAGGCCGCGCATGGGCAGCGCCCCGCTGTACCTGTATGCGCATTCCATGGGCGGCGCGGTGGGCGCGCTTGCGCTGATGCGCCATCCGGACTGGTTTGTCCGTGCTGTGCTCACCTCCCCGATGATCGCGGCGAGCACGAAGCCCTTCCCGCCCGCTGCGGCGAAAGCGATTGTGTCGCTTGCCTGCCGCATGGGCAAGGGGAAGCAGCGCGCGTTCGTCGGCAAGCCGTACAGCGCGGAGGGCGAGACGTTTGAGCGGGCCTGCTCCACCGGCCCGGCGCGCTTTGCCTATTACAAGGAGAAGCGCGCGCGCAATCCGCATCTGCAGAACTGTGCTCCGACCTATAACTGGCTGCGCGAGGCGCTTGTCGTGTCCGATGCGCTGCTTGATCCGGCGCAGCTTGCGCTGATCCGCACGCCGCTGCTGCTCTGTCAGGCGAAGCAGGACGATGTTGTGCTGCTGCCTGAGCAGGAGAAGTTTGTCTCCCTCGTCAGGGGGGCTCGGCTGCGCGTGTTTGACGCCAAGCATGAACTGTATATCTCGCACGACGAGGTGCTCGCGGAGTATGTGAAGGCAGTGCTTGACTATCTGGCGCAGCCTGTGGAGCAGGAGGTCTGCCCGCAGGAGGAAGCGCCGGCCGCAGAGGCGGCTGAAGAGGCTGCCGATGCGCCTGCTCAGGAGCCTGCGCAGGAAGAGGAATAATCATGACGGAGGGCCGCTGTGCGGTCCTCTTTGTCATTCGCTGCACTGCATTGCGGTCTGCACAGATGCTGCCTGATGTGGTATAATGGGGATAACATAAGCTGTATACCCAAGGAGGTACTGGATATGGACAGGATTCGTTACGGCGTCATCGGCACGGGCTGGCGCGCGCTGTTCTTTGTGCGCGCAGCGAAGCTGCTGCCGGAGCTGTTTGATCTGGTGGGTGTTGTCTGCCGCAATGAGGAGCGGGCGGCGCAGTTCGCCGCGGAGCATGGGGTGAGGACGTTCGCCCGCCCGGAGGAGCTGATAGCCGAAGGGCCGGAGTATGTGGTCTCCTGCATGCCGAAGGCGGCGATGTGCGATATGGTGACCGGGCTGCTGGGGCGTGGGGTGAACGTGCTGTCCGAGACGCCGCTGGCCGTCAATCAGGACGATCTGATGCGGCTGTGGGAGGCGCATCAGCAGAGCGGCGCTGTGCTGCAGCTGGCGGAGCAGTACTTCCTCTGGCCGACGCATCAGGCGCGCCGCGCGATCATCGATCAGGGGCTGCTGGGCGATGTGTGCAGCTGCTGGATATCGGACGCGCACGACTACCATGGCATCAGTCTGCTGCGCCATTATCTGCAGCCTCAGCCTGGCGAGATTGCGATGAGCGCGCACTGCACCACCCATCCGATTGTCGTCACCGGCGGGCGCGACGGCGTGCATACGGACGGGGAGATCGGCTATGAGAAGCGCACGTTCGCGCAGATCAGCTACCCGGACGGGAAGCTCGGCCTCTATGATTTCTCCGGCACGCAGTATCACAGCCGGATCCGCACCCGCCATCTGCGCGTCATCGGCACGCGCGGCGAGATCTTCGACCGTGAGGTACGCTGGGTCGATGCGGCGGGCAGGCCGCAGTGCGCCTGCATCGAGGTGCGCAGGGACGTCGCGGCGGGCACTGTCCGCGCGGTGGACTTTGAGGGGCAGCGGCTGTATACCAATCCCTTCCCGGCTGGTGTGCCGATGACGGAGGATGAGATCGCCGTCTTTGACGTCATGCTGCGCATGGGCCGCGCTGTGCGCGGGGGAGAGCCGTTTTATTCCGATGCGAAGGCGTTCGGGGATACCTATCTGTCCACACTGCTGTGGGATCTGTCCGAGCGCGGAGCGAGCGGGAACACGCAAAAGATGCCGTGGGACGCATAATCCATACCAACAGGGGCTGCAGATGCAGCCTCTTTTCTGTTTCGGAGGGAAATGGTGCGAAGCAGTTCTGATGCGGATACGGCAGACTGCGAGGCAAACCGGGAGGGCGCAAATAACGGACGCGCGCTGTCTGTCATAGCATGATACGGGAGAGTGGATGCAAAGATATGCAATTTTCGTCACAAAAAGATTAAAAATGAAAGGGAATGGGAATTTGACAAAAAAGGACTTGCAAAAAACGTTTCTTTGATCTATAATGAGCAAGTCAAAGATCTGCTTCATGCAGATGGATAAAGCCATGATTACAAGGGGGTTTACCTATATGTCTTACGTTGATGAGGTCTATGAGCGCGTTGTCCGCGAGAATCCCAGCCAGCCTGAATTCCATCAGGCCGTGCGTGAGGTGCTCGGTTCCCTGCGTCCTGTGATTGAGCGCAATGAGGCGAAGTATCGCCGCGACGCAATTCTTGAGCGGATCACCATGCCCGAGCGCCAGCTGCTCTTCCGCGTCCCGTGGGTGGATGATCAGGGGCAGGTTCAGGTCAATAACGCATTCCGCGTGCAGTTCAACAGCGCGATCGGCCCGTACAAGGGCGGCATCCGCCTGCATCCGAGCGTCAACCTGGGCATCATCAAGTTCCTCGGCTTTGAGCAGATCTTCAAGAACTCCCTGACCGGCCTGCCCATCGGCGGCGGCAAGGGCGGCTCTGACTTCGACCCGAAGGGCAAGAGCGACCGGGAGGTCATGGCCTTCTGCCAGAGCTTCATGACCGAGCTGTTCAAGTATATCGGCGCGGACACCGACGTCCCCGCCGGCGATATCGGCACCGGCGCGCGTGAGATCGGCTACATGTACGGCCAGTACAAGCGCTTGACCGGCCTGTACGAAGGCGTGCTGACCGGAAAGGGCCTCACCTACGGCGGTTCTCTGGCGCGCAAGGAAGCGACCGGCTATGGTCTGCTCTACCTCACGCAGGAGATGCTCAAGTGCAACGGCATCGAGCTGGCGGGCAAGACCGTCGCCGTCTCCGGCGCGGGCAACGTCGCCATCTACGCCGCGCAGAAGGCGCAGCAGCTGGGCGCGAAGGTCGTCACCGTGTCCGATTCCACCGGCTGGGTCTACGACAGCGAGGGCATCGACATTGACCTGCTGCGCGAGGTGAAGGAAGTCAGGCGCGCCCGCCTGACCGAGTATGCGGCGGCCCGTCCGTCTGCGCAGTATCACGAGGGCCGCGGCGTGTTCACGGTCAAGTGTGACGTTGCGCTGCCCTGTGCCACGCAGAACGAGCTCCTCCTTGAGGATGCGAAGGCGCTGGTGGCCAACGGCTGCATCGCTGTGGCGGAGGGCGCGAACATGCCCACCACGCAGGAGGCGACCGAGTACCTGATGGCCAACGGCGTGCTCTTTGCCCCGGGCAAGGCGGCCAATGCCGGCGGCGTGGCGACCAGCGCGCTGGAGATGAGCCAGAACTCCATGCGTCTGCACTGGTCCTTTGATGAGGTTGACGCCAAGCTCAAGGATATCATGGTCGGCATTTTCCACAATGTGGACGACGCCGCGAAGGAATACGACATGCCGGGCAATTATGTTGCCGGCGCGAATATCGCGGGCTTCCTGAAGGTGGCCACGGCGATGGAGGCGCAGGGCGTGGTCTGATTCCCGGAAGGGCGAACGCAGATACCGGCGCGCTGTGGAGCGATCCATGGCGCGCCGTTTTTATTTGGCAAGAGGTGGCAGTTGACAAAATGGAATGGAATAATTCAAATCGGTGTCAAGGTGTATGCGGGCAAAACGCATTAAACCACGGACAAAACCGAAAAATATGAGAAAATATGCAGAAAACATGTTGACAAACCGTATATGCCGTACTATAATGGCGTCAACATTTTGAAAGCATCCTGCAAACAGGGATGTCCCATCAGGAGGAAACTGTTATGAAGAAGATTATTACGCTCATCCTCGCGCTCGTTCTGATTGCGTCCGCCGCCTGCGCAAGCGCGGCCACCGTCGGTATCTGCCAGCTTGTCCAGCATGACGCACTGGACGCCGCCACGCAGGGTTTTAAGGACGCCCTGACGGAGAAGATGCCCGACGTTGAGTTTGACGAGCAGAATGCCTCCGGCGACGCTGCGACCTGCTCCGTCATCGCCGGCACCTTTGTTGCCAACGGCGTGGATCTGATCATGGCCAATGCCACCCCGGCGCTGCAGGCTGCGACTTCCGCGACCGGCGATATCCCGATTCTGGCGACCTCCATCACCGAGTACGGCGTTGCGCTGGGCATTGACGGCTTCACCGGCGTCACCGGCATCAACGTCTCCGGCACCTCCGACCTCGCCCCGCTGAATGAGCAGGCCGCGATGATCAAGGAGCTCTTCCCCGAGGCCAAGAAGGTCGGCCTGCTGTACTGCTCCGCCGAGGCCAACTCCGCGTATCAGGTTGAGGTCGTCAAGGCTGAGCTTGAGGCGATGGGCTATGAGACCGAGGAATTCAAGTTCAACGACTCCAACGACGTCGCTTCTGTCTCCGCTTCCGCCGCTGCCGAGTGCGACGTGATCTACATCCCCACCGACAACACCGCCGCTGCCTACACCGAGACCATTGCCAACGAAGTGATCCCGGCGAAGGTGCCGGTTATCGCCGGTGAAGAGGGCATCTGCCGCGGCTGCGGCGTCGCGACCCTGACCATCAGCTACTACGATATCGGCTATGCCACCGGCCTGATGGCGTATGAGATCCTCGCCAACGGCGCCGACGTCTCCGCGATGCCGATCGAGTATGCGCCGCAGTTCGTCAAGAAGTACAACGCGGCCAACATCGAGGCGCTGGGCCTGCCGGTGCCCGAGGGCTACATCGCCATCGAGTAAGCAGACGCCGAAGTGACCATACGAATCTGAGCATTCAGCCAGGAAGGAGGGATTCCTCCTTCTTGGCTTATGCTGTCTCAATCCATTTCACGAGGAGGATCGCTCCATGGATATCATGAAGCTGCTCAATGCGCTGCCCAGCGCCGTATCGCAGGGCCTGATCTGGGGCCTGATGGCGATCGGCGTGTACATCACCTTCCGCATTCTGGATGTGTCCGACCTGACGGTCGATGGCTCCATCGCCACCGGCGGCGCTGTGGCGGCCATACTGATCATCAATGGATGGAACGTCTATGCTGCGCTGCTCGCGGCGTTTGTCGTGGGCATGCTCTGCGGCCTTGTGACGGGCATGTTCCATACGTTTTTCGGCATTCCAGCGATCCTCTCCGGCATCCTTACGCAGCTGGCGCTGTATTCCGTCAACCTGCGCATACTGGGCAACAAGGCGAACGTAGCGCTGAGCGTGAATAAGTTCAGGCTGCTGCTCTCCTCGCGCAATGTCCGCGCGCTGACGCTGGAGAACCCGATCCTCATTCTGGTCGTATTCGGCGTGTTTCTGGTCGGCGTGCTGTACTGGTTCTTCGGCACGGAGCTGGGCTGCTCCATGCGCGCGACGGGCGCGAACAGGAACATGTCCCGCGCGCAGGGCATCAACACGGATAAGAACATCGTGCTCAGCCTCATGCTGGCCAACGGTATCGTTGCGCTGGCCGGCGCGCTGCTGGCGCAGTATCAGGGCTTTGCCGATGTGGGCATGGGCCGCGGCGCGATCGTCATCGGTCTGGCCGCGGTGATTATCGGTGAGGTCATGTTTGCGAAGGTCTTCCGCAATTTCGCGCTGAAGCTCCTTGCCGTAATCATCGGCGCAATGATCTATTACATAGTCATTCAGGTTGTGCTCTGGCTGGGCCTGAATACCAATGATCTCAAGCTGCTCACGGCGCTGGTCGTCGCGGTCTTCCTCGCGGCGCCGCACTGGAAGGCGAAGTACCTCGCCGGGAGAGAGCAGGGAAAGGGGCGTGACGGCCGTGCTTAAGATCAATCATATCGCAAAGACCTTTAATCCCGGTACGATCACCGAGAAGAAGGCGCTCACCGACGTGCATCTGCATCTGGAGCCGGGCGACTTTGTCACCGTCATCGGCGGCAACGGCGCGGGCAAGTCCACGATGCTCAATGCGGTCGCCGGCGTATTCCCCGTGGATCACGGCACGATCTCCATCGACGGCGTGGATGTGACGCATCTGCCGGAGCATAAGCGCGCGGCATATCTGGGGCGCGTCTTTCAGGACCCGATGACCGGAACGGCCGCAACGATGAACATCGAGGAGAACATGGCGCTCGCCATGCGCAGGGGAGAGAAGCGCGGCCTGCGCTGGGGCATCTCCGCGATGGAGCGGGAGATGTACCGCGAGCAGCTGAGCAAGCTCGGCCTCGGGCTGGAGAACCGCATGAGCAGCAAGGTCGGCCTGCTCTCCGGCGGCCAGCGTCAGGCGCTGACGCTGCTGATGGCGACGATGCGCACGCCCAAGCTCCTGCTGCTGGACGAGCACACCGCTGCGCTCGACCCGAAGACAGCGGCGAAGGTGCTCGAGCTGAGCGAGATGATCATTGCCAAGCAGAAGCTGACCGCCATGATGATCACCCACAACATGCGCGACGCCATCGCCATGGGCAACCGGCTGATCATGATGCATGAGGGGCGCATCGTCGTGGACGTCCGCGGCGAGCACAAGGCGAGCCTCACCCGCGAGGACCTGATGGGCCTGTTCGAGAAGGCCGCCGGCAAGGAGCTGGACGGCGACAAGCTGCTGCTCTCCTGAGAAGAATAGACGCCTCCGCTCCGTGAATACGGGGCGGAGGCTTTTGTTGCTTGTTAGCCGGCGCGCAGGCTAGTGCGTTGACGGGGAAGGGGCGCTGCCGTATAATGGTAACAACAGGAATACCGGGGGGCGGCTCTGCCGCCGGAAAGGATGAATGTGCGTGAGGCTCTATGATGTGATCATCATCGGCGGCGGCGTGGTCGGCAGCGCGATTGCGCGCGAGCTGGCGCGGTACAGGCTGA
Organism: Clostridia bacterium; assembly: GCA_017938795.1. Lineage (GTDB taxonomy): Bacteria > Bacillota > Clostridia > Christensenellales > Aristaeellaceae > Ventricola. Next base: position 21,204 of record JAGBAV010000114.1, read on the forward strand.
GCATCGCCGTGATGGAGAAGAATCCGGATATCGTCTGCGAGACGAGCGGGCGCAATTCCGGCGTGGTGCACGGCGGCTTTGCCTATGATCCGGGCACGCTGAAGGCAAAGCTCTGCGTGGAGGGCAACCAGGGGATGGATGCGCTGGCGAAGGAGCTGGGCTTCCGTTTCCTGCGCTGCGGCAAGGTGCTCGTCGGCAGAACGCAGGAGGAATACGAGAGCCTGCAGCGCACGATGGCGCAGGGCGCGGTCAACGGCGCGACGGGCCTGTCGCTGATCGGCAGGGATGAGCTGCGCCGCATCTGCCCGGAGGCCGTAGGCGAGTTCGCGATGTATTCCAGCACGTCCGGCGTGCTCGATCCGTTCGGCTATACCGTCGCGATTGCGGAGAATGCCGCAGCGAACGGCGTCAGGTATCATCTGTGTCATCAGGTGACGGGGCTCTCCCGCAGGGATGGACTGTGGCATGTGCAGACGACGAAAGGCGCGTATGCCGCGCGCTATGTGGTCAATGCTGCCGGCCTTGGATGCGGCGTAATCTCAGACATGCTGGGCATCACGGGCTATCGCGTGATCGGCTCCAAGGGTGACTATATCATTCTGGATAAGCACACGGGGCCTCTGCTGCCGATGCCGATCTACCCGGTGCCGAGCAATACCTACATGGGCATCCACGTCACCAATACGACCGACGGCAATGTGATCGTCGGCCCGAATGCGGAGATGACGGAGGACTTCGCGTATTACGGTGTGCCGCAGCGCAACATCGATTACCTCGCGGAGAGCGCGTCTCAGATCTGGCCGCATATTCATAAGCAGGACTATATCCGCAACTACTCCGGCATCCTCCCCAAGTGGGTGGACGAGAACGGGGTCATACAGGATTTCAAGATTGAGATGAAGCCGGAGATCGCGCCCAACGCCGTCAATCTGGTGGGCATCGAGTCTCCCGGACTGACGGCGGCGGTCCCGATCGGGCGCATGGTTGCGCGGATGCTGCGCGAGTGCGAGGCATTCGAAGAGAACGAAGCGTTCAATCCTGTGCGCAGGCCGATTGTCCGCTTCGCGGAGCTGACTGACGAGGAACGCGCCGACCTGATCGCCCGGAACCCGGACTATGGCGAGATCGTTTGCCGCTGCGAGCAGGTGACCCGCGCGGAGATCCTGCAGGCGATCCATAACCCGCTGGGCGTGCAGACCGTTTCCGGCGTGAAGCTGCGCACCCGCGCGATGATGGGGCGCTGTCAGGGAGGCTACTGCCAGATGCGCATCGCGCAGATGATGGAGGAGGAGCTGGGGCTCCCGCCGCAGGCGCTGATCAGCAGCCGCGAGGGCGCATATCTCTTCGAGGGCGAAATGAGAAAGGGCGGTGGATGCGCATGAGGACGATCCGGCATGATGCGGTGATCATCGGCGGCGGCCCTGCGGGTCTTGCCGCGGCGGCGGAGCTTGACCGCCTCGGGGTGCATGACGTGCTGGTCATCGAGCGCGAGAAGCAGCCCGGCGGCATCCTGCGTCAGTGCATTCATGAGGGCTTCGGCCTTGCGCGCTACGGCGAGGCGCTCAGCGGGCCGGAGTATGCCCAGCGCCTGATCGACGAGCTGACCTCGCGCGGCATGAAGGTGATGACGGACACGACGGTGCTCTCCCTCTCGCAGGACAGGGCGCTGACCGTCGTCAGCCGCGAGGGGATCGCGCGGATCGAGGCCGGCGCGGTGATCCTCGCCATGGGCTGCAGGGAGCGCACGCGCGGCGCACTGGCGATCCCCGGCGAGCGTCCGGCCGGCGTGTATACCGCCGGCGTCGCGCAGGCCTATATGAACCTGTACAACAGGATGATCGGCCGCCGGGCGGTGATCCTTGGCTCGGGCGATATCGGCATGATCATGGCCCGCAGGCTGACGCTGGAGGGCGCGCAGGTGGAGGGCGTCTATGAGATCATGGATACGCCCAGCGGCCTGCCGCGCAACATCAGCCAGTGCCTTGACGATTACGGCATCCCGCTGAATCTGTCGCATACGATCACGGAGATCCACGGCGGCGCGAGGGTGACGGGCGTGACGGTCAGCGCGGTGGATGCGCAGCTGAAGCCCGTACCGGGCACGCAGCGGTATATCCCCTGCGACACGGTGATCCTCTCCGTGGGCCTGATCCCGGAGAATGAGCTGTCGCTGGAGGCGGGGATTGCGCTGGACCCGCGCACGCGCGGCGCGCTGGTGGACGAGCACCTGCAGACGGGCTGCCCCGGCGTGTTCGCGGCGGGCAATGTGCTGCATGTGCATGATCTGGCGGACGACGCCTCGCTGGAGGCGGAGGCGGCTGCGCGCAGCGCCGCAGCTTATCTGCGGGGAGAGCTGCCTTGCTGCGGCGTGAGCGTCGTGTGCGGCGCGGGGGTGCGGTATGCGCTGCCCCAGCGCGTGAGCGGCGGGCAGGATGTGCCGCTGGCGCTGCGGGTGAGCCGCGCCATGGGGCCGTGCAGCATCGTGCTGCGGCAGGCCGGGCGCGAGATCGGCAGGAAGCGCGTGATACGCGCGCTGCCGGCGGAGATGATCCATGTGACGCTGAAGGCCGATCAGATCGGCGGCTGTGAAGAAATCGAGGTGAGCGCGGAATGAACAGGAGCCTGACCTGCATCGTCTGCCCGAACGGCTGCACGATCACAGCGGAGCTTGATGAGCATGGCGCGGTATGCGCGCTGAGCGGGGCTGCCTGCCCGCGCGGCGAGGCGTACGCGCGGCAGGAGATTGAGCGCCCGATGCGCATGATCGCCTCGTCCGTCCGCGTGACGGGAGGCGCTGCGCCGCTGGTCAGCGTGCGGATGACAAAACCCATCCCCAAGGGGGAGATCATGCGCGTGATGGAGGCTATCCGCAGCGCGTCCGTTCCTGCGCCGGTCGCGGCGGGCGATGTGATCATCGCCGATGTGCTGGGGCTTGGCAGCGACGTGATCGCCACGCGGAGCATCGACCAAAAGGCTGTATAACGAAAAGAACCGCCGGAGCCATGGCTCCGGCGGTTTTGATATGCTGTTGTTACTCGGCAAGGCGCTCGACCATGGCGGTCATCGCGTCCACGGAGTTGAAGTTGTCCGGGATGATCTCGGTCGCGGGGATGGAGATGTCGAATTCGTCGTTGAGCGCGCCGATGATCTGGATGATGTCCAGAGAGGACAGCAGGCCGTCGTCGATGAGGGTGGTGCAGGTGTCGAAGTCGACGTCGTCAACGATGTCGCTCAGAAGGTCAAGAATGGTATCTCTCATGGTAGCAGTCTCCTTTTGGTTGATGATGAAGCGCCGATGACGGCGCGGGGAATCAGAGCTTGACCGCCGCGCCGGCTTGGTTGAGCTTCGCGGACTCGATGTGGTCGCGGACGAGATGCGTCTCGCCGCCGCGGTGCAGCACGATGCGCGGCATCCTGCGGGAGAGGAAGAGCGCGGGGCCCTCAGTCACGGAGTATGCGCCGATATGGCGGAAGGCCAGCACATCGCCCTGCGCGAGGCCGCACATTGGCGCCTTACGCACGAGCACATCCGCTGTGGTGCAGAGGCTGCCGCAGAGCGCCCAGTCCATGGGTGATTCATCCGCATGCTCCGGGCCGGGCAGATGCTCGATGATCGGCAGGCGCATGCCCATGTTGCCGCCGAGGTAATTGACATGGTGCATGCCGCCGTCCACGATCGCGTAGCCGTAGCCGCAGTTGATCTTTGTATCCACGACGGTGGTCAGGTAGCTGCCGCACTCCGAGGCGAAGAAGCGGCCCATCTCGATCGTCAGCTCGGTGCGCTGCGCAATGCGCTGCAGATCGGGCGCGAGCTCGCGCACGGGCGCGAGGGTATCGCTGAAGTCCTCATGCGCGAAGTAGGGGTAGTACAGGCCGGGGCCGTACTCAAGGCGGCGGGTATCAAAGCTTTCCTCCGCCTTCAGGCTGTCCATCAGCGCGCAGAGCATCTCAAGCTCCTTGCGCTGGTGGTCGAGCTTCTTGCGCTGGGTGCCGGCGAAGTAATGGATGCCCTCGATATCAAGGCCGGTCAGGGAAGCGCGGCTGCTGATGGCGGCGCGCAGGTCGCTCTCGTCCATGCCGAACTGGGAGCCGGCTGTCAGGCGCAGCAGCGTATGGAGGACGACGCCGCGCTCAAGCGCGCACTCGTTGAGCAGGCGCACATGCAGCGGGGACTCCGCCGTGAAGCGGCGAACGCCCACGTCGATGGCGCGCAGGATATCCTCGCGGGTCTTGTTCACGCCGGAGAAGAGGATGGTCGCCGGGTCGACGTGCAGATCCTCGCAGATGATCAGCTCGCCCGGGCTGCAGACCTCGAGCAGCTCCGTCAGCTGCTGCATCGCAGGAATGAGGAAGGGGTTGGCCTTGATCGAGTAGCACAGATGGACGCTTTCGCCCACGATCTCCTTGACGGCGCGCATGCGGGCGGCAAGCGCATCCTCGTCAAAGACGAAGGTCGGGGTGCCGTACTGCGCGGCGATCCGGCCGAGGGTCGTCTTATCCACGGCGGGCCTCCTTTGCCTTCTTGTACATTTCGGTCAGCGCATTGCGGTCGATCTTGCCGTTCTTGTTGAGCGGCATCTCGTCCACCTGCATGAAGAGATTGGGGATCATATAGTCCGGCAGCGTGCCGCGCAGGCCGTCGACGATGGCCTTCTTATCGGCGGCGCCGCAGGTGAAGGCGAGGATCTTGCCCTTGTCGTGCAGGTAGACGCAGCAGGCGCGGCTCACGCCCTCCACAGCGCTGATGGCGGTCTCAATCTCGCCCAGTTCGATGCGGTGGCCCATGTGCTTGATCTGGAAGTCCTTGCGGGAGACGTAGACCATCTCGCCGTTCTCCTCCAGGCGCACAAGGTCGCCCGTGCGGTAGATGGGCTCGAGGTAGGCGAGGTTAAGCGGATTCTGCGTGAAGACGGCGGCAGTGCGCTCCGGGTCCTTGTAGTAGCCCATCGCCACGGCGGTGCCGCTGACGCAGAGCTCGCCCGTCTCGCCCGGGGCGGCCTCGCGTCCGTCCTCGGTGAGCAGCAGGATGCGCTCGTTAGGGAAGGGGACGCCGATGGGCAGCGTCTGCGTGAGGTCGAATTCCCTGTCCACGATATAGTAGGTGCAGTTGCAGGTGATCTCCGTCGGGCCGTAGAGG
>JAGBAV010000017.1 GCA_017938795.1 Clostridia bacterium
CCAGGTGTGCGTATTTAGGATTGTTGCGCTCCTGCTCGAGGGCTGCGAGCGTGAAGTCGATGCCCTCGATGATGGCGGCCTTAATGTCTTCAGCCCATGCGATCTGCTTCTCGGTGCCCTTCATTTTTGTATCCTCCTGTTTGTTCGGTCTTTAACTGTCTTTATTATACATCCAAATGGATGTTTTGTAAAGGGCTTTTTGAAATAATTCCATATTTTTTATGTCCCCGGATTGGCCTTCAAGCGGCCTTCCGGGGGCTTTTTTTTATGCAAAAATCAGGCTGTCAAGGAGGTGATGCCGGGTGTGGCACCCATACAACCCAAATCCCGAGGGCATCCGCGTGGGCGACTGCGCCGTGCGTGCATGCTGCAAGGCGACCGGCAAGCCGTGGGAGAGCGTCTTCTGCGCGCTCTCTATAGAGGGCTACATGCGCGGCGACATGCCGACGGCTAACCATGTGTGGGGGGCGTATCTCCGGCGCTGCGGATATAAACGGCGGATCATACCGGACGAGTGCCCGGACTGCTACACCGTCGCCGATTTCGCAGCTGATCACCCGCACGGCCTGTATGTGCTGGCGATCAGCGGTCACGTCGTCGCGCTGGAGGACGGCGATTGGTGGGACAGCTGGGACAGCGGAAAAGAAATCCCGATCTACTACTGGACGAGAGAGGAGTGAGGTCACATGGCATACGGAGCGCCGTATGGGTACCCGATGTATGGCGGCTATATGCCGCAGATGCAGCAGCCGATGCCGGATCAGCTGGCGCAGCTCAGAGGAGCGCAGCCGTATCCGCAGATGCAGCAAGGGCCGCAGCAAAGCGCTCAGACGGGAGGTTTGCTGTGGGTGCAGGGCGAGGCAGGCGCGAGAGGCTATCTCGTCGCTCCCGGCCAGACGGTGATGCTGCTGGACAGCGAGAGAGCGAGCTTTTACCTCAAGAGCTCAGACGCCAGCGGCGTGCCGAGCATGCGGATATTTGACTACACGGAGAGGACGGCACAGGCCGCGCCGGCGCAGGAAGCCGCGCAATATGCGACGCGCGAGGAAGTGGAGGAACTGAAGACGCAGCTCGCCGCCATGACGCAGCGCATGCAGCGCATGAGCAGACGAGGCAAGGAGGAGGAGCAGAATGAGCAGCCCGCTGTATGACATGATGGGCGGCGTGCAGGCCGGACCGATGGGGCAGATGCAGCGGATGCTGCAGGAGTATCAGCAATTCCGCGCATCGTACAAAGGAGACCCGAAGCAGGAGGTCCAGAGGCTGCTCAACAGTGGGCAGATGTCGCAGGAGCAGTATAACCAGCTTCAACAGGCAGCTCTGCAGCTTCAGCAGATGCTCCGCTGATCAATATGGCATAAGGCGCGGTGCACAGCGCTCTTTGCAGACACATTCACACGACGACATTAGAGAGGAGATGGAGATATGTCTCTTGGCAACGAAACGACCATGCTGGTGACGCCTGCGTACGGCAACGGCGGCGGGATGTTCAACGGCAACAACAATGACTGGTGGATTCTGCTGCTGTTCCTGTTTGGCGGCTGGGGACGAGGCTGGGGCAGCAACGGCGGAAGCTGCGGCGCGCAGTCTACTTGCGCAACAACTGCCGACGTGTACGGGGCCGTCGATCAGCAGACCCTGATCAGCAAGCTCGACAGGCAGACCTATGGTCTCGCGGATGCGACGTATGCGCTCAACAACGCCATCACCGGCGGCTTTGCCTCCGCAGAGCTGAGCCGCTGCAACGGTCAGGCTGCGCTGATGCAGCAGCTCAACAACATGCAGCACAGCGCGGACAAGTGCTGCTGCGAGACGCAGAGGAGCATTGACCGGGTCGGTTATGAGCTTGCGAGCGGATTTGGCGCGATTCAGACGGCGATGTGCGGCAATACCCGTGACATCATTGACAACGCCAATGGCAACACCCGCGCGATCCTTGATGCTCTGACGGCGAGCAAGATCGAGGCGAAAAACGAGAGGATCGCGGAGCAGCAGCAGCAGATCTTTGCGCTGCAGCTTGCGGCGAGCCAGAGCGCGCAGAACCAGTATCTGGTCAATCAGTTGCGCCCGTGCCCGGTGCCGGCGTACATCACCTGCAATCCGTTTACAGCTGCTGGCTATGGTTACGGCTATGGCGGCGGCTGCGGCTGTGGCTGCGCGGCGTAAATACCCTTAATCGTATCTTCTTACCCTTAAGGGTTAGATGTTCGGCAACCCGCCGATGATGACATAACGACGGCGGCGGGGAGAGATCCTCGCCGCCGAATTTGGAAGGAGTGGAAACAATGGCAGAATATACAAATGGTCTGCTGCAGGTTGTTGATGCCGGCGCGAATGTCCTGTTTGCAGACGCGCCGGTTAGAGGCGGAGCCTGCATCCAGCACAGGATGGGCAGCGGCGTGGTCACGCTGAAAGGCATGACCAACCAGTGCCGCGCGCTGTATCGCGTGAGCTTCGGCGCGAATGTCGCGATTCCAACGGGAGGCACGGTCGGGCCGATCACGCTTGCGATTGCGATCGAGGGCGAGGCGTTGGCCAGCGCGACAATGATCGAGACGCCGGCTGCGGTTGAAACGTACGCCAATGTGTACGCGTCTGTGTTGGTTGAGGCACCGCGCGGATGCTGTGTGACGATCGGCGTGCGGAATGCCGGCCCAGATCCGGTCAACGTGCAGAATGCCAATCTGATCGTCGACAGAGTGGCCTGAGGAGAGGAGGAGAACCATGGATATGAGAGCGATGCATGATCTGCGGGAAATGCTCTGCAAAGAGCTGGACAAGATCGCGGCAAAAGGCGAACTGACAGCCGGCGGTCTGGAGACCGTCCACAAGCTGACGGACACGATTAAAAACATCGACAAGATCCTGATGCTGGAGGACGACGAGGATTACAGCGAGCGCAGAGACAGCATGGGCCGCTACAGCCGGAACGACGGCTACGAGCGCGGGAGCTCCTATGCCAGGCGCGGGACGCACTATGTGCGCGGGCATTACAGCCGCGATGATGGCATGGGAGGCAGTATGCGCGAGACGAGAGGCCGCTACAGCCGCGCTGAAGGCAAGGATCAGATGCTGCATGAGCTCGGCGAGATGATGGAGGACGCCGATGACGAGCAGCGCAGGATCCTTGAGAGGGCCATGCAGGAGATCCGCAAGGCATAAGGAGGGAAAGCGATGATCAATCTGCAGGGCGTGCGGCGCACGATAGAGGACATCAAAAAACATGGCGATAGCATGGAGGATCTGCATGATCTGACAATGCTCTATCAGCTGGAGGAGAGGATGGCGCGCGAAGAATACAGCACCGGGAACGGAGAGACGCGCGAGCTGACGCGAGAGGATGCCGAGGCATGGGTCGCAGCCCTGCAGAATGAGGATCCGGCTAAGCCGAGAGGCGGCAAGTGGACGCCCGATCAGGTGAAGCCGTACGCGCAGAAGTATGGCATGAGCACTAGTGGGGCAAAACTGTACGAGTTCTGGGCGGTCATGTGCATGCTGTATTCAGACTATGCCGATGTCGCCAAGCGATATAATGTAGCAACGCCGGACTTTTTTGCCGAGATGGCAAAGGCATTTCTGGTGGATAAGGATGCGATGGACGGCAAGGCGGCGAGATACTACGACTATATCGTTGGAAAATGAAAGAATCCCCGGAGAGATCCGGGGATTCTTTGAATACATGTATGATGATATGGTGGATTCGTCGCAGACGGAATCAGCAAACTCCTCACATGGCGGCACATCACAGAAGCCGTAGCTGGGGACGAGGATCTCGACCTTCGCCAGCACCTTGAGGATCACCGACACGCAGATATCCAGCTCAAAAATGTTGTTGCCGATATATGTACCGGAGACGCAGATGGCGGAGACCATCGCCTCAATGGTATAGGGAACGATGGATTCATCCGGGATGGAGAGCAGGACGTCCTTGTCGACAGTGACGACGCCGCGGCCGATATACTCCCGGCAGGAGGCGTCCGTAAAGAGGATGTCGATGGGTACATCGATCTGGCCGCGGACACGGGCAAAGCACGGGCGATCGCACAGGCGCTCGACGGACAGATTGCGGATGGTGCCCTCTGTGGTGGTGGAGCGGCAGCTCTCAAAGGAGATGGGCATGACAGGCTGTGTCGCGGTTTCATCATAGCCGCAGCCGGCGGCAGGCACGAGACCGTAGCTCTGCAGCGTGATGCGCTGCTGGCTGAGCTGCTCCTGCTGCAGGCAGCTGTCGTAGACCCGCTGCACCTGAATACAGATCTTTTCATTCAGGCCGCTGAGCACTTCGCTGCCGGAGAGCTGGCAAGGGCAATGGGCAGAGTTGGCGTTTTTGTAGGAATAGAAGCTCATAGCGTGCGCCTCCTTGATCGGTCTTGGGAGGGGTGACCCTCACGATTCCACAGTATGCGCCGCCGCTTTGCGCGTGCAGGCGAAGCCGGGAGAATAGCGCAGACCTCCTGATCATACATTGTATGGAAAATCGGCATTTGGGAATCCTTGGGGCAAAGCCTGCAGAGGGAGGATGACGGATTGAAGACTGCCGGGAGGGCGGCTGTGCTGAGTGCGCTGGCTGCTGTGATCATAGGGGTCGTTCTGGCTGCCGGGCAGCAGACGATGCAGCAGGAGCTGGTGATCGAGGTGCTCGCTGCGCCGGGAGAGGCGCTGCCCGCCGCCGCGATGGACGACCGGCCGAGCGTACTGATTTACCATACGCACACATGGGAAGCCTATGAGATGACGGAGACGGCTCGTTATGAGATGACGGAGACATGGCGGACAAAGGACGAGGCGCACAATATGATCCGCGTGGGGCAGGAGCTCGCAGCGGAATTGACGGCGCGGGGCTTTTCCGTTGTGCATGACATGACAGCCTTTGAGCCGCCGCGGCTGGCGGACGCCTACACACGATCGCTGGCGATGCTGGAGGCGCGGCGGGCTGCGGGCGAGCGGTACGATTATTATATCGACGTTCATCGCGACGCTTACAGCGGCTTGTACAACGGCGCGAATACCGTGGAAATCGACGGCCGGGAAGCGGCGTATGTGATGCTGCTGGTGGGCAAGGGGACGGGGGCGACGGGCTCCGGATTTGACGAGAGGCCGGACTGGCCCAAAAACCTCGAACTCGCGCAGCAGATCACCGATACGCTCAATGAGATGACGCCCGGAGCGGCTCGTGATGTGAAGATCAAGACCGGAAGGTTCAATCAGCATATCTCCACCGGCGCGCTGCTCCTTGAGGTGGGAAACAACATGAACACGCTGGAGCAGGCGCTCGCCTCCTGCCCGTCCGTGGCGGAGGCGATGGCCCGCGTGCACAGCGCGAGGGAAAAGTAATTCAGATCAGCTTCTTCATATGCGCCAGCGCAGCCTTCTCAAGGCGGGATACCTGTGCCTGGCTGATGCCGATTTCGCCGGCGACCTCCATCTGCGTGCGCCCCTGAAAGAAGCGCAGGCTGATGATCTTCTGCTCGCGTTCGCTCAGGCGGCGCAGCGCATCCTGAATGGCGATATCCTGCAGCCATCCGTCTGAGCTGACGCTCTCGTCGCGGACCTGATCGCCGATGGTGAGCGCGTCTGCGCCCTCGCCGCCGATCGGCTCGAAGAGGCTGATCGGATCCTGAATGGCCTCCAGGGCAAGCGTGACGTCCTCCTCGCTCTGGTCAAGCGCCCTGGCGATCTCCGCTGCTGTAGGCTCGCGGCCCAGCTCGGTCTGCAGCCTGTCCCGCGCCTGAAGCGCTTTGTAGGCGATGTCGCGCAGCGAACGGGACACGCGGATAGCGTTATTGTCGCGCAGATAGCGGCGGATCTCGCCGATGATCATCGGGACGGCGTAGGTGGAGAAGCGGACGTTCTGCGTGACGTCAAAGTTATCCAGCGCCTTGATCAGTCCGATGCAGCCAACCTGAAAGAGATCGTCGACGTTCTCGCAGCGGTGATGGAAGCGCTGCAGCACGCTGAGCACGAGCCGCAGATTCCCGCGGATGAATTCCTCCCGCGCCTGCTGGCAGCCGCTGTGCACCAGCGGGAACAGTTCGCGCATGCGTTCATTGGAGATCACAGGAAGCGCGGATGTATCCACGCCGCAGATTTCAACCTTACCGATTGCCATATACATTGCCTCCTCAAGCAGGATAAACGCATTATGACGGCGGCGAAATCAAAATATTCCTGCGGCGCATGGTCATATTTGCGCCTGCTGCGCATATAGAGGGCGGGGGAAATCCTGCGATTCCCATGTTTTCCACATGTTTGTGGACGGTATGCCATCATGCTGAGGAGGCTGCGTATGACGTATTCTGAACTGAGAAAGAAGGATATGATCTGTATCGGGGACGGGCGGCTGCTGGGCCGGGTGAGCGATCTGGAGTTTGATGCGCATACCGGGCAGCTGCGCGCGCTGATCGTCGGCCCGCCCTGCGGGATTACATCGGTCTTCCATGGGGAGAAGGGACAGATTTCCATTTCCTTTGCGCAGATCGCCTGTATCGGGGATGATGTGATCCTCGTATCGCAGGGCGCCTGCTGCTGAAAGAGAAAAAAGTTGATTGTCGTGGTTTACGAAAAGTGTAAGAAAGGGTATAATGATATACACTGCTGACAGAGGCGGCATGGCCGCCCATATGCGCAGGACGAGGAGAAGAACGATATGAAGTGCATTTACTGCAGCTGCACCGAGAGCCGTGTTGTGGATTCCAGACCGACGGAGGACGGCGCGATCCGCCGCCGCCGCGCGTGTGAGCGCTGCCAGCGCCGCTTCACGACCTACGAGAAGATCGAGATGCTGCCCGTGCTTGTCATCAAGAAGGATAAGCGCCGCGAGCCGTTTGACGCGGCCAAGGTGCGCGGCGGCATCATCAAGGCATGCGAGAAGCGCCCTGTTCCGCTCAGCGAGATCGAGAAGCTGGTCAGCCATGTCGAGATGACGGTCTGCAGCCAGCCCGAGCAGGAGGTCACGACCGAGAAGATCGGCATGATCATCATGGATGGTCTTCGCAAGCTCGATGAGGTGGCGTACATCCGCTTTGCCTCGGTCTATCGCCAGTTCAAGGATGTGCAGTCCTTCATGGAGGAGCTGCAGCAGCTGCTGGATAACCAGAAAAAGACGGAAGCTTAATTGAATAGCCGGCGCGCCGCGCGCCCATGCTGACAGCAGACAGCCGATCACCGCATCGGCAGGATGGAGGCATGGAAGATGAAGAGCAAAAAGGGCGTGCTGGCGGCATATGTGCTGGCGGCTGCGGGCCTTCTGTTTGCGATCGGAGGGGAGCGGCTGCCGGTTTTTTTCTTTGGAGCCAACGCTGCGCAGGCGGGTCTGTTTCCGGCTGAGCAGGAGATGAAGGCGCCGCGCATGCTGATCCCCGGCGGGCAGGCGGTGGGCGTCGCGCTGCGGACGCAGGGCGTTATGGTGATCGATGTGCCGCGCGACGGCATTGCGCTGCGGCCGGGCGACGTCATTGTGGCGGTCAACGGCGCGGCAGTGAGCAGCGCGCAGGCGCTTGGCGTATGCATCGCGCAGCAGGATGGGAGCACAGCGTCTCTTTCGCTCATGCGCGGGGAGAAGGCGATGGAGGTCGATGTGCCGGTGATGCAGGATGAGGCGGATGGGAAGCGCCGCCTCGGCGTCTGGGTGCGCGACAGCACGGCGGGCGTGGGCACGCTGACCTACATCGACCCGCAGACGGGCGCATACGGCGCGCTGGGGCATGCGATCGTCGATGCGGACACGGGCAGGCTGATGGAGGCGGCTCAGGGCGCGGTGATGGAGGCGGATGTCGTCGCTGTGGTGCGCGGTGAGCGGGGGAAGGCCGGCGAGCTGCGCGGCAGCTTCCTCAAGGAGAACCGGCAGATCGGTACGCTTGAAAAGAACAGCCGGCAGGGGATCTTCGGCACGATGAGCGCCGGTGTTGAAGGAGCGCTCTACCCGCAGGGGCTGCCTGCCGCCGACGCGAGGCAGGTGCATACCGGGGCGGCGACCATCCTCTCCACGGTGGATGGAACAATGCAGGAGTATACGATCGAGATCACCCGCTTCCTTCCGCAGAACATGCGGGGGACAAAGGACATGTCCCTGCGCGTGACGGATGAGCGGCTGCTGGCCGTGACGGGCGGCATTGTGCAGGGGATGAGCGGCAGCCCGATCCTGCAGGACGGGCGGATCGTCGGCGCGGTGACGCATGTGCTGGTGGACGACCCGACGCGGGGGTATGGGATATTCATCGAGAATATGCTGGAGGCGGCGGGATAAAGAAAAGACAGGGGCGGTTTGCTCCTGTCAATCTTTGGTTTCTGCGCTATAATGGATTCAGCAATGCAGCAAGGGGTTTCGGGCGATGAGAATCTGTTATCGAAAAGCCGTCCGGGAGGATTTCGGCAGGATCAATGAGCTGTTCATGGAAATGCTCCGCGCCATTTATGGGAACGCTGATGTGAAGGGCTATCAGGCCGGCGATCTGGATCACTATTTCGCAGGGAAAGAGGACTGGATCTGCGCTGCTGAGATTGACGGCAGGATCGAAGGGTTTCTTTCCATCGAGGTTCATCGCGAGGCCCAGAACTACCTCTATTACGATGATTTCAGTATAAGCAGGCGATATCGCGGGAAAGGCATCGGCTCCGAAATGATGAGAATAGCAGAGGAATACTGCCGGAGCATAGGGTTCTCCGCCATCGTCCTTCATGCGGAAGAAACGAATGCAGTTGCACGGGGATTCTACGAAAAAAGAGGGTTTGTTCTGCTGCGGAACGATGGAACGCGGCTGTGCCTGATCAAGCGTCTGGAATGATCACGGCGCTGCCTGTCATGGCAATCGCACGGGAAAGCCTGTCCCGTCCCTCAGGAGAGGAACTGGCGGGCATGGCGACGGATATGCTGACAGACGCCCCGACGCGGGAGAAGAGGTAACATACTAAGAACATCCCGGAAGCAGAAGAGTACAAGAAGGCCCACACCAATCCGGTGTGGGCATATGTATTCATATAAGGCTTTCAACCAATCGGGCAGCTGGCGTATGCGCTGCCATATCGCAAGAGCTGCGGTTGTCATCCCTCGCTGTGCGCTCTGGCGTCGGCCTCCTGCAGCAGCCTGTACTGGCGGGGGGAGATTCCGTATTCCTGCCTGAACGCGCGATAGAAGCCGGAATAGTCGGAGAAGCCGGTCTTCGCAGCGACATCCGCAAGCCGCTGGCCGTTTTCGATCCGTGTCTTCGCGTCGATCAGCCGCCGCTGCGTCACATAGCGGCAGAAGCTGACGCCCAGCTTCTGCTTGAACAGATGGCTGATCGTACTGCTGCTGACGAAGAAGCGCTTCGCCAGATCGCCGATCAGCAGGGGCTGACCATAGTTCTCCTCCACATAGGTGGTGATCATATCCAGCAGCTCCGGCTGCTCGGCGCAAAGCGGGCTGGCGGATTGCTCGTTCGTCGCCCGCCGGATCTGGGTCAGCAGCTGCATGGTGTTGCCGATGACGGCGGCCTCCCAGCCTTCCGCTTCCTTCTCCGATTCCCGTACGCCTGCTCGGAACAGATCGCCCAGATGCTCCCATCCGCTCCCGGCGGTGCGGAGCATGGCGGCCCGGGTATGCCTGTCCGGAAAAGCGCCGGGGAAGAGGCGGGCATACTGCGCCACAAACTCAGGGCTCAGCCAGATCACATAGCGTTTATAGGGCTCTGTCATATTCTCCGGCAGGAGCGGGCGGTGGCTGACGCCGGGCGGAACAAAGATGATATCCCCCTGCTGCAGGCGGTAGCGCTCCGGGCCGACGAGGTATTCTGCGCCGCAGCTGTTGACGCAGTAGATCAGCTCGAAGAAGGCGTGACTGTGCAGCTGCATCTGCGCGTTGGAATAGCTGGTATCCCTGTGGGTATCCACATAGCGGGAGGCCATCTCCAGCTCCTGATAGATGGCGTTTGGGTCCATGCCGATCTGCGCAAGATAGGACTGGAGCCACTGCTGCAGCTGTGCTCCCTGCAGTTCGGGGGACTCCTGTGCGATTCTCTTCAGCTCACGCAGCTTCACAGCGATCCCTCCTTGCTTCTTTGGCTTTATCATATCACAGGCTTGCAGGATTATCAATGTTTGTTGCAGATCATGCAATTTACATTGCATGACATTCTGTGATATGATCATAACAGCATGATCTACCGTTACAAAGGAACAGGAGGAAACATACTATGGCAAAGAAAAACAAGGTCCCCGGCGGCCTGACGACGAAGCACTGGCTGGGCTATATGTTCGGCGACTGGGGCGGATGCATGACCTTCGCGCTGATGGCGAGCATCTTCTCCATGTACTGCACCAATGTTCTGGGCATTGATCCTGTCCTGATGGGCACGCTGGTGCTGATCTGGACGATCTGGGACGCTGTCAACGACCCCATGATGGGCGCGCTGATGGACAAGGCCTTCGCGCGCAGGCAGAACAAGAACGGCAAGTTCCGTCCGTGGCTGCTGCGCGCCACGCCGCTGCTGGCTGTGACGGCGATCGCCCTGTGGACGGTGCCGACCTTCTTTGACGGCATTGCGACGGTGGTCTGCCTCTTTGCGTGCAAGCTCCTCTACGAGGGCGCCTATACCATGTTCAACATCCCCATGGGCTCCCTGCTGTCCGCGATGTCCACCAATGACTCCGAGCGCGCGTCCCTGTCCTCTGCGCGCGGCGTGGGCTCCATGATCGGCAATATGATCCCCGGCATGGTTGGCCCGGTGATCATCGGTATGTTCGGCGACCGTACCTCCACCGGCTATATGATCACCGGCGTTGCCTGTGCGGTCATCGGCTTTGTGGTGTGCCTGATGCACTACTTCTGGACGGAGGAGCGCACCGTCGTCGGCGCTGACACCAAGGCGGACGATATCAAGTTCTCCGATATTCTGACCGTCGTCAGGAAGAACCGTCCCTTCATGGCGCTGTGCATCCACGGCATCTGCATCTGCACGATGCAGTATCTGGTGTCCAACATCAGCCTGTATATGTACTCTGAGGTATACCACGATGTGACCTACCAGTCCATCAGCTCTGCGTTGTCCGCTCCGTTCATGATCGGTTCGATGATTGCCGTGCCCTTCATCTGCAAGAAGCTGGGCCTGGAGAAGCTGATCCGCACCTCCCTGCTGATCGGCGGCGCGCTGTGCGTGGCGCTGTTTGGCATGCACCTGATGATGGATGTGCATCCGCTGGTTCACGGCGTGATTCTGGGTATCGGCTCCGGTATGGCGATGGTGTCCATTCAGATGCAGTGGGGTCTCGTCGGCGAAGCCATTGACTATAATGAGCTGATCACCGGCAAGCGCACCGAGGGCTCCATCTACGGCACCTTCAATCTGTCCCGCCGCATCGGTCAGGCCATCGGCAGCTCCTTTGGCTTCTATGTGCTGGGCTGGATCGGCTTTGATGCCGCGCTGGAGGCGCAGAGCGCCGGCACGATCTTCGGCCTGAAGTCCCTGTGCGTGCTGGTGCCGGCGGTGTTCATTCTGGGCTCCTGGGCGGCGTTCAAGTTCGTATGGAACATCACGCCCGAGAAGCGCGCCGAGATGGCGAAGCTCAAGGCGGCCAAGAACGGCCAGACAGATAACGCATAACCCAAAAAAGAACCAGCGGCCCGGCATTGCTGTGCCGCTGATTCTGCGTGAAGATCGCATCGGCGATCGTGAAAGAGGGAATCATTCCATGGAATATATCGTACATACCCCGTGCGGCGATGTGCGGGGCGCGGCGGGGCGCATTCCCGGCACGGCTGCTTACAAGGGCATCCGCTATGCGGCGGCGGGCCGATGGGAGTACCCCGTGCAGGTCACCGGCTGGGAGGGCGTCTACGACGCCACCCGATACGGCGCCTGCTCGTACCAGCCCCGCGCCTTCTACAATGAGGAGGAGAACCTGAAGAAGGTCTTCTACTATAACGAATTCCGCAGGGGCGAGACATACCGCTACGACGAGGACTGCCTGTTCCTGAATGTATTCACGCCCGATACGGCGAAGGCGGGCGACAATCTGCCGGTCATTGTGTACATTCATGGCGGAGGATTCACCGGCGGCTGCGGGCATGAGAAGCATTTTGACGGCCCTGTCTGGCCGGCGAAGGGCGTCATCGGCGTCACGCTGAACTACCGCCTTGGCCCCATGGGCTTTGTCTGCCTGCCCCAGCTGAAGGAGGAGGCGGGGTTCACGGGCAATTATGGCCTGTATGATCAGCTGACCGCCATCCGCTGGGTGCATGACAATATCGCATCCTTCGGCGGCGATCCCGGTAATGTGACGATCATGGGCCAGAGCGCCGGCGCGATGAGCGTGCAGCAGCATGCCCTGAGCCCGCTGAGCGAGGGGCTGTTCCACCGCGCTGTGATGTCCAGCGGCGGCGGGGTGAGCAGGATGCTGTCCGCATCCCCGGCGGAGAAGAACTATGCCTTCTGGGAGAAGTGCATGGAGTTCGCCGGCTGCGGGTCGCTGGAAGCATTCCGCGCTCTTGAGCCGGATAAGCTCTTTGAGGCATGGAACCAGACGAAGAAGGAGCTGCGCAGCCCCGGCTGCTTCCCGTGCATCGACGGCCGTCTGGTGGTGGGGGGCGGCGCTGAGCTGCTGGCCGCCGGCAGGCAGCACGACATTCCCTACATGGCCGGCTCCACCAGCGAGGACATGATGCCGCCCATCCTGCAGAGCATGGCGCGCAGGTGGTGCGCTGCCCAGCGCAGGCCCAGCTACACATGGTACTTTGACAGGCAGCTGCCCGGCGATGACAACGGCGCGTGGCATTCCTCTGACCTGTGGTACTGGTTCGGCACGCTTCCCAACTGCTGGCGGCCGATGACGGACAAGGACTATGCGCTCAGCGACCGGATGACGTCCTGCCTGTGCCATTTTGCCCGCAGCGGCAATCCGAACGGAGCGGGTGCGGATGCGCAGTGGCTTGCCTCGGCGAAGGGGCAGAACCGCGTGATGATCATGGGCGAGGGCGATGCGCGCATGGGCAAGCCCGGCATGCTGAAGATGATCAGAACGATGCTGACCAATAAGGCGGTTGGCGAGTAAGCGTGACAATGCTCGGCATGGGGGATAGTTATATCTGTCTTCTGCTGCCCGGGGTCGGACATGATATAAACGGAGACGGAATCGCATTGCAGCGGTTCCGTTTTCTGGATGAAAGAGATGCTGCAGGCAGGAGGCTTTCCGGATGCGCATACCTGAGAGTATTACATAAGTATGAATTCATTGTGATGAAATAGACTTGGAAAGACGATTGTGATATACTATATATTATACTGTGTGCATTATACCCATCCGGCGAATTGCGGTACAATGATGGACGCATCGCCGGACGCTGTATGAAAGGATTTGTTCACATGAGAAGAACCTGCCCGAAGGCTCCTGACGCAATGAAGCGGCTGGCGGCGCTGATGACGCTGCTGTCCCTTTGCCTGTTTGCTATGCCCGTCTTTGCGCAGACGGAGGCGGCGCTCAGCGATTACGCCACAGTGACGCCCTATTTGTTTGCTGATCCGGATGAGAATGTGCTGCCGGATGCTGTCAGCAATGGGCAGGAGATGTTCTTCAAGCTGGTGATGTCCGATTTCGGGTCTGCTGATCTGATCCGGTATCTGAAGGAGAATTCGCCGGTTGATCTGACGGTGGACATCGGATTCACCGGCGACATTGAGGGCTCCTATCCAACGGAGATGTATCCGTCGGGCTTTGACAATGTCGCGATGCATAACGGGGCTGCGCTGTTCCGCTGGTGGATCGATGGGGGGAAGATCCGCATCCGTTTTGATGATGAATGGATTGCCAATGCGAAGCTGAGCACGACCATCGACGGCGCGGAGCTGGGCTTTTCCGGTAAACTGAACGTCGGCAACAAGCCGAAGAACGGCAGGGTCCGATTCACGGCGGGCGGGAAGGAATTCCTGCTGCAGTTCAAGACAGGCTATGCGATCACCAAGCAGGCCTCCGCCGTCTATTACCGGAGCGGACGCTATGAGGTGGACTATACCGTCACCTTCACCCTCGATCAGGATATGAACATCACCGGCAGCGCTGATGCGGATCATTACTCCGCGCAGCTGACGCTCAAGGACATGCTCGCGCAGACGAAGAGCGCAATGACCGGCGAGGTTGTCGGCACGCCGTCCCTGACGGGCCCGGTTTCCGGGCTGAGCGTGACGGCTGCGCGCAGCGGGGGAACCAATACCTTCTCCATCGGCGGCGCGAGCGTGCTGACGAAGGGAACCTATACGCTGACCTATACCATGGCTGTGGACAGCGCTGCCGCCGCTGCGGAGCTGCAGGGCTATGACAAGAACAACACCGTTGAGCTCATGGAGAACGGCGCGTCTCTGGTCGTCAACGGCAAGACCTCGCCGCTGACTGCGCAGGCGAGCACCAAGTGGAACGATGCGCTCTCTAACCGCTACAAGGTGGATAAGTGCATTGTCAATCAGAATGGCAATTCCGTGGTATACCGCGTTGGCGATCGCTATTATGTCGATTACTACATTGTCGTGTATTCGAGGGATGAAGTTGATTCCTTTACCGTGATCGACAGGATTATCAGCGGCGTGTCGCATACGGCCAATATGCCCATCACGCTCCTTGGCGTCAATACGGCGCCGGGGTACTGGGATCGCGCTGCCGCCTCCGGCCTGCCGACGCTCTCCTCTGTGGATGCTGCTGTGACCGGGCCGATCGACGGCCTTGACCGGGCGATCACCCTGACGGCGAAGAGCGGCACGCTGCCGGCGGGCGCGTATTACATGAAGATGGCTTGCGACGTGACGGATACGGTGCTCGCCCTTTCTGAAGCGGCGCAGAAGAAGGTCGGCGACAATACAGCGGGCGATGCGTATGCTGAATTCAAGAATAAAGCGATTCTGGATATTGTCAACGGCGACAGCCATGTCAACGAGGTGACAAGGGATATCGTCGGCAGGCTCAACGGGCCGACTGCCTTCTACAAGCACGGCGAGATCCAGATGAATAACGACGGCAGCTACATCATCTACGACAAGGAGGGTGTTCGGGGCAAGTATATCCGCTGGGATGTCGTCTTTGACTGGGAGATTCCCAACACCGATACCGTCATCACCGATATGATGAAGGGGGATCAGTCGCTGCTGGTGAATGCCTCCACGCCGTTTACGGTCTATGACACGACCAGCGGCAAGGACGTGGTCATCGCCGAGCTGAAGAACCTGACAGACACGGAATATATCGACTTTGGCAAGGACAGCAGCGGGAACGAGACGTTCTCCTTCTACCCGGGGCGCATGACCGACAATCCGCAGGACAGCACACGGAAGTTCAAGCTGACCTACTACACCCTCGTGCCGGAGGAGACTGTGGACTTCAGCCCGATGACCAATTCATGGACGGTCGAGTACAAAGATGAGGTGCCCGGCGTGGGCGTGGGCCCTGTTAACGGAGAGGAGAAGCCTCAGATCAGTCATAGCGCACGGCTGGAACTCAAGAAGACGTGGAAGTATTTTGTCAACGACTATGTGACGCGCTGGCTGATTGAGATCAAGAACCCATCGAAGATTCCGTTTGACAGCCTGGGACGAATGGTGCTTGTGGATATGCCCCGGAGCACGGGCACCAACGCCTTTGAGCAGGGCGAGGTGTGGATCGATCACGACCGCATGCTGACCGATCTGCCGCTGGTTATCGAGGCCTATACCCAGAACGGCCAGCGCGAGGTCATGACGCTGGGCACGCACTATACCATCAGCAAGACGCACAGCGACTATGACCTGGGCAAGGATGGACGCAATGGCTTTGCGATTGAGTTCAATATACCCGCCATCAAGGAGCTGCTGAAGCCGCACAGGGCGGCGCACTTCATGTCTATCGGCATTGCGTGCTATGTCCATAATGCTGATAAGCAGACCAGCAACACCAAGAGATGGAATATCACCAATGACGCCTATCTGGATTATACTGTGTCGGGGATTGATCTGCCGGATGAGGATGCGACCGCTACGGTAGGACGCGAGTACAGCACGGGCAGCAAGACTGTCGGCGCGACGGTCAATAGTCAGAAGGTGATCTACCACGACTATGACGGCGACGGGGATAAGGAGGTCCGCTGGCAGGTCAAGGTCGGCGCCAACGAGTTCAAGACCTATCCCGAGCCGATCAGGATCACCGTCACCGATACGCTGCCGGAGGAAATGACGCTGGACGGCATTGCGGGTGATGGATGGAAGACGGCCTTCCGCGTATGGGCGACAGGGGATACCACCGGCAAGGCCGTGATCGACCTGACCAAGGCGGAGACGGACGCCTCCTTCACCTATAACGAGAGCACCAATACCTTTGCCCTGAGCTTTGTCAAGCCGAAGGGCGACTGGGCAGTGCAGATGGGCGCGTCGGGCGCATGGGTCAGCTGCGATATCGGCGTTGAATACCATACGGTCTTCAAGCCGGGCGAGCTGCAGAGGGCGCTTGACAAGGCGGGCAGCAGCGCTGTCTCCGTGACCATCCCGCTGAGCAACAGCGCGAGCGTGGAATGGATGGGTAATACCTGCTGCACGCCCTCCGCAGACGGGGACGCCGTTGTGACGGATATTGCGCTTGACAAGCAGGCAGCGTGGATGGCCTCCGCCGGCAACAAGGTGAAGTACACTATCCACATCAATCCGTACGGCCTGAACCTCGGCAGTGATGGCGTGATCCGTATGCAGGACACTATGGGCGCGGGGAAGGATGCGTTTGTCTATCTGGACAGCACCTTCCGCGTGATCGACGCTGCCACCGGTATGCAGCTGGCGCGCAGCAGCAGCGCATCAGCCAATACTTACGCGCTGAGCGTGGCGGAGGATGGCAAGAGCTTCACCATCGATGTGCCGGATGGGCGTGCGCTGACCCTTGAATATCAGGTCAAGACCACGAAGCCTGTGGGGACGAAGGACGTCAGCCTGCAGAACAGCGCATCGCTGGAGGGGCGCACGATCACGCCTGTGGAGATCGTCTTTGACGTCAGATCTTCCTATCAGAGCGGCAGCTTCACCCTGCAGGATGACGAAGCCGGCATCCGCATCCTGAAGATTGACAGCAGGGATGCAGAGGCGCAGACGGTAACCGGCCTGCGCAACGCGGTATTCACCGTCACCGAACTGGACGCATCCGGCCGGCCTGCGGGGCAGGCGGAGACGCTGTCCACGGACAGCAATGGCCTGATCACCATCGTTGAGGAGATCAGTCAGGCGAAGATCCTGCTGATTGAGGAGACGCAGGCGCCGTCTGGCTATATGCTCGATGAGGAACCGTGGAAGTGGTGCTACGTGCTCGTGCCCGTCGGTATGAGCGCTGGCAGCGTCCCGGACGAGCTGGAGATGCTGCTTGGCTGCGGTGTGACGGTCGTCACGGCGGGCAGCTATGCCGAGGACGTCGTCGCCAATGAACCGGCGGCGGTCATCATCGCCAAGCAGAATGCCGACGGCGAGCCGCTCTTCGGGGCAGAGTTTGAGCTGAAGACGGCGGACGGCACGATGATTGAGCCGGACGAGGACGCTGTCGCAGGTACGACGAAATACTCTGGGCTGACTGCCGGCAGCTATACGCTCAGGGAAACCAAGGCGCCTGCGGGCTATGTGCTGGGCGGGGAGAATGTCTGGACATTTACGGTTGCGGCGGACGGCTCCGTGTCCCTTCCGGCAGATGCGGCGTATACGCTGCTGAGCCTTGACGGAAATCGCCTGATCGTGACCAATGAGTCGCTCAGTACGAGCGCCCAGTTCAGCGGAAGCAAGATACTGACGGGCAAACCCCTTGAGGCGGGTGCATTCAGCTTTGAGCTGGTCGACGCGGCAGGGAATGCCCTTCAGAGTGTGCAGAACGGAGCGGACGGCAGCTTCAGCTTCGAGCCGATCACGTACACGCTGAAGGATGCGGGGAAGACTTTTACCTATACTGTAAAGGAAAACGCCGGCAGCGAGCCGGGCATGGCATACGATGATACGGTGTACACCGTGACAGTCAATGTGGCATATGACGGGAGCAATACGTTGACGGCGACAGCCAGCGCCAATGCATCTGCGCTGGACTTCGCCAATGCTTTCAGCGCGAACGACGCGCTGACCCTGACTGCCCGCAAGACGGTCAACGGCGAGGACGCGCGCGGGGATCAGGTGTTCAGCTTCGTGCTGGCGGATGAGTCCGGGAACGTTCTGCAGACTGTGCAGAACAGCGGCAGTGCGATTGCCTTCGCGCCGATTGAGTACGATCAGGACGACGTGGGGAAGACTTTCGTCTATACGGTGTACGAGGCAGAGGATGACAGGGCATACTATACTGCGGACGGGAGCCTTTACACGGTCACGGTCACGATTGGCCTTGATGATGACAATGCGCTGACGATCCTCAAGGATGTGCACTGCGGCGAAGAAGCGCGGACGGAAATTGTCTTTGACAACACCTATACGGCGGAGGGCTCGCTGCAGCTGACGGCGGCAAAGACGGTGAACGGCGCTGTGCCGACGGCGGATCAGGTGTTCAGCTTCGAACTGACGGATGAGGCAGGGAATATCCTGCAGACAGTCCGGAATAACGGCGGCGAGATCATTTTTGCACCGATTGAGTATGATCAGGACGATGCGGGGAAGACCTACATCTACACCGTGAAGGAAACTGCCGGCAGCGAGCCGGGCATGACGTATGACGGTACGATCTACAACGTGACAGTGGACGTGACCGACAACAGGGACGGAACACTGACAATCACGCCAAGCGCCAATGCATCTGCGCTGGACTTCGCCAATACTTTCAGCGCGAACGGCGCGCTGACCCTGACTGCCCGCAAGACGGTCAACGGCGAGGACGCGCGCGGGGATCAGGTGTTCAGCTTCGTGCTGGCGGATGAGTCCGGGAACGTTCTGCAGACCGTGCAGAACAACGGCGGCGTGATTGCCTTCGCGCCGATTGAGTACGATCAGGACGACGTGGGGAAGACCTTCGTCTATACGGTGTACGAGGCGGGCGACGACAGAGCGTACTATACAACGGACGGAAGCATCTACACAGTAACGGTGACGGTCGGCCTTGACGATGACAACGCGCTGACGATCCTTAAGGATGTGCGATGCGGCGAAGAAGCGCGGACGGAGATTGTCTTTGACAATGCCTATACGGCGGCGGGGTCGCTGCAACTGACGGCGGCAAAGACGGTGAACGGCGCCGTGCCGACAGCGGATCAGGTCTATTCGTTCCTCCTTGAGGGCGAGGGCGTATCCATGGAGGCGGTCAATGAAGGCGGTACGATTGTGTTTGACGCGCTGACCTATGACCTGAGCGACGCCGGGAATACCTATGTGTATACTGTGCGGGAGACGACGGCCTCCGAGGGCAGCCTGACGGCGGACGCCTCTGTGTACACCGTAAGCGTGACAGTTGCGGACAATGGAGACGGCACGCTGTCCGCTTCGTATGTCGTAACGCGCGGCGGAGAGGCTGCGGATGGGATAGCGTTCAACAACGCCATCGGCGCGCCGCTGACCATCCTCAAGAAGGTTGAGGGCGTGCAGACGGACGAACGGTTCGAGATCATCGTCCGCTTCTATGATGCGGACGGGCAGGAAATTGCCGCGCCCATGCCGTATACGGGCGACCTGAACGGCGAGCTGGTCAGCGGCGGCAGTATCCGTCTGGGCCATGGTCAGAGCGTGACCTTCGGCGGCCTGCAGCCCGGCATGCGCTATGTTGTGGAGGAGGCGGACAACGGCGCCTTCATCACCACGGTGAACGGACAGAGCGGCCGCACAGCGGACGGCGTCTGCATCGACGGAGAGAATCTGGTCAGCTTTGTCAATACGGCGAAGACGACGCAGTTCCGCGTCAGAAAGAGCTGGGAGGGCGAGCGCGGCGGCGATATCACGCTGACGCTGTATGCAAACGGCGTGCGGCTCGAGCCGCAGCCGGCCTGTGTCAGGGATGGAGACGTTTACACCTTCACAGATCTGCCGATGTACGACGGGCAGGGCAATGTGATCATCTACACCGCGACGGAAAAGCCCATGGATGGCTATATCACCGTCTACAATAACCCGGAGCCCCATGGGGATGAAAGCGGTATGATCTATGACGGCGGCGTGATCATCAACAGGGCCGTGACCAGCATCCGGGTGAGGAAGGTCTGGCAGGGGCTTGGCAGCGGCGAGACGCCGCCGCAGATCACGCTGAGGCTGCTGTGCAACGGACAGGCTGTGGACAGGCGCCAGCCGGAACCGGACGCCGACGGATGGTATGTCTACACCAACCTGCCGGCAATCTGGCAGGGGAAGCCGGCGGTCTATTCTGTGGTGGAGGAGCCTGTGCAGGGCTTTATGACGGCCTATAAGAACCGGAACGGTGAGATGGGCGAATGCGCGCGCGACGGCGACACCATCACCAACACGCGGATCCCGCCGACAGGCGATGCGGATTCGCTTGCAATGTGGGTCTGTACGCTCGCCGCGGCGGGGATGATTCTGGCTCTGCTGCGCCTGAAGAGGCGTGCGTAAACTGCATCATGGAATCCTTACAGGGGACCGCTGCGGCAATGCCTGCGGCGGTTCCTTTATTCTATGATGAGGGAGAAAAGTGTTTTCTGATCAATTCCGGCTCTGCAGCCTGACAGGAACTGTGATATACTGTATGTGTCCTATCAAAAACCGGAAAACTGGAGGCATATAATGAGGTGTGATCGCTATCAGTCATTCTTTACGGCAGATAACCTGATGGGCCCCAACAGCGTGAGGCTGCTAGATGAGCTGCTGGAGGAATACCCGCTCCGTTTTTCACCGGAGCAGCGCGTGCTGGATCTGGGCTGCGGCACAGGGCTGACCAGCATGTTCATGGCGAAGGAGACCGGCGCAACGGTATACGCCAATGACCTCTGGGTCAAGGAGGAGGAGAACCGCGCGCGCTTTGCGGCATGGGGAATGGCGGACAGGCTGATTCCTGTCCATGAGGACGCGACGAAGCTCCGCTTTGACAGGGATATGTTCGATGCGATGATCAGCATCGATTCGTATCATTATTTCGCCGGGGAGGAAGGCTTCTTTGCGGAGAAGATCCTTCCATATATCAGGCCGGGCGGGACGGTGCTGATCGCCGTCCCCGGGATGAAGGCGGCATATGACGGGCAGAGCGAGGCGCTGCTCACGCCATGGCTGGGCGACGAAGCCTATATGTTCCGCGGCCCGGGCTTCTGGCGGCGCGTCATCGGAGCGCATGAAGAGATCGATGAGGCCAGAACGTGGGAGATGAAAGCGTTCGATCTGCCGTGGCAGGAATGGTTTGCCACGGGGCATCGGTTTGCGATCGGTGATATGGCGCATTACGACAGCCTTATCAGGCCGTATACGGCTTTCGTGGGCATCATGGTGAGGAAAAGACGCTGATACTGCGCGAATGGGGAGATCGGTACGTATGTTTCATCAGAAGAACAGCCGGAGCGGCGCGAAGATTCAGACATCGGTATTCATCTGCAGGCGGGACGGGCTGACTATCCGCGGCACGGCATACCGCCCGGAGGGAAAGAACCTTCCGATCGCGATTGTCTGCCATGGCTTTATGGCGTGGCAGGATTCGGTGCGGCATTATGCCATGCTGCTGGCGCAGATGGGCTATGCGGCGTACTGCTTTGATTTTTGCGGCGGCTCTGTGATGAAGGG
This sequence comes from Clostridia bacterium, assembly GCA_017938795.1. Taxonomy (GTDB): domain Bacteria; phylum Bacillota; class Clostridia; order Christensenellales; family Aristaeellaceae; genus Ventricola. The sequence continues at coordinate 21,639 of JAGBAV010000017.1, forward strand.
AAAGAGCGATGGAAGAACGACGGAGATGTCCGTGATGACTGAGGTGCGGGATCTGGAGGCTGTCATGGGTTTTGTGCGTGCGCAGCCCGATGTGGATGCAGAGCGCATTCTCCTGATGGGCTGCAGTCAGGGCGGGCTGGTTGCGGCGCTGACCGCGGCGAAGAATGTGTATCCTGTGGAGAAGCTTTGCCTGTTCTATCCGGCGCTGTGTATCCCGGATGACGCCAGAGCGGGGAAGATGATGATGCTCCGCTTTGACCCGCAGAATATCCCGGAAACCATGTACTGCGGCCCGATGAAGCTGGGGAGATGCTATCCGCAGGATGTGATGGAAATGGATCCGTTTGAGGCGATCCGCTCATACCGCGGCAGGGTGTGCATCGTGCATGGGACACAGGATAAGATTGTTGATCTGAGCTATTCCCAGCGTGCGGTGCAGGCCTATCTGAGCACAAAGCCGGAGGGAATGACCGATGAGGAACGTGTGAGCCTGCACGTCATTGAGGGCGGCGCGCACACCTTCACCAGAAAGCATGATTCAATCGCCATGGCGCATCTGCAGAAGTTTGCTGCGCAGTGACAGGAAGCATAACGGCGGCTGTACGGAAAAGCGTGCAGCTGCTTTTTGTATGTGAATTCATCTTAAACGAAATGAATTTAACGAAAAACATAAAAAAGTTGTTGACAAAGGTGAAATGATGTGCTATCATGTGATTAACGATAAACGTTAAATACTTAATGACAAACGGAGGAGAATATCATGGATAAACTTGTATCTGCCGCTAAGAAGCTCGACGTCTTTTTCAATGTCATGAGGAAGATTGCACTGGTTGCCCTGATCGTCGTCGTCTGCTTGACGGCGGTGCTGACGGTTGTCAGCATGATCGACCCGGATGCTGTTATCGGCGGGGAACTGAATATCGTGGACATTGGCCCGGTTTCCATTGAGCTGGCCCCGGAGTATGCGCCGTCCAACGGGAACATTCTTGCCCATACATGGGTGATGGTTCTTGTCGCGATTGTGTGCGGCGGCACGTTCTATGTGGGTATTGGGCTGATCCGCCGGATTCTGCAGCCGATGAAGGAGGGGCGTCCTTTCGATGTAAACACGGCTGGCTGTGTGAAGAAGCTGGCATACTGCAGCCTTGTGCTGGGCGTTGCGCAGAATGTCGGCAGGCTTGCCGAGGCGATGACGGCTGTGCGTGCCTTCGGTCTGGATCGGCTGGTGCAGAACGAGATGATCCGCAGCGTCTCGGTGAATTACACGCTGGAGCTTGGCTTCGTGGTGATCTTCTTCGTGCTGATGCTGGTCTCGTATCTCTTTGCCTACGGCGCGCAGCTGCAGCAGCTTTCCGACGAGACGCTGTGAGCGGGGTGATGGTATGGCAATCATATTACGGCTTGACCGTGTGATGGCCGACAGGAAGATGTCGCTCAATGAACTGTCCGAGCGCGTCGGCGTCGCGAACGTCAATCTCTCCAAGCTCAAGAACGGGCATGTCAGCGCGATCCGCTTCTCCACGCTAGAGGCGATCTGTGAGGCACTGCATTGTCAGCCCGGCGATATTCTGGAATACCAGAAGGATCCCGAATAACAGCTTTGCGCAGCATCCATCCGGATGCTGCGTTTTTGCGTCTGCAGGGAGTGCAAAAGCGGAAATGCCAAAAATGCATGAATATGAAGAATTCCTTGGTGAATAGATATATCATATATGGAATTAATATGCTATAATGGATATACTTGTACGAATGAAATGGAGTGAAGGAGAACGGAACAGATGAAAACAGTTCTGCTTGCCATCCGGGATGACGGCGTGGCCGCTGAGCTCAGGCGCAGGCTGACGGCGGATGGAGCATATTTGCTGCTGGTGCGCAGGGATGGGCGGGAGGCACTTGCTGCTGCGCTTCGCTGCAGACCGGATGTGATGGTCATAGACTGTATCCTGCCCGGGCTGGACGGGCTTGCGGTCATGGATGGGCTTCTGGCAGGGGGGACAGGACGCCTTCCGGCTGTGATCGGCGGCGGAGTGACTGTCTTTGCTAAGCGCGGCTTTACGCAGCGCGGCGCGCGAAGAGTGCTCTGCCGTCCGTGGCGGGCGGATGAACTGGAGGCTGCCATCCGTGAAGAGGCGGACAGACAGGCCGGCAGTATTGACTGGGATAGGATAGAAGAGGATGCGGAGCGGGCGTCCGTTCTGCTGGGGCGGATGGGGATGAGGCCGCATCTGCGCGGATACAGGTATCTTTCATGTGCAGCGGCGCTGGCATGTATGAGCGAGGGCAGGCTCTGCGCGGTGGGGGAGGAGATCTATGCGCCTGTTGCAGCGCACTGCGGGACTACGCCGCAGAGCGTGGAGAGGCTGATCCGCCATGCTGTAGAGACCACTGTGGACGCTGCGCTTGCAGAGGGGATCTATCGGTTCTTCGGCAATACAATCGATCCCAGAAAGGGAAAGCCGACCAATGCGCAGATGATTGCCATGCTGGCGGAGCAGATCAGGTGCAGAACAACAGAGTGTTAGAATTCGTTAACATGCTACGAATGTTACAGGAGTTTTATATTATATTTACCATTTTTGCATTTACAGAATTGACCAAATACGCTATAATCTGTATAAAGTGAGCCGGATGGGGATTCCGGCAGAATGCGACAAAAGGAAAAGGAGAGACCAACATGAAAAAGACCCTTGCTCTGCTGCTGGCCGTGCTGATGATGCTGACGATGAGCATCGCTCTGGCTGACGAAGCCGACGACTACTACCTCGAGATCACGTTCTCCAACGTCTTCCAGCCGACCGAGTACAACTACAAGGCTTCCGAGATGCTCGCGCAGATGATCACCGAGCGCACCGAAGGTCACATCACTGTCACCTACTATGGCCAGAACCAGCTGGACTGCTACGGCGACTCCGTCACCCAGGCTGTCAACGGCTCCCTGTGGATGGGTCTGGAAGAGCCGTCCCTGTTCGCTGACTACGTTGGCGACTGCGCCACGCTGATCGGCCCGATGCTCTACAACTCCAACGATGAGTACAACTACGTGATGGACTCTGACATCGTTGCGGACATCAAGGATCGCCTGGCTGCCGAGAACATCCACGTCCTGGATACCCACTACTCCTTCGGCTTCCGCTCCGTCTGCACCAACCGCGACGTCACCAAGCCGGAAGACCTCTACGGCGTGAA
>JAGBAV010000115.1 GCA_017938795.1 Clostridia bacterium
ACTCGACGGAGAAGCCCATCTGGTCGCAGTCGCGCTTATCCCAGCGGGCATAGGTGATATCCGGGGCGATCAGGGTGACCTCCGGCTCGTCCCAGTAGAATTCATAATACTGGCCGCGGATGGGGTTGTCCGCCTCAAGCGCCTCGAGGGTATAGCCGTTCACGCCGCCGGTGACCGACAGGCCGTTATTCTCCTGGAAGTCCTTGACGCGCTGAACCATGATGCTGTTGAACTCATCGTCGAACGTCGCGGTGGAGGAGTAGTAGCCCAGCTCCTTCAGCCGCGCCTTGACGCGGCGGACGTCCAGACCGACGTCGCCCTCAAAGCAGGGGGAGAGCTCGCCGGAGACGTCGGACAGCTCCGTGGCGGAGGACACCGCGTCCGTCTCATCCAGCGTGCTGAGCGGCGCGGGATCCGCGGTCTCCTCCGTGGCGGAGGATGTCGCGTCCGGCTCCTCTGTCTCCTCCGGGGTGATGAACTGGAAGCGCTCTGTGTTCTCGCCAAAGGGATTCTTCAGGGAGTTCCTGAATTCCGTGGCCGACCCCGGCGCGGCCTGCGCCTGAAGCGGGGCGAGGCAGAGGACGAGCAGCAGAGCGAGCAGGCCGGTGGTTTTCTTCATGGCGATTCTCCTTTGTGATGATGATTACCAGCGGATCGTCCAGCAGAGGTAGTTGGGGTCGTCCACATAGCCCATATAGCCGTCGTCATAGCGCACCTTGCTGATGGCGCAGTAGACCTCATAGGTGTCGCTGCAGTCGGGGAGGAGCATGTAGCCGGTGTACTTCTTCGCGCCGGTGCCAAAGGTATCGTTGAGGGTGTAGGAGTAGGGGTAGTCGCTGCTGATGAGCTCGTTGCCCCAGACGTCCTTGGTGTAGACCAGCAGCTCGACGGCAACGACCTTGCGGGTGGTGGAGACGTTCTTATACTCCACGGAGAAGCCCATCTGGTCGCATTCGCGCTTATCCCAGCGGGCGTAGGTGATATCCGGGGCGATCAGGGTGACCTCCGGCTCATCCCAGTAGTACTCGTAATACTGACCGCGGATGGGGTTGGAGCGATCAAGGGCGGAGGCGGTGGCGCTGTCCACGCCGCCGTTGACCGGGAGGCCGTTATTCTCCTGAAAATCCTTGACGCGCTGAACCATGATGTCGTTGAACTCATCGTCGAACGTCGCGGTGGAGGAGTAATAGCCCAGCTCCTTCAGGCGCGCCTTGACCTTGCGCACGTCCGTGCCGCAGTCGCCCTTATAGCAGACGGCATACGACTTGCCCTCCTTCTTCTCATACTTGAAGCCGACGATCGAGACCGCCTGCGCCTGAAGCGGGGCGAGGCAGAGGACGAGCAGCAGGGCGAGAGCGATGATGTTTCTTTTCATAGCGATTCTCCTTTGTGATGATGATTACCAGCGGATCGTCCAGCAGAGATAGTTGGGGTCGTCCACATAGCCCATATAGCCGTCGTCATAGCGCACCTTGTTGATGGCGCAGTAGACCTCATAGGTGTCGCTGCAGTAGGGGATGAGCATATAGCCGGTGTACTTCTTCGCGCCGGTGCCAAAGGTGTCGTTGAGGGTGTAGGAGTAGGGGTAATCGCTGCTGATGAGCTCGTTGCCCCAGACGTCCTTGGTATAGACCAGCAGCTCGACGGCGACGACCTTGCGGGTGGTGGAGACGTTCTTATACTCCACGGAGAAGCCCATCTGGTCGCAGTCGCGCTTGTCCCAGCGGGCATAGGTGATATCCGGGGCGATCAGGGTGACGTCCGGCTCGTCCCACCAGCCCTCGTAATACGGGCCGCGGATGGGGCTGAAGCCCTTGAGCGCGGAGACGGTGGCGCTGTTCACATCGCCGGTGACCGGCAGGCCGTTATTCTCCTGAAAATCCTTGACGCGCTGCACCATGATGTCGTTGAACTCATCGTCGAACGTCGCGGTGGAGGAGTAGTAGCCCAGCGTCTTCAGGCGGGCCTTGACCTTGCGGACATTCGAGTCGCAGTCGCCCTTATAGCAGGTGCTGTAGTCGGACAGATCCGCCTCGATGGCCTTCCTGAACCTGTTCTCGAAGCCGACGATGGAGACAGCCTGCGCCTGATGCGGGGCGAGGCAGAGGACGAGCAGCAGGGCGAGCAGGCCGGTGATTCTCTTCATGGCGATTCTCCTTTGCAGGCATGGGTTTTTGAGGGTATTGCTCTGTGTCTGTATAGTATAACACATAGACGGCGCGGATTCTACCCGGAGGAGAGAACCTGCATCACGCCAGCAGCTCATCCTCCCGCAGGACGCCGATCACCTTGCCGCAGGGGCGGATGCCCTCGGTCATGGGGATGGGCGCATAGGCGGGATTGAGCGAGAGCAGCTCGCCCCGGCCGCAGACCTTCACATACCCCGCGCCGTCCATGATGAAGACGCCGACGTCGCCCGGCTCGGGCAGCGCGTCGGAGACGACGAGCACATCGCGGTCATGATAGGCGGGCTCCATGCTGTCGCCCCGGACGGGCACGCCGAAGGACGCGCCGCGCGGGAGACGCCCCTCCGCCACGAGCACGCAGCGGAATGCCTCCGGCCCGAGATACGCGCCCATGCCGGCGGCGGCGGGCTGCTCGCTGACGCGGAAGGGGAGCAGGCGGCCCTGACCCGCGGCGGGGGCTATGCGGGCGCACTCCTCCGCCAGCACGAGGCGCACCATGCGGCGGCCATGCGCATCCAGCGAGCGCAGGCGGGCAAGGTGCTCTTCCTCCGCGGGGGAGACGGGCGGCGCGGCGGGCAGGCCGAGCAGCTCATCCGCCGGGACGGAAAAAAGCAGGCAGAGGCGGGCAAGGCGGTCGAGGTCGGGCTGGCGCTTCCCGGTCTCATAGCCGCAGTATGCGCTGGCGGACACGCCGAGGGCAGCGGCGGCCTGCTGCTGCGTGAGCCCGGCGCGCTGGCGGGCGGCGCGAAGGCGAAGGGGAAAGGTCATGGCGGTGGCCTCCTCTCGGAGAATGGCATTTTGTCATGATCACTGTACCACAGAATTGGCGATTCGTCAAGAGAAAACGCAAAATACGCTTGACGAGTTGGCGAAGTGTGAATATAATGGGTCTCATCCACGCGAAACGACCATACGACCGACAGAAGCGACAAGGAGGAACACCAAGCGCATGGCATTTTCGTGCTATCTGTATCTCAAGGAGGAATGCGACGGCTGCGGCGCATGCAGCATGACGAGGCGGCGGGAGGAGGATGAGGCATACGATGACGACGACGACTGAGACCGCGAGGGAGACGGCGCAGGCGCTGCAGCGCGTGAGGGCGCAGGCGATGCTGGTGGAGCGGCTGTCCGAGCAGCTGCGCGCGAGCGGATACGAGGTATGCGCCATCCGCACGGACGGGGAGGAGATCCGCGCCCGCGGCGGCGTGCCGCAGGGGCTGGACGCGAGGCTCATCCGCGCGGAGGCCCTGCAGCATGCCCTGCAGCGGGAATGCGCCGTGCTGCGCCGGCTGGAGAGCGAGGCGCGCGGGCGGATGGACGGCATGCGGCCGGAGCTGTATGCCTTCTGCGTGATGTACTACATCGGGGGGATGAGCCTCATGGAGACGGTGGAGACGCTGGGCCGCAGCGAGCGGCAGTGCAGGCGCTACCGCCGCGAGGTGCAGGGATATGACGAATAAGACGGCTGGCGGCGCCCTGGCGGGCAGCCGCCTTTTTTTGTGCTGAGGGGGAGGGGGCATCGATGCCGTTTAGCAATATGCGCAATTGCCTCCGGCGGGGCACTCCTTCCGTCACGGCTACGCCGTGCCACCATTCCGGGAAACTCGCATAGTCGCGCCCCAAGGGTCGCTCCTTGCGATTCCCGACGCTCCGCCTCGCTTCACCGCCCACAGGGCGCGCTCGGCTCCGGTCCCTCACGGAGGGAGGCTTGGGATGCGTCTATGGATTGCAGGTATGCGGTAGCCGGAGCTGCCTCCGGCGGGACACTCCTTCAGTCCATCTGACGATGGACAGCTCCCTCACGGAGGGAGCCTTGGGCTCCACGAAGCAGTTGGCGGTTCATCCGTTGCCTTGTCAGCAAACCGTACGCCCACCACGCTCACATCGAACCGAAGCCCGGCAGTAAAACGCATTTATGCGGTGCCGGGCCC
>JAGBAV010000116.1 GCA_017938795.1 Clostridia bacterium
CCGCTGAGGACATCGTCAAGATGATCAAGGAATTCCAGCCGATCGCCCGCGCGATCCTCGGCGTCAAGAGCCTGAAGGTCATCACCTTCGGTCCGCGCCCGCAGGACTTCTTCGCCTGCAACGCCCCGATCAAGGGCCTCTACGAGCTGGGCGTCGAGATCGAGGAGAACTCCGAGCTGGATCTGCTGGTTGCCTACAAGCAGCACGCCGGCGACCCGCGCATTGCGGACGTCGTGGCCGACATGGCCGCCGAGATGGGCGAGGGCCGCTACTATCCGGACCTGTGCGAGCGCATGGCGCAGTTCGAGCTGACCCTGCTTGACTGGGCTGAGGCTCACAAGGGCGCGCGCGAGTACGTCGTCTTCGCCGACAAGTGCTGGCCGGCCTTCCCGGAGACCTTCGGCTTCGAGCCGTGCTACGTCAACTCCCGCCTGGCCGCCAAGGGCATCCCGGTGGCCTGCGAGGTCGATATCTACGGCGCTGTCTCCGAGTACATCGGCGCGTGCGTGACCGGCGACGCCGTCACCCTGCTGGATATCAACAACTCCGTCCCGCAGTACATCTATGACGAGGATATCGCCGGCAAGTATGACTACAAGCTGACCGATACCTTCATGGGCTTCCACTGCGGCAACACCCCGAGCTGCAAGATGTGCGACAGCTGCGCCGTCAAGTACCAGCTGATCCAGCATCGTCTGCTCGAGCCGGCCGGCTCCGAGCCCGACTTCACCCGCGGCACCCTCGAGGGCGACATCGCTGCCAGCGACATCACCTTCTATCGCCTGCAGTGCGACAGCGAGGGCCAGCTGCGCGCCTACATCGCGCAGGGCGAGGTTCTCGACGTCCCGACCCGCTCCTTCGGCGGCATCGGCATCTTCGCCATCCCGGAGATGGGCCGCTTCTACCGCCATGTGCTGGTGCAGAAGCGCTATCCGCATCACGGCGCCGTGGCGTTCGCCCACTGCGGCAAGGCTCTGTTCGAGGTCTTCAAGTACTTCGGCGTGGCCGACATCGCCTACAACCAGCCCAAGGCTCTGCCCTACGCGACCGAGAATCCGTGGGCGTAATCCCATCAGCATCGCAGGGGCGCGGACGCAAGTCCGCGCCCTTCTCTTAACAGCCCCGATCGATCACAGAAAAGAGGCGTTTCCCTATGATTATGCGATTCCCCGGCGGCCTGAGGAAGGCGCTGACCCTCAGCTACGACGACGGCGTGGAGCAGGATATCGACCTGATCCCCATCCTCGATAAGCATGGTATCCGCGCAACGTTCAACATCAGCTCCGGTCTGTTCTGCCCGGAGGGGCGCGTCTACCCCGCAGGGCAGGTGCATCGCCCGATGACGCTGGCCAAGGCCAAGGCCGTCTACGGCGGCTCCGCCCATGAGGTCGCCGTCCACTGCTATACCCATGCCAACCTGCCGGAGCTGCCCCTGAGCGCGGCGATCCGCGAGGTCATGCTCGACAGGGAGAATCTCGAGCGCGAATTCGGCGGGATCATCCGCGGCATGGCATATCCCTTCGGCGCATACAACGAGGCCATCGTGCGCATGCTTGCGGACTGCGGTATCGCCTACAGCCGCACCGTCTACTCCTCGCACGACTTCGATTTCCCGGAGAACTGGCTCGCGCTGCGCCCGACCTGCCATCACGCGGACCCTCAGCTGGACGCCCTGTGCGATCGCTTCCTCGCGGAGGAGGCGCGCTTCTCCAGCAAGCTCTTCTACCTCTGGGGCCACTCCTATGAGTTCGAGAGCGACAATAACTGGGATGTCATCCGCCGCTTCTGCGAGAAGATGGGCGGGCATGCCGATATCTGGTATGCGACGAACATCGAAATCGTCGACTACGTCAATGCATGGCGCAGCCTGACCGTCTCCGCCGACGGGCATGCTTGGTATAACCCCACCGTCATCCCCCTCTGGGGCGAGCACAACGGCAGGGTCGTTGCCATCGGCCCGGGCGAGACCGTCTGCGTCTGACCAAACTGCATATACAGGCAAAGGGGCCGGCTGCTGTGCAGCCGGCCCCTTTCATATGGCGTCAATCAGATGGCCTCAAACCGGAAGCCCTCAAAATCGAACTGAGAGCCCGGCAGGAAGACGAACGTCACCGTGCAGCATCCGCCCGGAACGGACAGGGCAAAGCGCTGGCTCTCACCGCCGTCATGGGTGAATTCCGCAATCTCCGTCGTCTCGTCCCCGTTTTCGTTCTGGATGCGGACCGTCACCGGGGTATGATGGAGCGGGGTCGCGCCGCGCAGGGTCAGCGCTGCCCTGCGGACGTCGCCGAAGTCCATGCGCTCAAAGACAAGGGACACGTTGTTGCCGATGCCCGTGATCGCCTCGCCGCTGCGGCAGAAGCTGTCGCCGTAGACCGCGTCCGCCTGCGACGCCGTCAGCGCCATGAATGCGCGCGACTGGCGCGTGAAGGAGAAGCCCTTGAAGTGGAATTTTCTGTCCGAACCGAAGAAGAGCGTCTGAAGGCCGCTGATGCGCGCGGGCAGCTTGTACGTCTGCGGCTGGTAGACATTCCAGATGCTCGGCTTCTGGTAGGGCAGCTTCGCAAAGAGCGGCGCGCCCTCCCGCGGATCGCCGACATAAACGTCCAGCTCGTACAGATCGTCGTTGAGCGAGAAGATCGGTACGGTCATCTCGTCCGAGCCGTCCGGGCCGAAGTCCAGCCGGCTGAAGCCCGCCATGCTGTATCCATCGCGCGCAAAGGCGATTCCCTTGTCGTTGCCGGGGCCAACGTCGCCCACGCTCAGATCATACAGGCCGCCGGTGATAAAGCCGTAGGGATCCAGATTCGGCATGCCCACACCCTCGATGCTGATCTCCAGCTGGGAGAGGACGCGCGGATGGTCGTATCCGTTATGGCAGAGCGCGCGCAGATAGACCTGCCCGTCGCCCAGCGCGCGCACGGTCACGCAGCCCTCGCCATGGATCAGCTCCGCGCTGCCCACGTCGATGCCCCATGCGTTGGTCACCTGCCATGTGATCTCCTGCTCCATGGCGCTCTGCGGCAGCAGCCTGTAAGCGACCTTCACCTCGCGATGCTCCGCGTCGAGCTTCGTGCTGCCCAGCGCGGTCAGCTCGATGCGGCGGGCATGCACACCCTCCGCCGCGCCGCAGGGCAGGCAGCAGGCAGCGCGGGATGTACCCGCCGTCTGCGCGCCGGCAGCGACCGGGATGCGCAGCTGCGCGCGCTCAAGGCCGGGCGCGCTCACAGTCACAACCGCCTCGCCCTCGCCGGTCAGCGCGCCGACCATCGCCAGCAGCTTTCCGCTGAAGAGGCGGCGGGTATCGGTCTTGTAGCCGTCGCGGTCGGTGCTGTCGCCGTTGTCAAGGCCCATCAGCACGCCGCAGCCCTCCACCTTCACCGTCACGCGGTCGCAGGCAGTATCCACAGGATTGCCCTGCGCGTCGACCGCAGAGATCGTGATGAACGTCATATCCTGCCCGTCGCCGGTCAGCGCAGCATCCTCCGCCTGCAGCACGAGCCTGCGGCTGTCGCCCGGCGTGCGGCGGCTCGTCTCGGCCACAAGCCTGCCCTCCGCATCATAGGCGCGCGCGGTGATCTCGCCCGGCTCAAACGGCACGCACCAACGCGGCATCGACGCCTCCACATCGTCAAAGCTGACGCGCTTCCTGCCAAGCGTCCTGCCGTTCAGCAGCAGCTCTGCCTCCTGCGCGTTTGTCATGACGTTGACGTCGATCAGCTGCCCGGCGTTCCAGTCCCAATGCACGCCGATGTGCAGCACGGGCTCCTCGCGCCATGCCGCGCGCACATAGTAGAACAGATCCTTCGGGAAGCCTGCCGTGTCCACATAGCCGAAGTAGCTCGACCGGGTGTGATACGGCGTCGGCTCGCCGATATAGTCGATGCCCGACCAGATGAACTGGCCCATCGAATACGTCGTCTTCAGATCCTCCACGATCATCAGCCGCACATCCTTCGTGCCCCAGCTGGTCACGCTGTTGCCCAGTGCGGAGCACTGCAGATCCGCGTCGGAGAGGATGGGCGTGTCGATCGGGAAGTGATACACGCCGCGGCTGTGCACCAGCGAGGAAGTCTCCGCGCCGTAGATCACCCAGTCGGGGTGCTTTTCGTGGTGCTCCGCATAGAGCTTCTCCGCATAGTTGTAGCCGGCGCTCTTGATGATATCCACGCAGCGCTGCGCATTCTCCCACGGGAGGAAGTTGTTGCCCATCGTCAGCGCGCCGTTGCCGTGCGGGTCGTGCTCACGCACCTGCGCCGCCAGAATCCGCGTAACCTCCTGCCCGCGCGCACTGGCATGCGTATCGAGGATCTCATTGCCGATCGACCACATAATCAGGCTCGGGTGGTTGCGGTCGCGGCGCACCCAGCTGCGCACATCCTCCGCCTCATGTTCCGGGAAGAAGCGCGCATAGTCATACGTCGTCTTGGGCATCTCCCACATGTCAAACGCCTCGTCGATCACGAGGATGCCCATCTCGTCGCAGAGATCCATCACCTGACGTGCAGGCGGATTGTGCGAGGTGCGCAGGGCATTGACGCCCATCTCCTGCATCACCTGCAGCTGGCGGCGCGCCGCCTTCACATGGAACGCCGAACCCAGCGCGCCCAGGTCGTGATGCAGGCAGACGCCGTGCAGCTTCACATGGCGGCCATTGAGGAAGAAGCCCTCGTTAACGTCAAAGCGCGTCTGGCGCAGGCCGATGTTCTGGCGGATCACATCGCCGTTAAAGTGCGTCTCCAGCGTGTAAATATACGGATCCTCGCAGCTCCACAGGTGCGGATTCTCCACGCGCAGGAGCGCCTCGCCCTCGCAGACGCAGACGCCGTCCCTGTCAATGAGGCGATGGACAAGCGGCAGCGCGCCCCGCTCCCCGGCGATCTCTGTCTCGACGTGAACGAGGTATGCGCCGCCGTCCGGCTCCGTATGCACATACACGCCGTCGGGCACGACATGGCAGGCCGGCAGCTCCGTATACAGCACATCGCGGAAGATGCCCGCGCCGGAATACCAGCGGGAATTCGGATGCTGATGGCGCACATGCACGGTGATGGTATTCGCGCCGGAGACCAGCGCATCCGTCATGTCCGCGTCAAAGGCGGTGTAGCCGTAGCGGTGCGTGCAGATCAGCCGGTCATTCACCAGCACATCGCAGTTCATATACACGCCGTCAAAACGCAGCAGCCTGCGCCGGCCGTCCTGTGCGTTCTCAATATTCAGCGTACGGACATACCAGCCGTCGCTGTCCTCATACAGATTGTCCGCCTGCGCGATCAGCCAGTCATGCGGCAGATCCACAGGCGCATAATCGCCATATGCGGGCTGCGCGCCGTTCGCCGTCTTGGCAAAGCGCCAGCCGTCATTGAATAGGTACTGCATAGTTCCTCCCGTATCCTTGTCATGGAGTCAGGCATATTCCTGCGGACAGCGCACACAAATCCGCGCGCTGTCCGCAGGAAGCGGCATATCCGCCTGCAGCCCAAGGAAAGCAAAAGAGGGGAAGCGCCGGAGCGCTTCCCCCCCTGATGGTTTTGCTTATCCGGCCGCGGGAAAGACAGATATTCAGTTCACCGCAGTCATGCAGCAGGATTACTTCGTCAGAGCAGCCAGCTTCTCAGCGCGCTCGTCGATGATGTCCTGGCCGCCGGAGGCGAGGTAATCGGCCATGCCGGCGTCGTAGATGGCGTCGAAGTCAGCCTCGGAGGCGACAACAGCCTGGCACAGGAAGGTGTCGCGCTTCTCGGTCAGGGAAGTGCCGACGCCCTCTTCGGCGATGATCGCGCCAACGTTGTAGTGAGCCACAACGCGGCCGCCGTTGGTGGAGCAGGTCAGAGCGCGCTCGACGTACTCGGACTCAACACCGGCGTAGTTCAGCGCCTTGGACTTGTTGGTCAGCTCGGTGTCGAACAGGTTCAGGCCGTTGATGGTGATGGTGTAGTCGATGTTCATGCCGGAGTTCTGGATGTCAGGAGCCACGGCAGCCATGGTCGCGATCGCGCCATTCTCGGTCACGGTGTGGTTGATGCCCTCGTCGCCGATCTGCAGGTACTTCACGACTTCCGGAGAAGAGATGAAGTCAACATACAGCATGGAAGCGAGCGGTTCGTCGTTGGTGGCCGGGAAGAAGACCTTGCGGTCAATGCTGTCAGCGAGGAACTTGCGGTACTCGCCGGCGTCGTTCTTGAAGCACTCGATGGCGATGAAGGCAGCGTCTTCGCCGACGTTACGCTTCAGGTTGGCATGGATGGAGTCCTCGCCATTGCGGAAGGGGTAGTCCCAGTTGTGGGTGAAGGCGCCGACGAAGCCGGCCTTCAGGTTGTTGTCCTCGGTGGTGTCGCCGGAGCCGTACAGGGCGAAATCCTTCCAGATGAGGCCCATGTTGTACCACTTATTCAGGACACGGACGCCCTCCTTGTAGCCCGGGTAGAGCATGTGGCGGTCGTCAAAGCCGTTGATGTAGAGCTCTTCGTCGGTCGCAGCGTCCGGCACGAAGGAGCAAAGCAGGTGATCGTTGCGCCAGCCGATGTCATAGCTGGTGGTGTAGGGAACCATCTTCGCAGCGTCGGCGCCCAGCAGCGTCTCGGCGTTGTCGCGGAAGGCAACCAGAGCCGCCTCGAACTCTTCGATGGTGGTCGGCACGGCGAGGCCCAGCTTATCCAGCCAGTCCTTGCGGATGAAGGTGTTGATGCGGGCGCGCTCGGCGAGCAGAGCCTCGATAGCCCACACAGCGCCGGTCTCCGGATCCTGATCGTAGAAGATGTTGTAGTCGCCCAGCAGAGCGTACAGGTTCGGGAGCAGGTCCTTATTCTCGGTGAGGTACGGAGCCATATCCAGAACGCCGCCCATGTTGGCGTAGGTCTGGATGGTCGGGTAGGAGTAGGTCACGCAGACGTCGGGCGCGTCGCCGGCGGCCAGCAGGTTGTTCATATCGTCAACCTCAGTCCAGCGCGGAACGCGGACAAACTCGACAGCCACATTGTACTTCTCGAGCATGCCGGCCTTGATGAAGTCGGTGAACTTGTTGTTGGTCGGATCGGTGCCGCCGTCGTTGGAGCGGTCAAAGATCTCGACGGTGATGGTGCGGGTCTCGGCAAACTTGCCGTCCACGAGCTCTTCAGCCGCGGCGGAAAGGATGCACAGGCTGAGCAGCATAGCAGCAGCCATCAGGATAGCCAGGATGCGTTTCATAGGTGAATCCTCCTTATGATATTATGTAATGACAGGTACAGACTGTCATTATACCGATGTCAGGACGGGCTTTATCCGCCGCAGCAGTATGAATATGCAAGCTGCGCCGGATGCGGCTGCGGGTCCCGCCCGCCGGTCAGCCCTTGACAGCGCCGATGGTCACGCCGGTGACGAAGTAGCGCTGGAGCCACGGATAGATCACGAGGATCGGCACGGTCGCGAACATGACCGTCGCCATCTTGAGCGTCTCGCCGACACCCGGATCGAAGAAGCCCTCCTGCGTACCGATCTCGATGGAGTTGGTGTTCTGCAGGATATTGTAGAGCAGCAGCTGGATCGGGTAGAGATCCTGCCTGTTCTTGATGTAGAGAAGCGCATCGGAGAAGCCGTTCCAGCGGCCGACGGCGTAGAACAGCGCCAGCGTCGCCATGACGGAGGTGGACAGCGGCAGGTAGATCTGGATCAGCGTGCGGATCGGGCCCGCGCCGTCGATCTCGGCCGCCTCGCGCAGG
>JAGBAV010000117.1 GCA_017938795.1 Clostridia bacterium
CTGTCCACCATCGATGCAGCTGAGCGTGGCATCAAGGACGGCGACACGGTCAAGATCTCCTCTCAGTACGGCGAGACCCTGCGTCATGCCACCGTCAGCGCGCGCATGATGCCTGGCGTCGTCGGCCTGCCGCACGGCCCCTGGGTCCGCGTGGATGAGAAGACCGGCATCGACCAGGCCGGCAGCGAGAACTACATCACCGGCAACGTCGCAACCGGCCTGGGCATCGACGGCTACAACGCCCTGACCGTTCAGGTCGCGAAGTACGAGGGCGACGCCATCCCGGCCGACGCCGATGTTCCGCAGACCATCCTGTTTTAATTGAGCGGATAGGAGGAACAAGACAATGGCACAGTATGGATTCTATTTCGATCAGACGGTGTGCGCCGGCTGCCACACCTGCCAGATCGCCTGCAAGGATAAGAACCGCCTGGACGTGGGCTTCCTGCTGCGCAGCGTGAAGAGCTACGAGACCGGCGCCTACCCGAACCCCGGCATCTACCACATGAGCACCTCCTGCAGCCACTGCGATAACCCCGCCTGCGTGGCCGCCTGCCCGCTCAAGCGCACCCTCAAGGACGAGGAGACCGGCATCGTCTATCACGACGAGGCGATCGCCTGCGCCGGCGAGGCCTGCCTGCGCTGCGTCGAGGCCTGCCCGTATCATCATCCGGTCTATGTCCCGGAGAAGAAGGCTGTCACCAAGTGCAACATGTGCCTCGACCTCATCAAGAAGGGCGAGACCCCGGCCTGCGTCGCCAGCTGCATGATGCGCGCGCTGAAGTTCGGCCCGATCGAGGAGCTCCGCGCCCAGTACGGCGATGCCGTCACCGAGCTGCCCTGCTTCCCGGCCGTGGAGACCGGCTCCAACCAGCTGATCAAGGCCCGCGCCAACGCGCTGGAGACCACCTTCGAGGAGAAGAACATCTGATCCCTCTCCCCGTCATCGCATGACAAGCGCCCCGGAGGATTCCCTCCGGGGCGCTTTCTGCATGCTCTCCCTGTTCTTCGCCCGGGTTGCTCCCGGCGCGGTCATATGCTACAATAGCTTTCAGAGTAAACCTGACAGGAGGAATCCCCCATGCGCGAAATCCACGTCGGCAAGACATACCGCCACTTCAAGGACAGGCTCTACCGCATTGTCGCCATTGCGAAGCACTCGGAGACCGGCGAGCCGCACGTCGTCTATCAGGCGCTGTACGGCGCGCAGGAGATCTGGGTCCGCCCGTATACCATGTTCGCCTCCGAGGTGGACAGGGAGAAGTACCCCGACGTCACGCAGCGTTACCGCTTCGAAGAAATCACGGACAAAGGCTGACGCAGACGCCGCGCTTCATTCCCTCATCCCAAGACAACAAAATAAGGCTGTCAGGAGCCGCCGGTCGCCCGGCCTTTCCTGACAGCCTTTTCTTATGCGTTTGTCACGCCGCTGCGTGCGCCTCGGCGATTACTTCGCGAAGGCGGCAGCGTTGCGGCCGGCCTCGAGGCCGAAGGTCATCGCCAGAGACAGGGAGCTGCCGCTGGCCGGATAGACCTGATAGTAGAAGCCGCCGTTGGCGACCTCGCCGGAGGCGTACAGGCCGGCGATGGCATTGCCGTCGGTACCCATGACCTGCGCGTCGGTGTTGATCACCAGACCGCCCATGGAGCCGATGGTGCACGGGGCGACCATAACCGCATAGTACGGCGCGGTGGTCAGGCCGCTCTGCGCGACGGCGTCGGCCAGCTTCGCGGCGTCCATGCCGGTGGCAGCGGCCAGCTCTTCAACCGTCTCGCCCTTCCAGCCGAAGCCCACGGCCACAGCCTGCTCGGCGCTGTCCGCGCCGGCGGCGTCATAGAGGCCGTAGAAGTGCTCAACGCCCAGATCCTTGATCGCCTGATAGGTGATCGGATAGTCGATGACCGGGCTGACGAAGGTGCCGTCCGGCTGGGTGTAGCTGACGCAGTACATGGCCACGGCGTTCATGCCGGAAGCCGGGAGAGAGCCGTTGACAAAGTCAAAGCCGATCATGCCGCCCTTGAACTCGGTGGCAGCGCCCGCGGCGATACCCATGTTGATGCCGTCGCCGGTATTGCCCTTAGAGGACAGCGGGAAGTCGGTGGTCGCGATCGGGGAGTACTGGGCCTTCATCTCGGTGCTGGCGTCGAAGCCGCCGGTGGCAAGCACAACAGCCTTGGCATTGATGGTGTAGTCCGCCTTGTCGGAGACGGCCTTCGCGCCGACGACAGCGCCGTCCGCCACGATCAGCTCGGTCGCCGCCACGCCGGTCATGATCTGAACGCCCAGCTCATTCAGCTTGGCGATCATCGGGTTGGTCAGCGCGGCGCCGGTCATGCCCACGCCCTGCGCGGTCATGGAGAAGCGGGCGCGCGGCTGCGGCGCAGTGCCAGCCGGGACCTGCATCATCCACTGCACGCCGAGGCTCTCCAGCCAGGCGAGGGTGTCAAGCGCATTGTCCGCAAAGAAGGTCAGCTGCTCTTCGTTCGCATTGCCCTCGGCGCGCTCCATGTAGTAGGCGACCATGGTCTCCTTGTCGGTTTCATCCAGCGGCGCGTAGACGATGCCCGCGCTGGTGACGGAAGAGCCGCCCGGGATATCCTGCTTCTCAATGATGACGACGTTCGCGCCGGCTTCCTTCGCCGCGATCGCCGCGCTCAGGCCGGCCACGCCGCTGCCCACGACGAGCACGTCGGCGTCGATGACCTCAGCGGCCTTCTCTGCGGCGGCCGGAGCGGCGGTCATTTCGGCGGGCGCATTCGCCTGCTTGAGGCAGTCGTTCACCGCCGCGCGGAAGACGGCGGAGGTCACGGTCGCGCCGGACACATTGTCCACGCCGGAGGTGTTCGCCGCGATCATGTCAGCAGCCATGATCTCCAGCGCAGCGCCGCCCAGCTCGGGGGTCTCCATCGCGCCTTCCCACGCGATATCGGCCAGCTTGCCCTCCGCGATGGTCACGCTCACGTTGAAGTCTCCGTAGAATCCCTTGCACACGGCGGCGTAGACGCCGTCCGCAGCGCCGTCCGCCAGCGCCAGACACGGCAGCATCAGGCACAGCGCAAGCGCGATACAGAGCAGTTTCTTCATAAGTATCTCCTCCTGAAGATTTGTTGTCTGCCTCCCGCAGCACGCCGCGGGAAGAGCTTTTGTCTATATTACATCAATCATACCCGCCGGCGCAAGGATAATCTGCATTATATAATAGACAACAGAGAATTGGCCGCATAAAAAAATCCCCGGCCCGCAGCATGCGGACCGGAGCATACAAATCTGTTTTTTATCAGCCCTTGCCGTTCCAGCAGTAGGTGCAGACCTTATCCTTATCAATGCCGATTGCCTCAAGCAGGCCCTCGAGCGACTGATAGCCCAGCGAGTCAAAGCCCAGCTTTTTGCAGATAGCACTGAGCAGGCATTTGCCGCGTTCGGTGGAGCCGTCGGCGTATTCGTCCAGATGCCTGCTGCCCTCGTCGCCCTCAAGCTCCTGCACGGTACGGCGCGCGAGCAGATCCATATCCGAATTGCCGCGGGAGAAATTCAGATACTTGCAGCTGTACATGATCGGCGGGCATGCGGAGCGCATGTGCACTTCCTTCGCGCCGGACTCATAGAGGAACTCAACCGTCTCGCGCAGCTGCGTGCCGCGCACGATGGAATCATCCACAAAGAGCAGGCGCTTGCCCTCGATCAGTTCCGGCACGGGGATCTGCTTCATCTTCGCCACCTGACTGCGCACAGCCTGATTCTCCGGCATGAAGGAGCGCGGCCACGTCGGCGTATACTTGACAAACGGGCGGGCAAACGGCCGATGGCTGTAATTGGCATAGCCGATGGCATGCGGCACGCCGGAATCCGGCACGCCCGCGACGTAATCGACGTCCGGCATCGTGCCGGCATTCTGCTCGTCGCGCGCCATAATCTCGCCGTTGCGGCAGCGCATGACCTCGACGTTCATGCCCTCGTAGTTGGAATTCGGGTAGCCGTAATACGACCAGAGGAAGGCGCAGATCTTCATCTCAGACCCGGCAGGCGCGAGCGTCACGCAGGCGTCGCTGGTGATATGCACAATCTCGCCCGGGCCCAGCTCATACGCGTCGGCATAGCCCAGCTTATGATAGGCGAAGGATTCGAAGGACACGCAGTATCCGTTCTCATCCCTGCCCACAAGCACGGGCAGGCGGCCCAGCCTGTCGCGCGCGGCGATGACGCCGTCCCGCGTGAGCAGGAGGATGGTCATCGAGCCGTCGATCAGCTCCTGCGCATGGCGGATGCCGGAGACGAAATCATCCTTCTGATTGATCAGCGCGGCGACCAGCTCCGAGCTGTTGACCTTCCCGGAGGACATCGCCATGAACTGATGCCCATGATCGGAGAAATACTCGCGGATCAGCTCATCGCTGTTGTTGATGATGCCGACGGTGGAGATGGCAAACAGACCCAGATGCGAGCGGACCAGCAGCGGCTGCGGATCCTGATCGCTGATGCAGCCAATGCCGCTGCAGCCGTGGAACTCGCTCAGATCCTTCTCAAATTTCGTGCGAAAGGGCGTATTCTCGATGCTGTGTATCTGCCGCTGGAAGCCCTGCGCCGCGTCGTAGATGGCCATACCGCCGCGGCGCGTCCCCAGATGGGAATGATAATCGACGCCGAAGAAGATATCCAGCACGCAGTCCCGCTTGGAGACGACGCCAAAGAAACCGCCCATTACGCGAAGAACAGCTCGGACAGGGTCATCGGATCGATGTACTTGCCATCCTTGTACACGCGCATATTGCCGGAGGCGATCTCGTCGATGAGCATCACATCGCCGTTGGCGTCATAGCCGTACTCGAACTTGATATCGTAGAGCACCATGCCCTTCTCCTTCAGGTCGTCGGCGACGATCTGGGTGATCTGCTGGGTCATGGCCTTGATCTTGTCGTACTGCTCCTCCGTCATGACGCCGAGCACGACGAGGCCGTCGCGGGTGACGAGCGGATCGCCGAGTTCGTCGTTCTTGAAGGTCATCTCGACGTAAGCGGGCAGGTCAGCGCCCTCCTCGACATAGTCGCGATAGCGGCGCAGGAAGCTGCCCACAGCCTTATGGCGGCAGATGACCTCAAGGCCCTTGCCGAACGGCTTCGCCGGGACGACCTCCATGGTGGTGTCCGCCAGATTCGCGCTCACATAGTGGGTGCGGATGCCCGCAGCATTGATCTTCTCAAAGAAGTAGATGGACATACGCAGATTGACGTCGCCCACACCGTCGATGGTCAGGCCGACGCTGTTCTCGCCCGGATCAAAGACGCCGTCCTTGCCGGTGCAGTCATCCTTGAACTTGAGCAGGTAATTGCCGTTATCGAGCGCATAGACGTTCTTGGTCTTGCCGGTGTAAACAAGATTCATACTCAAACCCTCCGTGTTCCTGTGAACTGCTGGTCATGTACCTCTTTACACGCCGCCGTAAAGGCGAACGATCATGTTTATTGTACCATTTACATTCGTCATTTGCAATAGATAACCTGTTCATAAACAGGGCTCATGGTTTGTGAAATTTCCCTTTTCCATCCTTCAGCCGGCGCATACTCCCGTCCACATCCTTCAGCAGAGCGCTATTATCCGCCAGACGCCAGCGGCATACGGAAAGCCGCCCGCAAGAAACCGAACATTACGATCTCTCTGCGGGCGGCCAGACTATATTGACTCCGCGGCCGGAATGCTGCCGCAGGGCTTATATCTCCTCCTCAGGCACCGGAACGCCCCGGTACTCCACAGGCGTTGAGAACACGATCTGCGTACGCGTGCGCCCGAACCGGTCAAGCCGGTTGATGAACTGATCCAGCTCCTGCGTGGTATGGAAGCAGACCTTGATAAGCATCGAATAGTCGCCCGTCACGCAGCAGCACTCCATCACATTGGGCACGCTCTCGATATACGGGTAGAAATCCGGCTTCTGGCTGGGCTCGATCTGCATGCTGATAAACGCCTTGATCTGATACCCCAGCGCCTCGCCGGAGATCTGCGCGCTGTAGCCGCGGATCAGCCCCGCCGCCTCCAGCCGCTCAATGCGTGCGCTGACCGCCGGCGAAGAGAGAAACACCTGCTCCGCAATCGCCTTAAGAGGCGTCCTTGCATTCTTCTGCAGAATATTCAGTATCCTCGTATCGATCGCATCCATAGCCTTACCCCCTTCTCCCGGCTTCGCCGATACAAAGAGGATACCACGCCCGCGCCGTGTCTGGCAAGCCCTTTTCGATCCATGATAACATTCGTCCGACCATAGAAATAAGAATTTGAAAAAACTTTCAAAAAGGTGTTGACAAATACACCATCCAGAGCTATAATATATTTCGTTCGAAGCGAGCACGCACCCATAGCTCAGCTGGATAGAGCGTTTGACTACGAATCAAAAGGCCACAGGTTCGAATCCTGTTGGGTGCACCACAAACCGCCGACAAGCTCCGCGCTGTTGGCGGTTGCTTTTTTATGTCTGGATTTTGCAGGCTTTTTCCTGCTATTGTTAGGTTTCTTCATCATGATCCATCATCAAATCCCGCGAAAGTTTCTTATGATTAGGGAAGCGCTTTGCGGGATTTTTTGTTATTGAATTATCATCTTATTTTCTGATCATCAGACCAATTATCACAAATCTTATCACAATAACACATGTTCGACCCCTGATTTTCCCTTATGCCATATAGTTTTTTTGAGGGTCGAAATTATCACATAACTTATCACATTGACCTGAAAACGCTGCTGATGAGGCCTCCTGCCGCAATGATATTATTCTCCCTCTTGTGGGCATACCTGTCCATGGTCATTTTGATGTCTGAATGACCTGCTATCGACTGTAAAGTTTTTACATCTATTCCAGAGGATGCAGCCAGTGTGATGTAGGTGTGTCTGAACACATGTGGCGTCGCGCCATAAAGGTTGATCTTCTTCCCTATCCTCTCCCACATGCGCTTGAATGCTGTTTCTGAGATGGGATCGCTTCCTCCAATGATGAAGCCTCCCAACTGTCTGCATGGCTGGAGGATTGCTGCAAGCTGATCATCAAGAGGAATGAGCCTGTTGCCTGCGTCACTCTTGGTCTTGCCCAGCACAGGTCTGTTGTCCTTATAGGTGATCGCCCTCTTCACTGCAATCAGGCGCTTCTTCCAGTCAATGTCCTCCCATCGCAGGGCAAGAGCTTCTCCTCGTCGCATACCTGTAAAGATCAAGAGTGCAAGCAGCATCCCATCCTCTCTCTTGAGGCAGGGAATGCCCCTGATGATCGCCTTGACCTCATGATCCTCCAGCGCCTCTCTCTTCTCCACTTTATCAGAAGAGATATATAGACGCTTGCTGTCTGTTGGATTGCGCTTCATGTATTCATCCTCCACTGCCAGATCAAAAACCTGATGCAGAATAATCCGCATTTGGCGCACAGTCGATTTCGCCATAGAGGATTTCGCATTGAACAACTCCTGAACAGTGCTGGTTGTGATTTCCTCCAGCCTCATTCCTTTGAAATGAGGGATCAGATGATTCTTAATCAGATTCAAATAGGAACTCTTGGTTGTCTGGCGCAGCTTTGGCTCTTTATATAGCTCAAACCATCTCTCTACATACGCTTTGAAGTATGGCGAGGATGGTTTTTCTTTTTTCTGCTGTCCATGAACCAATCCATACTCCTGCAAGAGCATTGCAGCATTCATGAATAACTCCTGCTGAGAGTATCCAGTCACCCATTTATAGATGGGTTTCCCTTTCTTTTCAACTCCCACTTGAACGCGCTCTTTTAGCTGTTTAGGCATGAAAGTAACTCCCTTCATACCTCTAACTCTGATTATGTGATTATCAAAGTACCATCCTATTGATTCCATTTTTATCCTTCTATCCCCTGTAAAAGCAATCAACTCACATCAACTTTTACACAACCAAGAGCAACAATCCACATCATTCATCAACTCAGAGCAACTTTCAGCAACTTCATAGCAAAGTGTGTCTTTTTGCCTCAAGTAATATTTCTTACTTACGCGAAGCAAAAAGACACACTTTTATTTATAAGTCCAATTTATTGGATATTGCATTTCGTATAATGTAGTCACAAGGTTGAGAGAAACAAACACAACAAACAAGAGTAAATGAAAGTGAGGAACTAAACAATGTACACTGAGACGATGATTCGCATTTCCGCAAGCAAGAAGATGGCTGCTTTCCTGAAGAATGAAGGTTTTGAGTATTTCAAGAATGATTCCAAGCAGCTCTGCATCACCACTGACGCCTACTACTATGATGAAGCTCATGAGGTCGATTCTCTGATCCTGAAGCTGGCGCAGGCCATTGGCAAAGACTGCATCATTGAAGGCGAATATGACTATAGTGAGGCTTCTGGCAGCTCCCTGCCTTTCCGCTTTGAATATCAGAATGGCGAGCTGAAGAAGTATATCGCAACCTCTTGGGTCTCCTTCATTGACGCTGATAGCTATGATGACTGCGATGAGTTCAATGAGTGCCATGACACCATGTTCACTGAAGATGAGTTTGATGACTTCTGCGAAGAAGAGCACTATCTGCTGGAGGATGGCAGCAACACTGCTGTGACTTATGATCAAATCCCCATGGAAGAAGCTGCACTGAACATTCGCTGATAATTTCTTACAAGTCCAAATTCTTGGACAGTCAGTTTCGTATAATACAGTTACAAGGTTGAGAGAAACACAAACAACTTCGAACAAGAGAAAGGAAGTAAACCACTATGAAGAACAACAAGATGAGCCGCGAGTACAACATTGACTACATTGCAGGTACGATCACTGTCACCAAGAAGTTCCTGAAGGCTGCTGGCGTCTTTGGCAGCAATGAATACACCCTGCTCAAGCAGCTTCGCGCTGATTACCCTGACTTCGCCTTCGCGCAGAAGGAAATCGCCAAGAAGAATGGCAAACAGTCCCACAAGAATCTGACCTTCAAAAAGATGCGTGAACACATCATCATTCGCGATGGCGAAGAAAGCGAACGCCTCAAGCGTTATGACTACCTGATGGAGTTTTACAAGACTCACGCTGGACGCTACGCAAAAATCAAGTCTTGGTATCTGGAGCAGTACAAAGACGAATACAAAACTGAAGAAGATACTGAGTCCAAGGTTGAAACTGAGAACAACAAGGTTCTCGCCCTGTCTCGCTGATCCCCCCAAACAACCAAGAGCCAAAGAGCAGAAAGGAATACTACCATGTCTACGAAGATGAGCTATCGCATTGATTTCACTGCCAACACTGTCACCATCACCAAGGCTTTTGCTGACGCTGCCAACAATCCCTTCTCTGAAGAGTACAAGATGCTTGTAGAACTGCGCAATCAGGGCTTCTCCATCGTCAACAAGACGCACAAGCCTGCCAAGACGAAGACGCCCATGCCCACCTACAAGCAGATGGAGCACTACATCAGCAGCCTTGCAGAAAGCGAGTTCTACCTCCAGCGCTATGAGGCTGTCCTCAATGAAGCGAAGTCTCACACCAATGCCATTACCAAGGTGCGCAAGTGGTTCAGAGCCACCTTCCCCAACTATGGCAAGCTGCCTGAGTTTGATGAGGACAACAGGATCATTGTGACGCCTGTTGATCATGATGCAGAAACTCTGAAGAAAACTGCATAAGTCCCATTTATTGGACAGTCGGTTTCGTATAATATAGTCACAAGGTTGAGAGAAACACAAACAACCATGAGATAAGAAAGATGAGGTAAATGATTATGAAGAATGTTAAGTTCGATGTTCGCTCCATGACTCTGATGGTGAGCAAGAAGTTCATGCGTCAGGCATCCATCCCCTTTTCCTGCGAATACGAGATGGTGAAGCGCATCCTTGCTGATTTCCCAAACTGCCGAATTGAGGTTCGCCAGACGCCTCACTCCTATCGCCAGAGCTACAATCCGAGTTACGCAAGCATGATCGCTTGCATGGAGATGCAGGCGAATGCAGTAGAACTGCTTGAAGAGTTTGAAAAGATTCGTGATTGTGCCAGAATCAGCGGCAAGGGATATGGTTTCGTTCGCTCTTGGTTTGTTGGCAAGAATCTTGAATCGAACATCTTTTCTGAAGAATGTATCCTTGCTGCATAAAGTCCCATTTATTGGACAGTCAGTTTTATATAATATAGTCACAAGGTTGAGAGAAACAAACAGCCCAGAGAAAAGAAAGATGAGGTAAATGACGATGAAGACGATGACGATGACTGGTTACTCCTATGACGCTCTGACCAACATCCTGACTGTGACTGCGGCTTTCCTGAAGAAGGCTTCTCAGTATGGTACTGCTGAATACAATGTCCTCAAGGGACTGCGTGCTGACAATCCTAACATGAAGATCGAGAAGCAGACGCGCAAGGCCAGCAGCAGCGATGATGAGAGCAAGCGTCCCATCACTGCAAAGTATGCTGACATGGAGCACTTCATCAAGCAGTTCCCTGTCGAGCAGCAGGAAGAGCTGATGGATCGCTACAAGAAGGTCAGAGCCATGAGCAAGACCCATCGCAGCCCCTACAAGTATGTTCTGGATTGGTTTGTTGACTACTTCCCCCTCTATGGCAATGATGCTGAGTTCGATGAAGAGGGCAAGCTGACCAGCCTGATCACCAAGCATGAGCTGGCGCAGAAGAAGCTGCAAAAGGAGCTGGAAGATGGCATCAAGGCTGTGCAGGATGCTGCTGATAAAGAAGCTGCATGATACCTACTAAGCCCTGCCCCTTCCATCGTCTCTTTGAAAAATACCAAAAATTTTGATATGATATAATAAAGAAAAAGGAAGAGAATCCTTTTCTTAATAAACAAATTTTGAACGCGCAAATGCGCAGAAAGGCAGTCCCTTTATGTCTAACACCAGAGCGCTTTCCCATGTTTCCCATTTCACTTTCGGTTCCAATCCGAAGAACTACACTTGCTGTATCTGTAATCACGAGTTCAATGATTATGGTAACAATCCGCAGCCTATTAGCAAGAATCGCAGGGAACGCTGCTGCAACAAGTGCAATGAAACCATCGTCCTGCCTGAACGCTTCCTGCGTCATCTTGCTGGACTTCCTGCTCGCGGATAATGTTCGGAGGATAGGACAAATGAATCATCGTTTGCGAAGGAACGCTTATTTGCGTTCCTTTTTTATTTTGTGCGCGGCGTCGCTCTGCCGATCGGACGCGCTGGAGGAATTATCCGCAAAGCGCGAACATTACAAATAAAAAGCAGTTCAAGCGGACTTGAACTGCTTAATCTTGCATCTTTTGATCTTCAATCTACAACTATCAATAATGCTTTTACAACTTCGAACAACTATCTACAACAATCAAGAAGTATGGTAGAACTTTTACCCACTTTCTTTACCCTTTTACTTCTCCAGCAGCGTTTTAATCATCAAGGCAATACACTGCTTTTCAGAACCCTTGAGCGCGCGATACTGCGTGATGACATCAGATTCATCCCTGTTGAGGTGGAAGGCTTCTGTATGCTCAATGGGTCTGCGAATATCTGTGTGACCCACAATGAAGTCAATAGAGGTGTTGAAATGGTCTGCCAAGCGCGTCAGAACAGAGATATCAGGCTCAACACTGTGATTTTCGTATTGGTTAATTGATTGTTGGCTCACGCCAATTGCGTCCGCAA
This sequence comes from Clostridia bacterium, assembly GCA_017938795.1. GTDB lineage: Bacteria > Bacillota > Clostridia > Christensenellales > Aristaeellaceae > Ventricola. The sequence goes on from JAGBAV010000117.1 coordinate 11,613, forward strand.
GGCGCTGCTGGCTGATACCACGCTCTTGCCTAAGTATTTTCAGATTTGGCAACACATTCTCCACCTCCCAACAGGATTAGTTTAACAACTGACCTTGGTTAATGGAAAATATTGTTTCTTGTCATTGACAACAATATTCAATTGTCGTATACTCAAGGAGATAACGAAGATTGATTGTAATGGGAGGGATTATGGATTGTAAACACAAGTGGGAACTTGAACAATTGGATACTATCAAGATTTATAGCTGTAAAAAGTGTGGGGCAACGAAGCTAATTGATCGCAGAGGAATAATTCATTTGACTGATGCTAATGGGAATTTCATTCAGAATGCTGATGACGATGGCGAAAAGGCATTGCGTCAAGCTGAAAGAGATTTAGCTGACACATTGAAAGAGGAGTATTATCGATGAAAAGGATAGTATTTTTTACCATTCTATTGTGCAGTGTGATTTTGACCCTTTGTAATGCATCTGCTGAAAAGGGTTATATTACAATTCAAAATGCTATCACTCAAAGCATCGGAGATGGTCAAACCTTTGAATTTAGTGAATTTACTACTGAAACACTTCCAGATGAAAAAGCTGTTACTTTACTTTTCTATCCATGGAAAAATGAAATCAGTCTTTGGGGAAAAAACGAAGATAATCAGGGCGAAGTAACACTATGGAATACAGAACTATGTGTTCTTGTTTTAGGTGGGTATTGCGGATCGTGGGATGCTTTATGCGATAGCCTTGAGCACGAGTATTATCTAAACATTATTCTTCAAGCAAATGAAGGCGAAGAGTTCTTGCTAATCGATAGTGCTGAGAAGGCCGCAACTATGCATCAAGCAATCCTAAAAGAAATGGAGTAATCCAATAAAGTGGAGGTCAAAATGAAAACAATGGCAAAACGCACCCTTCTGGTATTCTTTCTGGTTGCAACCATGATAGCGCTATCTGGTTGTGATGGAGCACATGTAAAAGATGGAATACATACCTGTAAAAACTGTAATAAAAAAGAAGTCTATGACCTTGGCTACTGCAAAAGTTGCTATACTAGCTTTATTGACTGGGTTAAAGACAAGTAAAAACATGCTCTCTCTCCGCGAAGGAGAGAGAGCTTTTTCACGCTATCAACTTCAAATACTTATATACTGTTGGCCTGCTCAGATCACATACCCTCGCCAACTCACTCACATTCATCTGCTTCGCAACAAAAGCAGGATAGTGTTTATAAAAGATTGCAGGAATGTCATCCTTGGTTGTGGGCTTGCGACCCACCTTGACGCCTTTGGCCTTGGCATTCTGCATACCACTTCTCACTCTTGCGCGAATCATTGCCAGCTCAAGCTGACTAAACACACCAGCCATTTGCAGAAAGGCTTCACTCATAGGATCAACCTTCCCATTGCGGCAATCAATGGTGATGCTGCCCACAATGATTAGGCGCAGATGCTTCTGCCTGATGGTATCAATGATTTCACAGAGCTGCTGTGTGCTTCTGGATAGTCTGCTGACTTCCATGGTGATGATGGTGTCTCCTTCAGTCGCCGCATCCAAAAGCATATGAAGGTTCTTCTTGACCTTTGCATCTCCATGCTCATACTCAAAGACCACTTCTTCTGCGCCTGCTGCTTTCAGTTCCCTGATTTGCCTGTTGATGTCCTGCTTATCTTCATTGGTGGAACATCTTGCATATCCCCAATTCTTCATTTCTGATTGCCTCCTGTCAGCAAAATGGTCATTTGCTTTTCGCTTACAAAATCCAGCTCTTTTCAGCAGGTTTATGCCCTGTTTTTCACCTCAAAATCTTGCAAGCGAAAACACTTGTTTGATTTTACGCCTCTGCTTCACGCATGGCCTCAACCCTGTGCGCCTTCTGCAACTCGCAGACATGCTCTCTCAATGCACTCAGAGCAAAGCCAAGGGCCTCAAGCGCATCTGCGGCCTCATACTGTTCATTTTTCATAGCAAGCCTCAAGAGGATGGATGCTCCATCCTCATACAGCACAAGCGCGCCCTCAAGCAGCAGCCTCATTTCATACTGCGCGATGCCAGACTTCCAAAGGTAACTTTCTTCCATGACTTCTTCTCCCATATGAAGGGGAGAGGGATTACCCCTCTGCCCCAAGAATCAGATTCACAGCTTTCTCAGCCTTGCCTGCCGCGCTGATGATGAAGCGCTTATCCTCTCTCAGCACCTTGAGCCAGTTCTGAATGTAGGCAGCGCTGTTGCGGAAACTCTCTGCTGTCTCAAGCCCTGCATGATTGACCAGCGCAGCAGCGCCAATCTCTGCAACCAGCTCTTCCTTGCTGTAAGCCTCAGAACCAAAGAAGGCAGTCTTCTCAAGCCTGTTCAGTCTGCTGGCATGACCTGTGCTGTGCGTCAGCTCATGGAAGGCTGTGCTGTAATATTCAGCAGTCGCCGCAAACTGAGCCATATGAGGCAGGGTCACACTATCGCTGGAGGGCTGATAGAAAGCCCTGTCCCCAGCCTCATGCATCAGCCTGACGCCACTGCGCAAGAGGTAGTCATCCATAATGGCCTGTGCAGTCTGGTCAGCCTTGGCTGTCTCAGGCAGAGGCTTCACATGTTTAGCCTCAATCCCTTCGCACTGGTCAATGTGGAACACATTGTAATAGCGCAGGAAGGGGACTTGCTTCTTCTCTCCTGTCTCCTCATCCTCTTGTTCAATGAACTTCCAGAAGACCACCATCTGCGCCTTCTCGCCCTTGCGGACATGGCCTCCAGCCTGCTGCACCTGCTTGAAAGTAACATACTCGCCAGCCCTGCCAAGGATCATTTGATTAAGAAGAGAATAAGGCTTGCCTGTCGCATGGCTGATTGCACTGCCGCAAGCAATCCAAGGCTTCTGCCAAGGAATGATGCCCTGCTCCATCTGGTCAATAATCCTGCTGGTGACTTCCGCGTAAATATCCATATGCTTTGCTCCTTTTGCTTGAAGGGGGAGCAAGAGCAGTGTTATAATGTTCCTGCTCCCCTGTTCTTGGTTGTTCAGTGGGTTGCTTGCCCCTCTCAGAGATTGCAGTCTCTTTGGGGCTGGTCTGGATGCTTTGCAGAGCATTCAGACTTTTATTTTTCTTCTTCGCCAAGCGCCTCTTCAATCATGGTTCGCATCCAGAAGAGCGCTGTCTCCACACTTTCAATGGTGGTGTTGAGCTTCGCCTTGCCTTGGGCTGTCAGCGCCTCATTGATGGCAATGGAGTCTCGCCTCAGACAATCAAGAGCGCCGCGAATGATGAGCCGCAAGCGCAGGATGTCAATCTCCTTTTCCATCCTCTCACCTCACGCAGAAGCGTCGAGTGGTGGTCTGCTTCATGAAGCGCTCTGCAATCTCAGGCAGAGCCTTCTTGAGTGCTGTGGTGTCGATTCTGCTGCTGATTACAGTCTTCCAGTCAACCTTGAATGCACCAGCAATCAGAGTTTCCTCTTCGCCCATGACAGACTTGATTTCATCCTCAACTGCTGCAATCTCTGCATCCAACTCTTCCTTCATGCGCTTGAGTTCCATCAGTTCCTTGACCTTGTTTTCCATGTTGGGGTTGCTCATTGTGTTGGCCTCCTTTTGTTTGTTGTTGTATCGTCCTTACATTAAATATTATACAGGAAAACCTAATTATTGTCAAGTATGATCTCAAGGTTTTTCTAAGTTTCTTTTTGTCATTCTTGACGAACAACAGAAGAACCTGTATAATGATCAGGAGGTGATACAGATGACCATTTCACAGAAAATCAAAATGGCTCTTGCTTATAAAGGAATGAGCGAAGCAGAACTTGCTCGCTCCATTGGCACAAGCCCCTCCGCTTTCAATCAGCGCATGAAAACAGGCAAGTTCTCTTCAGAAGAAATGGACAAGATCGCATCTGCGCTGGAGGCTGAATATTACTTTGGCTTCTCATTCAAGGATGGCACTAAAATCTGACTGAAAACAAAAAAGACCCCGCAACCTTGGTTGACAAGATTGCGGGGATGGCGTACAATGTAGACAGGTAGGTTGACCCCTACAAGGTGGAATTCCACCACATGGTCAGTGGTAAGACCAACAAACCGCCAGCAGGTGCTACTGCAAGGCGGTTTTTATTATCGTCTGTTTTGCGTGCCTGCGATGTACGCAGAAAATGCTAAACTGGCGACTGCGATGACCATACTGAGCAGCTCAATATTACTCATACGCATCACCTCCGCTCTTGTACGCTATTGCGGAGGAAACCACCTGTAGCCCTACCTGTCTACACAACCAGATTATATCATACTGCTTTGCTATGGGCAAGGCAGTTTTTCTATGTGCGCCAGTTCACAGCAGGGAGGGACTGGGTTATGGGATCGAAAAATCTGGATACCCCACCCCTGCCTCCAGCTGGCCTCCTCCCTTTCTAAGTCGCCTCACAATTTCAGAATTCGGCAGATCATGGATGTCTGCCGCAGAAACAAACCTCTGTTCATCAAAAGCAGCAGACAGTTTGCTGATGAAGGCTTCGCGCAGATATTCACTTTCCTCTTGTGTGATGAGGCCGCATTTTTCTGCATCAAAGATACTCATGCTGTCGATCAGCGCAAGAGGGGAAGCAGCAGGCACAGGCCAATACCTGCGCACTCTGTTCATATTCATTTTCCCAGCCTTCCAACCATGGAAAACAGATCTTTGATTGCAGCTTTGGTCTTTTGCAGGGATTGCTTGTCGATCTCAATGCTGACCTTTCTGCTATTTACCTGTCTTGCCACTTCTTTCTGAATGGCTTCAGGAAGATCTTTTCTTACATCATCTGCCGCAGCCTCTGCTGCTGCATCAGCATATTCGCAGAACTCCATGACATGCATGGTGTGATATGGATTATTCTATTCCATTGCGGCAGACATCTGCATCTGACTGCGTATCGCAGATGCATGTGCTCTGTTGGCATTCATTTTTCAAGTCTCCTTTATGTTCTGATCATGCAGTGGCACAGATATTCGCGAATCAGCTATCTGATTACCTGAGATGCTGACAAATCATAATCCTATGCATATTTCATGAGTCTCGCCTTGTCTTCTCTGGGCAGGCGAATACTGATGGTTGTAATTTCTGACATGTATATTCACTCCCTTCATTCATTTATGCGAAAGATCGCAATACATTTAAGCAACACTGTCCAACACTTTTCTCTTTTGTATTCTGCGCAAGCGCGCTGCCGCAGGCAGCGCAGCTTGCTGGGTTGCAGGTTTCGCCGCAAGGCGAAACCGCAACCGCATTCACTTCACAGAAAAAGTGTGTATTTTTGCCGCATGTAATAATCCCTATCTACACAAAGCAAAAACACACACTTTTCGTCTTTCGGCTCAGACGAGGCTGACGATCACTTGTCAATCCATGCTGTCACATCAATCGCAGTGCCCAAACAGCAATACCCACCACTGTCTGTCCTCTTGTTGATTACCTTGCATTTAATAGCATTCAGCTCATTCATCAAGACGCCTCTTGCTCGCGACACAGCGCTCACTGACACATCAAGCGTCTTTGCAATCTCGCTGGAGGTAATGACTTCCTGCCTGTTGTCGATCAGGTACAGCCACAGTTTAAGCACCACAGTCCAATCCACGCCCTGTCCCTTGATTGCCTGCACAGCGCTTACCCATTCTCTCTTGATTTTGATGACTTTGCTCTTGCGCTCTGCGCTCCGCGAAAGCGTCAGTGTCCATGTTCTCCCATCGCGAATGGTATAGATCATTTTCTTTTGCACAAGGCTTTCAATAGCAGCCTTGAGTTTATGATTTGTTCTGCTGTCTCTTGCCGCAAGTCCAAAGAAGCCGCACATGTCAGCCAGCGTGCCGCGATAAGCCAAATGGTTATCCGCAAGCACAGTGATCAGCGTCAGCAGTTTGAACTCCAGTTTTTCGATACTCAGCCAATCCTTTTCAAATTCCAACTCTTCATCCAAGAATTATTCCTCCTAACTTCTTTTGATTATCCAAGAAATGCCTGCGCAGCATTCCCTTCACAGATACATGCGAAAAGCGTCAGAGGCATGAATCCTTTTTGTCCTACGCAGTTTTACATTGTCATTTCTTATACTTATATTATAACAAATATTTTTTCTTGAATCAAAAAAGGGCGATTGTACCAGAATTTGTACACATGTTGTATGCGCATGTAAAGAGATGTGCTATAATTGTTTACAGTTATTGAAAGTTGATCTGAGTTGATGAAAGGTTGTTGCATCCAATGCGCACAGACAGCAAGAAGCTCAAGCTCTTATATCTCATGCGTGTTTTCATGGAGAACACAGATGCTTCTCATGGCCTCACCATTCCTGAGATCGCAAAGAAGATGGAGGCTTATGACTTTACGCCTGAGCGCAAGAGCCTCTATACAGATTTGGATGCACTTGGCGCTTATGGTTTTGCAATAGAATCAGATGGCAAGCGCCCACCTCGCTATCACTATGTCCGCAATCCAGAAAAGGATCTGACACTCAATGAACTGAAGCTGATCAGCGATGCTGTGCGCTCCTCCAAGTTCATGTCCTCCGCAATGAGCAATAAGATTGTAAACAAGCTGAAAGGGCAGTTGAGCGAGCATGATCGCCTTGCTCTTGAGCGCCAGATCACTGTCCCCAACAGGGTCAAGCGCACCACCTTTGCCTTGCAGGATAACCTTGATCGCATCACGCAGGCCATTGAATCCAATCTTCAGATCAAATTCAAATATGCCTATTATGATGAGAAGAAGAAAAAGCGCTACCGCAAGAAGGCAGACACAGATGGTTTCTACTTTGTCAGTCCCTACAAACTGATCTATTCTGATGACAACTACTTCCTCTTGGCTTATGACAACTCTGATCGCAAGCCCAAGATGAAGCACTTCCGCGTTGATAAGATGGATGCTCTCAGTGTAGTGGTTGCAGAGCGAGAGGGGCAGGAGGCATATGCCGCGATCACTGACATTGACAACTATACCAACTACACCTTCTCCATGCATGGAGGCGATGTCAGGCATGTGACGCTGGTGTTCATCAACCATATTACTGATACCATCCTTGACAGATTTGGCAGCGATGTGGTGGTCTCTTACCATGATGAGACCCATTCTAAAACTGTCGTCTCCGCTGCGCTCTCTGATGCCTTTTACGCATGGGTGTTCAGTTTAGGGAAAAGGATCAAGATTGTCGCGCCGCAAGAGGCTGTGGATGGCATGAAAAAACTGCTGGAGGATGTGTCCAGCAGGTATATGTAATCATGATTTGTAACATTCACAAGGATTTTCCTATTATGTAAAGGAAATTCATGTCAAAAGATATTTTCACATAACAGAGTTAGAGGCAATTTTATATATTATTGCATATCGACTCATTCTTTGTTTTATTAGATTTTTGCGCCCGCGAGGGCGCTCTACGAATCAAAAGGCCACAGGTTCGAATCCTGTTGGGTGCACCACGAACCGCCGGTTGCGAAAGCAGCTGGCGGTTTTCTTTTGTCCTTTGTTGTTTTATCAGGTATTACGAGTTTTTTCATAGCAGAATCCCGCGTCTTTCTTCTTTTGAGGAAGCTGAGATGCGGGATCTTTCGTTATACTTCATCACCTAAATTCCGGTAATTTTTGGCGCTGAACCTATTTATCATAGAATCTGTCATATCCGGGGTTAACTTCCTCTCCCGGGCCGCAGCTTCGCCTGGCAGGGCCAACATGCAGGCAGCACAGAGGCGTTCTGCCGCATTTCCCCGGCATCCAGAAATCAGAATTACTTGATATACATACAGAATCATGGTAAACTGATCCTGTCATATACAGAAAGGAGGATGCTGGATGGCCATAAGCTATGATAAGCTGCTTGAGATCATGACAACCAACGAGATCACGGACGCTGACCTGATGCGCCGCGCCAACCTCGCTGCAGGCACGATCTCCCGGATCAGGAAAGGACAACCCATCCCGATGAGCAGCATCGAGCGCATCTGCCGCGCCATGTATTGCTCTCCTGACGATATTCTGGCATTTGTGCCCGACGGCGAAGAAACGCGCCGCCGGATCCTCCCGCGCAATATGCCCATCCTGATGGACAGGCTCAGAAACCATTATGCCTGTGCGCGGACACGGCGAGCCCACCCAGCCGCCCCCAAGGTCTCCATCATTCTACCCGTATATAATGTCAGCAGGTATCTCGCTGCCTGCGTGAAAAGTGTCCTCGTACAGACGATGACCGAGATCGAGATCATCTGCATCAACGACGGCTCGACGGACGGCTCTGCGGATATCCTGCGCCGCTTCGCTGAGCAGGACAGCAGGATCATTCTGCTCCATCAGGCAAACAGGGGCTACGGCGCCTCTGTCAACCGTGGCCTCGACATCGCGCGCGGCGAATATGTGAGCATCGTGGAGACGGACGATTTCATCGAGCCGCAGATGATGCAGGCGCTCTATGACGTCGCCTGCGCGCAGGGGAAGCCCGATATCGTCAAGAGCTCGTACCACCTGTACTACGACGATACGGACGAGGCTGAATGCCGCAAGCGCCCGCCGATCGCCATCCACTGCAATCCGCCGGAGCCGGTCTTCAGCATCCGGACCTATCCGGAGCTCATCTACCATCATCCCTCCATCTGGTCCTGTCTCTACCGGCGTGGCTTTCTGGAGGCGCATGCCATCCGCTTCGTCGAGGCGAAAGGCGCAGGCTGGGTGGATAACCCCTTCTTCCTGCAGACGATGTGGCAGGCGGAGCGCATCGCCTGGACGCCCGACGCCTACTACAACTACCGCCAGACAAACCCCGGCGCCTCCTCCTTCGTCAAGGATTGCCGCATTCCCTTCCAGCGCCTGTCCGAGATGATCCGCTTTGCCGATCATCACCGGATTGATCATCCGGATGTGCTCGGCTCGCTGTATAAGCGGATGCTGTGGAACCTTGCGATGGTTGTCAGTAATCCGCATTATCAGCCGGAGCGCGACGACCCGCTCATCCTCCCCGTCCTCCGTCGTCTCGACGTCACCTTTCTCGCTAATAAGCGCGTAACCAACAATGAAAGGACGGTCTGCCGCGCCTACTGCGAGTCGCACGGCCTCCCCATCCCGTAAGAACCATCATCGCCCCGCCGAAGTCAGTCGCTTCAGCGGGGCGTTTTTATGCTTTTACACGCTCATGATGATCTCCATCATCGCGTCCCAGTTCTCCTCCATGCAGCGCACAAGTTTGAACTGCGTGCGCGCGCGGTCGAGGTTGTGCCCCGGGCGGTGCACCTTGAAATACTTGTCTCCGTTAAGGTAATCCGCGAGGAAGCGCATGCCGCATTCCAGCGTCATCAGCTTCGCGCCCATGGGCAGCAGCTCGCGCTCGCGCCGGGTCTGAGCCGGAAGCGGGCCGCCGCCTCGTATGCCTTCTGAATCATGATGCATGTGCCTCCTTGCCTCATCCGCCCCGCCCTGCGTCGCCCGTCCATTCGATCCAGATCGGCGTGCTCTTCAGGTTGATAAAGCCCCATTTTCGGCGGCCCAGCTCGATCTTCAGCCATTGCCCGGGCTCGCCCAGCAGCTCCCTGTCCACCGTCACGCTGCAGACCTCGTAGGTGCCCCGGCTCAGGCCGGAATCCTCGATCCACCGATCATCCAGATAGAGCGCATTCACCCGCAGCAGGTTCGCGCCCTCCAGCGCAATCGTCACCTTCCCGGGCTCCGCCGCCGCGCGGATCTCCCCCTTCGCCAGCCAGATGGAATAGGCGTCCGGAACGCCGGAGAGGAGCGCCGCCAGCAGCACGGCGAGCAGCGCCGCCTGCAGAACGCACAGCGCATGCAGCCTTCGCATCATTTTCATCGCATGCCCTCCCCGTCCTGCCGCCCCTGCAGCCGGTCGTAATGGATCATCAGACGGCGCTGCGCCTCTTCCTTATACAGCTCCGGCGCGGACACAAACTGACCATCCTGCGCAATCAGGCCGTCAAAGCCCGTCAGGCTCGCCGCGTCCTCCGACGCGAGGTAATTATAGTACGCATCCCTGTCAAAGCCGAGCATCCGCATCACGCAGGGGCTCAGCCTGTCCGCCGTGACGGCGTCGGGCATAGCAGAGGCGTCCAGCCCGTAATTGCTGTATACCAGATACGGCGTGGTATAATACGGCATCTTGTCCGCAGCGCCGGACGGCATATCCAGCGCGAACTGGCTCACCGTCGGCGCATGGTCGCCCCAGATGACGATCACCGTCGGCTCCTGCTGCGCATCGAAATATGCAATCAGCTCCCGGAGCGCCTCGTCGCTCAGCTTCACCATATTCACATAGTTGCGTGCGTTCAGCGCCGCCTTGCCCTCCAGCTCCGCCAGCACCTGAATATCATTCATCCCGGATTCAAAGCTGTAGCCGCCGTGATTCTGATACGTGACCGCGAAGCAGAACCACGGCTGCCCCTGCGGCCTGGCCTCATAGGCGCGGATGATCTGCTCATACAGATAGCTGTCCGACGGGAAGGGGAACGCCTCCGCGGGCGGCTTGGGCAGCTCCTCGGAGAAGAGCACGCTGTCAAAGCCCATCATGGAATAGATCCTTCGCCTGAAATAGAAGCCGCCGATATTGGGATGAATCGCCTGCGTGGCATACCCATAGCCCTCCAGCAGAGAGACAACCGTATCCATCCCCTGCCGGACGACATTGCCGGACGTATTGTAGGCGACGCCGTTCGTGTCCTCAATCCGGTATCCCGTCAGCACCTCGTATTCCACCTTCGCCGTGCCGCCGCCGATGACCTTCGTCAGGAAACGCCCGCCGCGGTGCTGCGCCTGCAGCTGCCTGAAATACGCCATCGGATCCTCGGACAGCGGCAGATACGGCGTCAGGTCGTACAGCGACTCGCTCATGACATAGAGGATATTCAGCTTGACTTCCGGCTCCTCACCGCCGCCTTCATAGGGCGAGAGCAGCGCCTGCACGGCCGCCTTGCTGTAGCCCTCCGGCTCCGTCATCCCGGGCAGATCATCGTCGCCGTCAAGGAAGGCAATGATAAAGCCCCGGTTGGTATAGTCATCCTGCGCAAGGAGTACAGGCTTCCCCTCCATATGGGTGAGCGCGCAGCCATGCGCCGCGGCAGCCGCAGCCAGCGCCGCCGCCAGAGCCAGCCTGCGCACGGGCCGCCCGCGCATCACGCGTATGCCCGCAAACAGCAGGGGCACGCACACCGCCGTGACAAGGACACCGCAGATCATCATCGCAGAGACGTCCTGCAGCGTGACCAGCTCCCGCCCGGCGGTGAAGCCCTCGCGCAGCAGCAGCAGATCCGACATCCGGAACGGATCGCTGCGCAGCATCAGCTTCCAGTTATGCACGACCGCCAGCCACATATAGAAAAGCCCGTTGAGCATCAGCGCCGGCGCCACCCTGCCCAGCAGGAGGACGAGCGCCGCCTGCGTCAGCAGGATCATCCCGGCGCATGCGGCGGCATATTCCGCGCCCTCTATCAGCCAGACCATGGTCAGGCTGTAGCTGCCCCGGCAGACCGCCTCCATCAGGATCAGCGTACAGACGGCGTTCAGCGCCAGCGCCGCGCTCAGGAAAATCCCCTTGAGCGCCGCATCCCCGCGCATCCCTCTGTGCATTCGGACTCACACCTTCCCCGTTTGCCGCCCCGCCATCGCATGGCTCATGCTTCCTTCCCTGCGGGGCGCTATGATGTGAGTATACGCGACCGCTCGTCGTCTGTCAATCCCGGGAGAGCTTTCCCGCGCCTGTGACGCAGACATAACAAACGCGCCCGCCTGTGAAGGGGATGCAGCGGAAGGAGTTACCGTTCATCTCGCATCATGTATACAGCAAAACCGCCGGCTTTGGCCGGCTTGCGGTTTCGCGTTTTGTTGTGCTAGAATGAAAGCAATAAACCGGAAGCTGCAGGGGTGATAGAGATGATTATTCTGATTGCAGGAGCATCGCATACAGGCAAAACTGCTCTTGCTCAAAAGCTGCTTGAAAAGCACAAATACCCCTATTTATCAATTGATCATCTGAAAATGGGGCTAATCCGCAGCGGAAACACAGAACTCACCGCAACGAGTAATGACGTGGATTTGACCGCATACCTCTGGCCAATTGTCCGCGAAATGGTCAAAACTGCTGTCGAAAACAGGCAGAACTTAATCGTCGAAGGATGCTACATCCCGTTCGATTGGCAGAAGGACTTTGACGCCGGATACCTTGAGCATATCCGGTATTACTGTCTTGTCATGAGCGAGGAATATATCAAAAAGCACTTCTCCGACATAAAGAAATATGCGAACACCATTGAGAGTCGTCTGGATGATGAATGGTGCACAATGAAGAGCGTGTTGGAAGATAATGCAAAAATGCTGAGACTCGCAAAGAAACACAACGTGAACTATATCCTCATTGAAGACAGATACGAAATCAGCATTGACTTATAGCGACGAATCTCTCGGCAATTCTCCCGTCACCCGGCCCCCTTTTACCTGGATGACGCATACAGAAAAACGGGGCGGCAGCCCGATGGCTGCCGCCCCTTCATGATTGCATTCCGTCATCCGGTGATGACTTTCCCGATCAGTCGAGCGCGTCCTTGACGGCCTCGATGATCGCGCGGCTGGTCACGGTCGCGCCGGTGACGATATCCACGTCCGCGGTGTCCGCCTCGGCGATGCGCTCCGGCATCTGAGCAAGCGCGCGCTTGGTGATGCCCGGGGTCTCGCTGTGGCTGACGATCTTCACGTACTCGATGTCTTCGCCGGTCTTCTTGACCTTGACCACGAGCTTCGTGCCGCCCATGCCCTGGCCGTAGCCGATGGTCTCGCCCTCTTCGGTCTCGTAGACGACTTCCTTGACCTCCGGCTTGAAGGCGGTCTTGCCCTCCATCACGCTGGCCGGGTCGTTGTCGCTCTTCGCCGCCGCGGCGTTCCTGCCGGCCTCGCGGCCAAAGAGCATGCCGCCGCCGATGTTGCAGGAGGCCTGATAGCAGTAGGACCAGACGTCGCCCAGCTCGCCCGCGCCGTAGAGATGCGGGATCGGCTCGCCGTACAGGTCGATGATCTCAGCGTGCTCGTTGCGCTCCGGGCCGCCCTGCGTGTTGACGACGGAGGCGACCATCTGGATCGCGTAGAACGGGCCGTTCTCGAACTTCTTCATGGTCGCAACGTCACGGCCGAAGAGGATATCCTCGCCGCGGTCGATCATCTCGTTGTTCAGCGCGATGGTCTTTTCAAGGTTCGCCGCCGGGACGCCGATCTTCTCGGCCAGCTCTGCCAGCGTCTCGCCCTTGATGATCCAGCCGCTCTCGATTTCCTCGCTGTTGTCCGCGCTGAACTGCTTATGCAGCGCGCCCATGTCGATGATCTCCTGATCGACGATCATGTAGATCGTGGACGGGAACGGCGTCTGCACGATATCGCCGTGGAAGTAGCTCTTGCCATGGTGGGACTTGTCGTCCTCATTCATGAAGCGGGTGCCGTCGCCGCCGACCATGATCGCGCCCTTCTTGGCAGGCGCACGCTGCGTGCCGAACACCTGCACGCCCACGTCATAGCGGAAGTCAAGGTCCGCATAGACCATGTTGCCCATGTGCCACAGGTTCGCGCCGACCTCCTGCGCCATGATGATGCCGTCGCCGGTGTTGAACATCGCGCCGCCCAGCGAGACCAGACCGGCCTTCACGCCGTAGTCCTGCAGCATCTGCTCGTTGCTCTCAAAGCCGCCGCAGCAGAGCACAACGCCGTTCTTCGCGCGGATGTTGACCTTCTTGCCGCCGACCTCAGCCTCAACGCCATGGACGATGCGGGTCGCCTTGTCCTGAATCAGGTGCTTCGCCGGCGCGCTGTACCAGACGTCGATCTTGTCCGCGCGCGCTTCAACGGAGGCCTTCATCTTGAAGTACATGTAGCCGTCGCCGCCGAAATCGCCGTTGCCGGTCATCGTCTGGATGGAGCCGGCGCCCGGCATATTGACGAACTCGACGTTGCCGCGGTTCACAGGGTTCTCCATGCCCAGCACGTCGGTCATCCAGGCAAGGTTGTCAGACAGGCCGTCGATATACATCTCGATGATGGCGTCGGACGGCGTGTTGAAGTTGCCGCGCAGCGCCTTCATGTAGGCGATGGCGTCCTCGCGCTGGGCGGGGTCGACATAGCCCATCCACTGCATACACACGCGGGAGTTGCCGCCGGCCAGCGCCTCAGGCGCCTTCTCCAGCAGCAGAACCTTCGCGCCCTCCTCCGCCGCGGTGACAGCCGCAGTCGCGCCGGCCGCGCCGAAGCCGATGACGACCACGTCATACTCAGCGTCCCATTCGATCGTGCTCTCAAACGACTCTGCATGCGCGCCAAGCGCGGCGCAGAGCATCATCAGCACCAGCATCAGTGAAAGCAGTTTCTTCATGATTCTCTTCTCCCTTCGTCCGATGTTCGTTCGTTCTGACGGGAATCCCCGTCCTTATGTATATTGTACCAGAGGGAAAAGATGATGAGAAATGCCGATTCATTACATATATTCGCTGATTTATATCATTTTGCGCATGAATCACGCCATGCGCCAGTCGCTCGCCGCGATCTCCATCAGGGCACGCACGGCGGGGCGGTGCAGGCAGTCCTTGCGGCAGGCGACGACCACCTCATATCCGCGCCTGCATTCCGCGATCGGCCGGCAGACCACCATGCCGTTGGCAATCGCCCGGGAGGAATCCGGCATGATCCCGATCGCCTGCCGCTTCGCCACGCTGACGCTGAATGCGCGCGGCCCGTGCGCCACGCCGATATGCTCCGGCGAAATACCGGCCGCGATCAGCTCCTCGCGGATCGTCTCGTGCAGCGTCGCGCAGGGAATGCGCTCCGATATATTGCGCGGAATCGGCAGCACGAAATGCATATCCCGCATATCTGCAAGCGACACAGCGCCGTCCTTTTCGGCAAGGCCGCTGTCCGCCGGGAGGAAGGCCGACAGCCCTGCCTCCTCCAGCGCGACGCTCTGCAGCCAGTCATGCCCCTTCGCCTCGCAGGCCATGAACAGCGCGGCGTCCACGCGCCCGTCGTACAGGGGCTCCAGCTCATCGCCGCACTCCGTGTCCACCACGATCCCCGGGTAACGCCGTTCCATCGCGGCGATCAGGTGCGTCACATAGTCAAACTGTCCCGCCGTGCCGTAGCCGATGCGCAGCGTCCCCTGCGCTCCGCAGCGGATGCGCTCCAGCTCCGCGCCCAGCGCATCGCAGTCCGCCAGCATCCGCCGGGCATAGCGGTCAAAGACGCGCCCCGCGTCGGACAGCGACACGCGGCGGGTCGTCCGCTCCAGCAGGCGCACGCCGAGATGCTCCTCCAGCTCCCCGATCTTTCTGGACAGCGCAGGCTGGGTGATGAACAGCTTCTCCGCCGCGCGGGTGAAGCTCCCCTCGTCAATCACCCGAACAAAATACCGCATATCCCGCAGTTCGATATCCATACCCTTCACTCCCCCCGGCGCGGAGGCTCTGCCTCCCAATGCGTTAAAATTCCGTCAATTACAGTCTACCCCCTTTCGGGACATATTTCAACACCCGATCTATTAAAATTTATCCGTCCCCGCTCATCTTTTCTCCGCGAATTGACAGTCCTCATACCCTGTGATATATTGATTCCATTGATGAAACCATCATGAGGAGGACATTGCCATGCAGACCGTCATGATCATTCTGGAGAAGGCGCTCCCCGTTTTTGTCATGCTCGCGCTGGGCATGCTCTGCCGCACGCGGCGCATCATCACGCGCGAAGGCGTCGCAGCGATGAAGACCTTTGCCGTCAATATCACGCTCCCGGCGGTCATGTTCTCCGCCTTCGCCTCCGCGCAGTACAGCGCGCAGAGCCTCATCGTCCCGCTGGCGATCTTCGCCCTGTGCGTGGTGATGCTGCTGCTCGGGCGCGTGGGCTGCGGGCTGCTTCACATTCCCGGCAGGCTCACGCCGTTCCTCTGCACGGGCTTTGAGGCCGGCATGCTGGGCTATGCGCTCTTCGCGCTGCTCTTCCCCGGCGCGCCGACGGCCTCCTTCGCCATTGTCGATCTGGGGCAGGTGCTCTTCGTCTTCACGCTGTATAAGGCGCTGCTCGCCGGTCAGGGCGGGCTGCACGGCGTCGTGCATGAGGCGCTGCATGCGCCAACGGTCTGGGCGATCGCGGCAGGTCTTCTCTTCGGCTGCACGGGGCTGTACCGCGCGCTCGGCCCCAGCGGCGTCAGCGGCGTGATCGACGCCGTCGCGGGCTTCGTCGCCGCGCCGACCAGCGCCGTCATCCTGCTGACCATCGGCTACGACCTCGTCCCCTCGCAGATCGACTGGCGTAGGACGATGCGTCTGGCTGCGCTGCGCCTTGGCGTATGCGCCGTCGCGCTTGCGCTGCTGCTGGCGGTCAATCATCTGCTGCTCGGCGGCATGATGCATACCGGCGCGCTCGCGCTCATGCTCACCCTGCCCCCGCCCTATGTGCTCCCCGTCTTTGCGGATGTGGAGAGCGAGCGGGCGGACGTATCCTCCGCGCTCTCTGCGCTCACGCTGATCAGCCTGCTCCTGTTCATGGCGCTGACCGTCATCTTCTCCGCATAAGCATTTTCCTCACCATGGCGGGCATGCCTCCCTGCGCCGCCGCGGCGCATGGTATGCTTTCTGCACCGGCAATCGCCGGAATACGCCTCACAGGAGGGCCGCCCCAATGACTTACGAAGAACGCGTGCAGGATCTCTTCTCCGTCGATGATTCCTACTGCCTTGCCCACTGCATCAGCGCAGACTTCAATATGGGCAAGGGCATCGTCACCGAGTTCGACCGCCGCTTCGGCATCGGCGCGCAGCTGCGGGCTGCGCAGCCCGGGTACGCCGCGCACTTCCGCGAGAGCGGGATGACGCATGACTGCATCCGCACAGGCCGCGTATTCAACCTCGTCACCAAGGAGCGATACAGCTGCCGCCCGACCTATGCCTCCCTGCGCGGCGCGCTGGAGAGCATGCGCGATCAGTGTCTTGAATCGGGCGTGACGAAGATCGCCATGCCGGTGATCGGCTGCGGGCTGGATCGCCTTAAGTGGGAGAAGGTGCGCGCGATGATCGGCGAGGTTTTCGCCTCCGCGCCCGTGGAGATCCTCATCTGCATCCGCGGGGAATAAACCGATTTCACCCGTATATAATCATAACCACCAGTTAAACTGGTGGTTTGATTTTGACCCTATAAGGGTCTAGTACTAGCCGCGTCTTAAGACGCATGAAGATCTGCCAACCGCATATCATTCACAGGCCGCCGCTAAAGCGGCCTTTTCTTACTTGCTTCCGAAGTATTTTTCCCCCGTAAACGGGTCATAGTACTCCTTCATCGATACTTGGTCATTGGCTATGTCTTCTTGCAGTTGTCCTCTTATATACTCCTCTATTGCTTTCCTGTTGCGACCTACTGTATCGACATAGTAACCTCTACACCAGAAATGCCTATTCCCATACTTATATTTCAGATTCGCAAATCTATCAAATATCATCAGAGCACTTTTTCCTTTCAGATATCCAACAAATTCCGCCACACTCATACTTGGCGGAATACTCACCAACATATGGATATGGTCAGGACATGCTTCCGCTTCGATAATCTCTACTTCTTTTTGTTCGCACAGTTTCCTGAGTATTTTCCCTATTTCCGCTTTCAGCTTCCCATAGATTACCTGTCTTCTGTACTTTGGTGCAAACACAATGTGGTATTTACAATTCCATTTTGAATGTGATAAACTCTTGATGTCTTTCATGACAAAAATCCTCCTTTGC
>JAGBAV010000118.1 GCA_017938795.1 Clostridia bacterium
CGAAGCGACGAAGGGAGTCTGAGGGACTCGTCCCTCAGGCAGGATCCTAAGGGCTGCAGCCCTTATCTTCCCACGCGCACCATAGCTCGCTGTCCCTCGCGACGCAGCGGGAGCGAAGCGACCTATTGCGGCGCACGCTCCAGCCCCTTTTAACCGCCGCGAAGCGACGAAGGGAGTCTGAGGGACACGTCCCTCAGGCAGGTTCCTAAGGGCGGCAGCCCTTATCGTCCTCCGCGCGCCATGGCGCGCTGTCCCATACGCCGCAGCGGGAGCGAAGCGACCTATTGCGGCGCACGCTCCAGCCCCTTCAAGCCGCCGCCCATTTCCCCCGAACCAATATGTAAAAGCAAGGTCTGCTTCTACGCAGACCTTGCTTCTTTTCTGATTTATCCCTTCTGTTCCGCCCTGCTGTCACAGCTGCACCTTCTGCGTGAACCCCTTCGTATCGCCGACATAGAGCATGCCGCCCGCAACGGAGGCCGTCTCGAACTCGCCGTAGAGGATCGTGGTCGCATTCTCGCCGTTGACGTCGCAGGTCATCACGCCGCGCGGCGTCAGCTGGATGACCTTCTGCCCATACACGCCCATCCAGAGCGCGCTGTCGCGCCGGATGACCGCGCTCTGCCCGTCCGTGACGCGGATGATGCTGCCGCCGGAGCGCACCAGCAGCGAGCGCCCGCACTGCGCCGCCTGATCCGCAGAGCCGGCGTAGAGCAGCGTCTTCTGCCCCGTCGCGATGCCGAAGGAGGTCACGCCCTCCTCCGTCACGCACAACAGCGCGCCGCCCTGCGCATCGAGCGAGAAATCCGCCACGCCGCTCATCAGCTCGTTCTCCTCGCCGGAGAGGCTGCGCTCGCGCAGGGAGGCGTTCGCGTCGAGGATGTACATCTGACCGTCGTGGAGCATAAAGCGAAGGATCACGCCCGCGCGCAGCAGCACCTGACGACCTGTGCCGTCCTTGTTCATGCGGATAACGCAGTCCTCGCCGCCCTCGCTGGCGACGTAGTACAGCCGTCCGTTCGTCAGATGCAGAAAGCGCGGAACATCCGCGGAGAGCATCCGGGAGGACTGACCGTTGAAGGGGAAGCGCACCAGCACGCCGCCCTGCGACGCATCCGCCGCATAGAGATATTCCCTGTCCGACACGGCCATGCCCCCGCCGCCCAGCGAGATCTGGTATGCGCCGTTGAGGCGGTATTCCTCATTCTGGCGCGCGGTGTTGTCTCCCTGAATGCGCGCCGTCTGCGCAGAGACCGCGCCCGTCGCATAAAGGCGGGACTGGGTCGAGCTGCCAGCCACGCCGTCGGCAGAAAGGCCGTTCGCAGTCTGGAACTGGCGAACGGCCTGCTGAGTCTGTGTGTCATAAACGCCGCTGACGAACGACGCGGAGAGGAAGCCCAGCTCGGAGAGCCGGCGCTGCATCTGCCGCACCTGATCGCCGGACATGCCCGGGTGCAGCACGTCCGCGACGATCGTGTCCGTCTCGCCCGGGGTATCCGAGCGATGATCGCCCCAGCGGACGCCGTCGGCGTCCAGCGCATCGTCGGAATAGATGAGCCTGAGGGACTGCGGGCCTGCCGCGCCGTCGACCTTCAGGTCATTCATCAGCTGGAAGGCCTTGGTCGCCTCGACCGTTGGCTGATTGAATACGCCGGTGATGTACTTGTCCTGCAGATAGCCCAGATCGCAGAGGCGCGTCTGGTACTGGCGCACATTCTCGCCCTCGCTCTGCCACTGGATGACCGTCTGCATATCAGGCGTGGGCGTCGGCGCGGGCGGCGTGTAGCCGTTATCCCCGTCGTTGCGGTCCGAGCCGAAGTAGTCCTTATAGGCCACCGCATCGCGGCTGTAAAGGATGGACAGCGTGCCCGGGCCGGCCACGCCGTCCGCGGTCAGGCCGTTGGCTTCCTGGAAGAGCTTCACCGCGCGCTCCGTGCCCGAGCCGAACTGCCCGTCCGGCTGGGAGGACAGATAGCCCATGCTCAGCAGATACTGCTGCAGCACGCGCACATCAGCGCTCTCGTCGCCGCGGCGCAGCGTCGTCAGCCTGCCCGGCGTGGGGGTATCCTGCTCCGGATCGTTGATGGACTCATTGTCCGGCGCGCGGCCGCCGTCATCGCCATCGTAGGACTCATTGTCCGGCGCCTTCACCGCGCCGCCGCCGGCGAGCACGCCCTGCGTTCCCTTGCCGGCAATACCGTCCGCTGTCAGGCCGTTGGCACGCTGGAAGGCCTTCACCGCATCCGTCGTCTCCGCGGTGAAGCGGCCGTCGATACGCCCGTTGTAGTAGCCCAGTTCAAAGAGCTGCGCCTGCAGGATGTAGACATATTCGCCCGTATCGCCCTCGCGCAGGGTGACTGTTCCGCGCGGAACGGGCGTGGGCGTGGTGCGCGTGGCGGCCTTGCAGCTGCCCGCGAGCTTGCGCAGGGTGGACGCCCCGGCCGCGCCGTCCGCCGTCAGGCCGTTGTTCTTCTGGAAGTCAATGAGCGCATTCTTCGTCTCTTCGCCGAATACGCCGTCCGCAACGCCGCTGAGGTAGCGCAGTTCAATGAGCCTCTCCTGCAGGGCGTATACGTCATTGCCGGTCATGCCCAGCGAGAGGCTGCGCGCCTGACCGGGGTCGGCGGTCTCCACAGGTCTGTCGGCGTAGTTCGCCGTGGCGGCGTAGAGCTTCTTCTGCGTCTGCTCGCCTGCCTGACCATCGCCGGAGAGGCCGTTGTTGCGCTGGAAGGCCTTCACCGCGTCCACCGTCGTCTGGCCGTAGATGCCGTCCACGCCGCCGGCATAATAGCCCAGCTCTGCCAGACGGCCCTGCAGCTTGCGCACCTCAAGGCCGGATGCGCCCTGCTTGAGCAGCAGGTAGCCGTCGTTTACGTCCTGCGCGCTGATCGTCTTGGGCTGCGCGGAATAGGAATAGAGCTTATCCTGCGTCTCACGCCCGGCCACGCCATCCGCGGTCAGGCCGTTGCGGCTCTGGAATTCCGCGACGGCAGCCTGCGTGCCCGCCGCGTACCGGCCGTCGATCTCGCCGGTATAGTAACCAAGCTCCGTCAGCCTCGCCTGCAGGTCGCTGACATCGGAGCCGGTGGAGCCCATGCGCAGCACGGGATAGCCCGCGTTGTAATCCTCGGTGGAGGTATTCCAGCTCTGTGCATTCGGCGCGGCTGTCGCCGCACGCTTGGGCGTCGCCGTAGGCAGCGCGCCCTGCGCCCAGTCCTCCCAGGTACTCTGATCCTGAGACTGCCAAGGGTCCGGCGTGGGCGTCGGGGTCGGCGCGGGGGTGGGCGTCGGCGCGTCCGTGGGCAGGGGCTGCACGGTGCCAAAGGGCATCACGCCCTCCTGAATCACCAGCGGATCCAGCGTCGGATCCGGCTGGATCATGCAGCCGCCAAGCAGCAGCGCCATCGCGAGCAGCATGCCCGCAGCAAGAATACGCTTCATCACAGTTCCCCCTTTCCCTGCCCGCCGCGCAGGATCGCATCCACCTCATCAAGGCAGCGGATCTCATACGCCACAGGCAGCCCCTTCGTATTGGCAAGCCCGCCGGGGTTATACCAGCAGGCGTCCACGCCCGCATTCGCTGCTGCCGCGATATCGCTGGAGAGCGAGTCGCCGAGCATCAGCGCACGGGATGCATCCGTTACGCCTGCCATCTTCATGCCAATATACAGCATCTCGGGATCGGGCTTCGCCCTGCCGGCCTCCTCGCTGATCACCAGCCCGGAGATATACGGCTGCACAGCGCTGCCCTCCATGCGCCCATGCTGCACGCGCGCGATGCCGTTGGTGACGATGATCACCGGCAGCACCCCGCTCCAGCGGCGCACGGCCTCGACAGCGCCCTCAATCGGCACGCTCTGGCGGCCCAGCGACTCCACAAAGGCAAGCGCCATCGCCTGCGCGTCGATATCGCTGCGGCCCATCGCCTCGACAAACTGCTCAAACCGGCGCACGCGCAGCACGCTCTGGGTGATGCCGCCCTGCTCAAGCAGCTTCCACAGCGCCTTGTTGATACGGGAGTACATCTCAAAATGCTCCGGCGTATTCTCCACCCCGGCGAACACACAGGCATCCGCAAAGGCATTGACCTCCGCCTGATCAAAGTCAAATATCGTATTGTCCGCGTCGCACAGGAGCACGTCATATCGTCTGTTCATACGGTTCTTCCCCTTATTTACATGGTGCTTTTATTCTATCACATTCCGTCGCTCTTGCAAAGAGGATGTGAATTGACGGAATCTTCCAGCTGCGCAGCCGTCAAAGAGAAAAGGAGCCCGCCGAAGCGGACTCCCTTGACGATTCAGTTCTTACACGCCCCAGACCAGCCAGATATAGGCATAGCCGGTGAGCACAGCCGCCAGCGTGAACGGCACGCCGATGCGCAGGAAGTCCATGGTGGTGACCTTCTCCCCATTCTTGCGCAGGATGCCGATCGCCGCAATATTCGCAGACGCGCCGATGGGCGTCAGATTGCCGCCGAGGGTCGCGCCGGTCAGCAGGCCGAAGTAGAAGACATACGGCTCAATGCCCGCACCGCCGTTCATCAGCGCCGCAACGCCCTGCACAACGGGCAGCATCGTGGCAACATAAGGAATGTTGTCCACGAACGCAGAGAGCACGACGGAGACAAACACCAGCAGCGTGTAGAGCATGAACGGGCTGTTGCCCGCAACCTGATGGAACAGGCCGGCCACGGTATCGATGACGCCAGCGGCGGTGATGCCCTCGATGACGATGAACAGACCGATGAGCAGCAGCAGGGTGTCAGTGTCCAGATCAGTGATCACCCGGCGAACCATCTCGGTATTGCCGCGCTTGATGCACGCGCGCACCACGCCGATCACGCACAGAGCCAGACAGATCAGACCGCTGCGGATACTGTAGATCGTGGAAAGCACGCCCTCACCCGTCGGCGCCGGCACGAAGGACGCAATGATCAGCAGCACAACGGTGCCGACCATCAGCACGGACGGGAAGTAATCATTAACCTCTGTCTCCACGCGGGCCGTAACAGGCTGCGTATCCTTGCGGAAGAGGAACAGAAGCACCAGCACAGAAGCCAGCGCACCCAGCTCCACGCCAAAGAAAATGCCGGGCTTACCATGCATGAAGAAGAACTCAAGGAAGTTCATATCGGCAAAACCGCCCAGCAGGATGCTCGTGGTGTCGCCTACGAGCGTCGCCGCACCCTGCAGATTGGAGGATACAGAGATCGCAATGATCACAGGAACGGGCGAGATCTTCAGCTTGCGCGAGATCGCAAGGCCGATCGGGGCAACCATGAGCACGGTGGCCACGTTATCCACAAACGCGCTCACAACGCCGGAAAACAGGGACAGCGCCGTCACTGCCCACAGGACATTCGGCACGCGGGTGATGAGGATCTCCGCAAGGCGGGCAGGCATCCTGCTGTCGATGAACAGGGTGACAATGCCCATCGTGCCGCCGATCATCAGCAGAACATTATAGTCGATGGCCGCCAGCGCGTCCATGATCCCCATGTCAAACAGGCCGAAGCAGCCAAGCAGCACAAACACTGCAGCAGCAGACAGCGCGATCTTCGGCCGGTGCTGCTGGAAGGCAAGCATCAGCGCATACATGATGATGAACAGAATCAAAGCGAGAATCATTTTGTCCTCTCCTTAGTCATAATGAGGCAGGATTCCATGCAGAACCCCTCCATGAATATCATATCGTATTCATTGTTAAGATGGTGTTAAAATTTGAGCAGGACAGCGAAGCCTGTATACCGTACCGCTCCGGATACATCACGAAAGCCCGGGGTCACACTCCCCGGGCTATCATGACGTCAGCTGTTCAGCCCCAGATCGCTGCGGCTGCCGGACATGAAGTCGATATTCTCATACCTGTCCGGATCGTCGATCAGCGCGCTCAGGCCGTGCGCGACGCACAGATCCGGCTCGTCGGCCAGCTCGGTGCGGATACGCATCTGCTCAGCCAGCTCCTCATCCAGCCCGAAGAGCTGCGCGCCGCCGCCGGAGAGGATGATGCCCTCGTCAAAGACGTCGCTCGCCAGCTCGGGCGGGGTGCGCTCGATGATCCTGTGAAGGTCGTTCACCAGATCGCGCAGCGGCTCGGACAGCGCCTCGATCATCTCCTCGGAGTTGACCGTCACCGCGCGCGGCAGGCCGCTGACCAGGCTGCGGCCGCAGGCGTCCATCTCCAGCTTTGTGCCGCGCATACGGGCGGAGCCGATATTGATCTTGAGTTCCTCCGCCGTGCGCGCGCCGATAAGCAGATTATGCTTCTTGCGCAGATAGTCGATGATCGCGTCGTCAAACCGGTCGCCGCCGACGCCCAGAATATCCCATACGACCTGATGGCCCATAGAGAAGACCGTCACGTTCGTGCGGCCGCCGCCGATATCAATATTCATGCGGCCGTAGGGCTGGTCGATGCGCATGCCGCTGCCGATGGCGGAGGCCACGTTCTCATCAACCGGCACGACGCTGCGCGCACCGGCGTCCACCAGCACATCAATGAGCGTCTGCCGCTCGCTGGGCGCCATGCCGCCGGGCAGGGCGAGCGTGAGCTTGGGCCGGAAGGCTGCGCGCTTGCCGATGACACGGCGCAGCGCATAGCGCATCAGCTTGCTCACCAGGTCAAAGCTGCGGATACGACCGTCGCGCAGCGGACGCTCGACGATCAGCCCGGCCGGCGTGCGCCCGTACATCCTGCGGGCGTCCTCGCCGACGGCGATCACATCGCGCGACTGCCGGTCATAGGCGACATACGCCGGCTCGCTGAGCACGAGGCCCTTGCCGCGCACCACGATATGCAGAGTGGACGTGCCAAGGTCCATTCCCAGTTCATCTACGCCAAACACTGTATTCCTCCAGTTGGGCATGGGCTCGCCATGCCGCAGGTCACCTGTTATCCGCGCCGCGCCCCTGCGCATAGCGCAGCCGCGTCGCCTCGCCCCCGCGAAGGTGGCGCTCCGCTTTATTGCGCGCGAAGACCGCCGCCACCTCCTGCGCAAGCGCAGGCGAAAGCCGCGGCAGACGCGCCTCCATATCCTTATGCACCGTGGACTTTGACACCCCGAGCCGCTTCGCAGCCCGGCGCACCGTCGCCCCTGTCGCGGCGATATACTCCGCCGCCTCAAGCACCCTGCGCTCGATCGCCTGATTCACGCGCATCCCCCCAGACTGACTCGGCAATCCGGGCTATCCTATGCGGGAATGCGGCAAAGCTGACCAGCAGAGCGTCCGCGCGATGCACGCAGGAATTCAATTCTATTGTATGCGATACGGGCGCGTGCGTCAAGCCGGGGTCAGCCAAAGAAAGAGAGCGCCCGTTCCTCCTCGCCCGCGTAGAGCACAGCCATGAGCGTCAGCCCCTTCGCCGGGGCCGTCTGCCCGAGGGCGAGCCTGTCCCCCGTCGCAATCGCGCGTGCAAAGGCGCCGGGCTCCCGCTTGCCGCAGCCGATCTCAGCGAGCGTGCCGGCGATGATGCGCACCATGTTGTACAGGAAGCCGTCGCCCAGCACGAGCAGCTCCACCTCATCGCCCCGGCGCGTCACCTGCGCGCGGTAGATCGTGCGCACGGTGGACTTGACCACGCTGCCGCTGGCGGCGAAGGCCGCAAAGTCATGCGTGCCCAGCAGCGCCTGCGCCTCCTCATGCATGAGGGCGGCGTCAAGCGGGAGCGGGATATGCGCCATATACTGCCGCCCGACGGCGCAGTCATGGCGGGTATTGACAAACGTATAGCGGTACACCTTGCCGCAGGCGGCAAAGCGCGCATGGAACCCCTCCGGCGCAGCCCCGCTCTCGCGGATGCGGATATCCGGCGGGAGCATGGTGTTGAGCGCAAAGGCCAGCTTCTGCGGCGGGATGCGCGTCGCGCTGTCAAAATGCGCGCACAGGCCCAGCGCATGCACGCCGGCGTCCGTCCGGCTGGAGCCGGTGACGGATATCTCCTCGCCCGTCAGGCGGGAGAGCGCTCTCTCGAGCGACTCCTGCACGCTGGGGCCGTTGAGCTGGCGCTGCCAGCCGCAGTATGCCGTGCCGTCGTATTCAATGCGCAGCATGAAGCGCCGCTGCCCCTCCGGCGGATGATCCGCCGGGGACGGGATATGGCGGCTGCGCAGCACAAGATCAGCCAAGGAGCTTCCCCTCCGCGATAATCACGGCGATAAACGCCGCCGTCGCCAGCAGGCCGTACAGATCAAGACGGGTATACTTCAATTCGCGCAGGCGGGTGCGGTGGTCGCCGCCGCGGTAGCAGCGCGCCTCCATCGCCATGGCGAGATCGTTCGCCCTGCGGAATGCGCTGACGAACAGCGGCACCAGAAGCGGGATCATCGCCTTCGCCCGCGCGATCAGATTGCCGGACTCAAAGTCCGCGCCGCGCGCCATCTGCGCCTTCTTGATCTTATCGGTCTCCTCCAGCAGCGTGGGGATGAAGCGCAGGGCGATGGTCATCATCATCGCCAGCTCATGCGCCGGGAAATGGAAGCGCTGCAGCGGCTTCATCAGGCGCTCCAGACCGTCGGTGAGGCGGATGGGGCTGGTGGTCAGCGTGAGCACGGAGGTGCCCATCACCAGGAACACAAGGCGCAGCGCGAAGAAAACAGCGTTTTCCAGCGCCTCCTTCGTGATGCGGACAAAGCCGAGGGACAAAAGCACCGTCTCGCCCTCGACAAAGAAGAGGTTGAGCACGAAGGTGAAGATCAGGATAAAGCGCAGGGGCTTGATGCCCTTGACCAGATACTTGAAGCTGATGCCCGAGACGCGCACCACCAGATACAGGAAGGCCAGCGCAATCGCATAGCCCGGGAGATTGGACACCATGAACACGCCCACGATGTAGACGATGGTCAGGATGAGCTTCATGCGCGGATCCATGCGGTGAATGGGAGAATTGCCGGGGAAATACTGGCCCAGCGTGATATCGTTAAGCATGCTTCTCCCCCTTCCCCGCGATCCCCTCGATCACAGCCTTGATCTCCTCGATGCGGTAGACGCCCTGCGGCACGTCAAAGCCGCGATCGCGCAGCTTCTGCGCCAGCTGGACAGCCTGCGGAACATCAAGGCCGATGGCGCGCAGCTCCTCCCCGCGGGAGAAGACCTCGCGCGGTGCGCCGTCCATGAAGACGCCGCCCTTGTTCATGACGATGACGCGCTCAGCAAGAGAAGCCACATCGTCCATGGAATGGCTGACCATCACGATCGTCGTGCCGCATTCGCTGTGCAGCCCGCGGATGAGCGAGAGGATCTCCTCCCTGCCGCGGGGGTCAAGGCCGGCGCACGGCTCATCCAGCACGAGCACCTGCGGCTCCATCGCCAGCACGCCGGCGATCGCCACGCGGCGCATCTGGCCGCCGGAGAGCTCAAAGACGGAGCGCTCATGCAGCGTATCATAGTCAAGCGCAACGCGGCGCATGGCGTCGCGCACGCGGCGGGCGATCTCCTCCTCGCCAAGGCCGAGGTTCTTCGGGCCGAAGGCGATATCCTTCTCCACCGTCTCCTCAAAGAGCTGATTCTCCGGATACTGGAAGACGAGGCCCACGCGCTGGCGCACGGCGCGGCGGTCGGTATCCTTATCCGCCAGATCCATGCCGTCCACGAGGATTCTGCCGCTGGTGGGCATGAGCAGGCCGTTGAGGTGCTGCACGAGGGTGGACTTGCCGCTGCCGGTGTGGCCGATCAGGCCGACAAACTCGCCGTCCTCAATCGTCAGGTTCACATCGCGCAGGGCATGCGTCTCGTACGGGCCGCCGGCCATGTAGACATAATTCAGCTTCTCGATGACAATCGACATACTTCCTCCACCATCTCATCCACGGTCAGCACGTCGGCGCGGATGCCGATCCCGTCCGCGCGCAGCATATCGGCCAGATCCGTCATCGGCGGCACGTCAAGGCCGAGCGCGCGCACCTTCGCCACCTGCGTGAAGACCTCGCGCGGGGTGCCGCTCATCGCAACGCGCCCGTCGTCCATCACGATCACATAGTCCGCCGTCGCGGCCTCGCCCATGTAATGCGTAATGATCACCACGCTGATGCCCTCCTCCCTGTTGAGGCGGTGCACGGTGTTCATGACCTCCTGCCTGCCGCTCGGGTCCAGCATGGCGGTCGATTCATCCAGTATGATGACGTCCGGCTTCATCGCCAGCACGCCGGCGATCGCCACGCGCTGCTTCTGGCCGCCGGAGAGCAGATGCGGCGCCTTGAGCGCAAAGTCGCTCATATTGACCGCAGCCAGCGCCTCGTCGATGCGCAGGCGGATCTGCGCCGGCTCCACGCCGTTATTTTCCAGCCCGAAGGCCACGTCCTCCTCCACGACCGTCGCGACGATCTGGTTATCCGGGTTCTGGAAGACCATACCCGCATGCTGGCGGATATCGAAGACGAGCGCGTCGTCCTTCGTATCCAGCCCGCAGACCCAGACCGTGCCGGCGGAGGGCACGTACAGCGCGTTGAAGAGCTTGGCCAGCGTGGATTTGCCGCTGCCGTTATGCCCGAGGATGGCGAGGAACTCGCCCTTCTTCACGCGGACGGAGACGTCCTCCACGGCGTTCCTGTCCGCCTCGGGGTAGGCGTAGCTCAGGTGGCTGGCTACGATCCTGTTCACATCATTGCTTGCCAATGTCCATTTCCTTTCAGCGGGAATAACGCCCCGCCAGCGTGCGCGCGCCGCAAAGCAGCCGCAAGACAAACAGCGCCCAAAGACCGGCTTCGGGCGCTGCAGAAGGGTATCCCAATTGCACCGTCTTCTATCATCCAGACTCTACTGTCGGTCCCGGAATTGCGCCGGATCACAGGCGAACAACGTCGCCCGTCGCGGACTGTACCGCCGGTCGGGAATCACACCCTGCCCCGAAGACATTCGTAGTATATCACATTATGCCGCCTGTGAAAAGGGCTCGCGCCCCTGACCGGCTGTCAATTAAAGGTAACGACCTCTTCCTCCGGCGCATCGCACGGCTCCATGGACTCAACGTAGAGCACCGGGCCCACGCCCTTGTACTGCTTGCGCTCCTCCGCCTGCACGCGCGCGGTGACCATCTGCCAGCTCTTCTGCTCCGGCATGGGCAGCCCCGGCGCCTTGGCGATGAAGCCGATGAAGCGGATATCGTCCGCGCAGCAGACCATGCCCATGCGGCCCGGGACGAACTCGTCCCGCGCGATGTTGCGCCCGCGGTAGATATAGCCCTTGAAGCGGACGGTCTTGCCGTCGTAATCCTCCGGATTCTCCGACGCGTCGAGGTAGAAGATACCGTAGTCATGATCCTCGATCTCGATGATCGGGGCATCCATGTCATAGGGCGGCGGCATGCCCGCGCCGTAATCCTCGCTGGTGCCGTCGTCATTCTCAAAGTACAGGGAGGCCTGCGGGTTCATCGAGCGCACATTGCGGTCGCGGATGAGCTGGCGGGTCTCCTCCGTCGCGCGGTTGAAGACGACCATATCCGCGTCGGTGATGTGCTGCAGCATGCGCTGGCCCATATTCTTGGCGTAGAGATCGAAGGTCTCGGCATTGACGGTGGTGATGATCTGGAAGACCTCCAGCACCTTGGGCGTGCGCTCCAGCGCAGCATCCAGATCCCACATGCCGTTCATCTCCACGATCACGCGGTCAGGATGATGCTTGCGCACGAAGGCGCGCAGCGTATCGCCGTTATACTCCTCCTCGTCCTCGATGCACTCGACAACGGAGCGCGTCTTTTTCAGGAACGCGGGATCATACTCCTCCATACCCTCTTCGCACTGGATGATCAGCGTGCTCTCGTCGCGGGTGAAGCCCGGGTCGTCCAGCACGCTGGCGATGAAGGAGGTCTTGCCGCTCTCAAGGAAGCCGGCAAACAGATAAACAGGAATCGCCATTGCAGTATCCTCCGCGATCAGACGCCGAAGAGCGCCCGGATCTTATCCTCGTTGAGCCCGGAGCCGATCACGCACAGGCGGCCGGTGAAGTCCGCCGCGCCCTTACGGATATCCTGCTCGCCGGGCGTATAGTCAAAGTGCAGCCAGCCGCCCTCCGCGCAGGGGATGATGCCCTTCGCGCGCAGGATCATGCCCAGCTCCTCATCCTCAAGGGACTCAAGGATCTGCGCCAGCTCCGCCTCGCCATAGGCGCGCACGGTCTCCGTGCCCCAGGAGGTGAAGACCTCGTCGGCATGGTGATGGCCGTGATGATCATGATGATGCTCGTGATCGTGATGCTCATGATCGTGATCATGGCAGCCGCAGGTGCAGTGCTCATCGTGATCATGATGATGCTCGTGATCATGATGCTCGTGATCGTGATGCTCATGATCGTGATCATGGCAGCCGCAGGTGCAGTGCTCGTCGTGCTCATGATGATGCTCATGATCGTGATCATGGTGCTCATGGTCATGATCGTGGCAGCCGCAGGTGCAATGCTCGTCGTGCTCATGATGATGCTCGTGATGATGCTCCGCCATCACGACGCTGAGCATCTCCTCAGCGAGGCTGTGGTCGTTCTCCATCGCCGCGAGGATCTGCTCGCCGGTGAGCTCGTCCCACGGGGTGGTGATGATGCGGGCCTTTTCGTTATGCTCGCGCAGCAGCGCGACGGCGGCCTCGAGCTTATCCTGCTTCATCTTCTGCGTACGGGAGAGCAGGATGGTGCCGGCGTATTCGATCTGATTGAGGAAGAACTCGCCGAAGTTCTTGATGTACATGCGGCACTTCATCGCGTCGGCGACGGTGACAAAGCTGCCCATCTGTACATCGTCAAGCTCCTTCTCCACGCCCTCGACGGCGCGGATGACGTCGGAGAGCTTGCCCACGCCGGACGGCTCGATGAGCACGCGGTCGGGATGGTACTGGTCAATAACCTTCTTAAGCGCCTCGCCGAAGTCGCCCACAAGGCTGCAGCAGATGCAGCCGGAGTTCATCTCGGTGACCTCGATGCCGGCTTCCTTCATGAAGCCGCCGTCGATGCC
>JAGBAV010000119.1 GCA_017938795.1 Clostridia bacterium
CCGGCATGGCTGTCGGCCTGCCCAACGGCCAGATGGGCAACAGCGAGGTCGGCCACACCAATATCGGCGCGGGCCGTATCGTCTATCAGCAGCTGACGCTGATCACCAAGTCCATCATGGACGGCACGATGAAGGAAAACGACGTGCTCGTGCGCAACATGAAGAAGGCCATCGACGCCGGCAAGGCCATCCATTTCATGGGCCTGCAGGGCACCGGCGGCGTGCACAGCCACATCGAGCATCTCTTCGGTCTGCTGGATCTGGCGAAGCATCTGGGCGCGAAGGATGTGTTCATCCATGCCATCATGGACGGCCGCGACACCGACCCCAAGAGCGGCAAGGGCTTCCTGCAGGATGTCCAGAATAAGCTCGACGAGATCGGCCTTGGCAAGATCGCGACTGTCACCGGCCGCTACTACGCCATGGACCGCGACTCCAACTGGGACCGCGTTCAGAAGGCCTACGCCGCGTTCGTCTACGGCGAGGGCGATAAGGCGGAGAGCTGGGTCGAGTGCATGGACAAGACCTATGAGGCCGGCGTGACCGACGAGTTCGTCATTCCGTGCGTCACCTGCGAGGGCGGCCGCGTGAGCGAGGGCGACACCGTCGTCTTCCTGAATTTCCGCCCCGACCGTGCGCGTGAGATCACCCGCACCTTTGTCGACGATGCCTTCACCGGCTTCGAGCGCCGCTTCGGCCGCTTCCCGGTGCAGTATGTCTGCATGGCCGAGTATGACAAGACCATGCCCAACGTCGAGGTTGCCTATCCGCCCGTTCCGCTGACGAACGTGCTGGGCGAGTACCTCGCCGCCAACGGCAAGACCCAGCTGCGCATCGCCGAGACCGAGAAGTACGCGCACGTCACCTTCTTCTTCAACGGCGGCCGTGAGGCGCCGTGCGAGGGTGAGGACCGCAAGGTTATCCCGTCCCCGAAGGTTGCCACCTACGACCTCAAGCCGGAGATGAGCGCTTACGAGGTTGCCGAGGAGTGTGCCGCGCGCATCCGCTCCGGCAAGTACGACGTCGTCATCCTGAACTTCGCCAACTGCGACATGGTCGGTCATACCGGCGTGTTCGAGGCGGCGGTTGCGGCTGTTGAGGCCGTCGACGCCTGCGTGGGCAAGGTCTGGGAGGCGACCGCCGAGATGGGCGGCTGCATGTTCCTGACGGCCGACCACGGCAACGCGGACAAGATGATGAACGAGGACGGCTCCCCGTTCACCGCGCACACCACCAACGTCGTGCCGTTCCTGGCCGCCGGCGTGGGCGATGTGAAGATGCGCGAGGGCGGCTGTCTGGCCGACATCGCGCCGACCATGCTGCCCTATATCGGTCTGCCGGTTCCGGCGGAGATGACGGGCAAGAGCATCATCGAGTAACTGCCAATCAGGGCGGGCGGAGCAATCCGCCCGTCTTTTGCTTTGCGCGGAAGAACGCATACGGCGGATGCCGAAGGATCATGAAAGCCCTGCTCTCCGAAAGCGGAAACATTGTCAGGATCTGGCTGCATGCCGGGAAGAAACAGCCCTTCTGTTTCGTATATTTGGGTAAGAGAGGAGTGATTGTATGAAAAAGAGAAATTGGCTGCTGATTGTGCTTGCATCGTTTGCGATGCTCCTGCTGGGCATTCCCTGCGCCATGGCGCAGAACAGCCCGGCGAAGATTACCGTACAGGGAAACGGCAGTGTGAACGCGGAGCCGGATGTGGTCGTCGTGCGCATGAGCGCTTCGTCCTTTGCGGAGAATATGCTGGATGCGCAGACGGCGATCAGCGGGGTGGTCGCCGCAGCAAATGAAGGATTTGCCGCGCTGGGCATCGCGCCGGAGGACGTCGTGACCGTCAGCTACGGCTATTATCCGCGGTACAGCTATGACACGGAGCCGGCGGAGCTCGTCGGCTATCAGGCGACCCATGAGCTGCAGGTCACCTGCCGCGATATCAGCCTGCTGGACAGCGTGATCACGGCGGCGACGGACAGCGGCATTGCGGAGATCGGCGACGTCAGCTTTGACGTATCCGATAAGCGCGAGCTGTATCGGCAGGCGCTGGAGCTGGCCATCGGGAATGCCGGGGATAAGGCTGCGGCGATGGCTGCGGCGAGCGGGCTGACCGTCGTTTCGCTGGACAGCCTGACGGAGAATCAGGGATACGACGCGCGCTATGCGGTCATGACCGCAGCCAAGGAGGCGGATACGGTGAACACCGGGATCCGTTCCGGCAGCATGAGCGTCAGCGCAAGCGTGACGGCGGTGTACATCGCGCAGTAATCCGCTGCGTGCATGCCTGTGAACCGGCGTGATAAAGTTGAAGAATATGCAGCAGCCTCCCGATTGGCGTCGGGAGGCTGTTTGGCTTCATGTGATTCGTGCAGACGTTCCTGCTGCGGGCGCAGCGCCATCTGAGCGGATAAGCAGTCCTGCTGCGGAAGCTGACGTCTGGATCAGGCGATCCGGGATATGCAGCCGCCGACGGCGGCGAGTTTCTCTTCGATCCGCTCATAGCCGCGCACGATGTGCCCGGCTTCGTCGCAGACGGTCGTCTCGCCCTCTGCGGCAAGCCCGGCGATGATCAGCGCCGCGCCGGCGCGCAGGTCAGTCGCCGTGACCTTTGCGCCGGTGAGGTACGGCGTGCCCTCGACGACGGCGACGCGGTTCTCCACGCGGATGTGCGCGCCAAGGCGCGTGAGCTCCGCAGCGTGCATGAACCGGTTTTCGAAGATCGTCTCCAGGAATACGCTGGTGCCGGGCGTCTTGCAGGCGACGGCCATCATCGGCGCCTGCAGGTCCGTCGGGAAGCCGGGGTAGACCATTGTGCGGATCTCAAAGGGCTGCTTGGCGCGGCCGAGGACGAGCAGCCCGCTCTGTGTATCCCGGATATGTACGCCGGCCTCGCTGAGCTTGAAGAGCAGGGAACGCAGGTGATCTGCCCGTGCGCCGCGCAGCAGCAGCTCGCCGCCCGTGACGGCGCAGGCGCAGGCCATGGTGCCGGCCTCGGCGCGGTCGGAGATGGGCTGCCAGCTTGTGCCGTGGAGCGACGGCACGCCTTCGATGACCACGGTGGAGGTGCCCGCCCCGGCGATGCGCGCGCCCATTGCGCACAGGAACGCGGCGAGGTCGACGATCTCCGGTTCCTTGGCGGCGTTCTCGATGCGCGTGACGCCGTCGGCGAGCGTCGCCGCCATGATGAGGTTCTCCGTTGCGCCGACGGACGGCATGTCAAGGTAGATCACCGCGCCGCGCAGCCTGCCCGTGAGCGTTACGCCGCCGTGCCCGCAGGCGACCTTCGCGCCCAGCGCGCTCATGCCCTTGAGGTGCTGGTCGATGGGGCGCTGGCCAATGGCGCAGCCGCCGGGCAGGGGGATGTGCGCCTCGCCCAGCCGCGCGAGCAGGGGACCGAGCACCAGCACGGAGGCCCGCATCTTGCGCACGTCCTCCTCGTCTTTGGGCACATGGAAGGCGTCGGCGCGGATGGTCAGCGCATCGCGCTCCCTGTGCAGGGCGCAGCCGCAGGCCTCAAAGAGCGAGCAGAGCGTCGCGACGTCGGTCAGCTCCGGCGGGTTCTCGATGCGCACATCCTCGCTGGTCAGCAGCGCGCCGCACATAATGGGCAGCACCGCGTTTTTGGATGTACTGATGGGTATTTCTCCCCGCAGAGGCGGGCTTTCGCGGACAGCGTAATGCGCCATGAAAATCCCTCCGTGTTCTGATCTTGCGGCGGCGGCCCGCCTGATGGCAGGGTATGCCGCGGCGGGATGATGCGTCCGTGCCGCCGCAGGAGGATTTTCTCCCGGGGAGCGCGGCGGCATGCCGGGGCGCAGAGTCAGACAGCGCCGCTATTCAGAGTTTATGCTGGAAATGCGCCGCGGTGCGAAGGCCGCTGCGCCGCGGGATTCCCGGGCGGCGGGGAGGAAGAATCCGACTGCGGGGAATGGACGGAAGCGAAGGAAAGAAAGGCCTGGGCGGGAATTTCTTTGCGTTTTTTGCCGAATCCGGCGAATTGCCTTTTGCGATTGCATTTTGCCCTGCGATGGTGTATTGTAATAATGGTATGATTTGTGCCCCTTGGTCATTATGGGGCGAGAAAGAGGCA
The DNA here is from genome assembly GCA_017938795.1 of Clostridia bacterium. Lineage (GTDB taxonomy): Bacteria > Bacillota > Clostridia > Christensenellales > Aristaeellaceae > Ventricola. The sequence continues at coordinate 4,091 of JAGBAV010000119.1, forward strand.
TGTTTTCATGAGCGAGAATCTGAATATTCCCGGCATCTATGGATGCGCTGTCTTCGGCGAGAAGGAGATGCGCGACCGGCTGCCGCGCGCGATTTATAAAAGCCTGAAAAAGAGCATGGCCACCGGCGAGGAGCTTGATCCCGTCGTCGCCGACGCCACGGCGCTGGCGATGAAGGAATGGGCGATCGATCAGGGCGCGACGCATTACACGCACTGGTTCCAGCCGCTCACGGGCACCACGGCGGAGAAGCACGATTCCTTCATCAGCCCGCAGGAGGGCGGCACGGTGATCATGGAGCTGCGCGGCAAGGAGCTCATCAAGGGCGAGCCGGATGCCTCCTCTTTCCCTTCCGGCGGCATCCGCGCCACGTTCGAGGCGCGCGGCTATACCGTATGGGATATCACCAGCCCGGCCTTCCTCTACGAGAGCGGCACGACCAAGACGCTGTGCATCCCCACGGCATTCTGCTCGTATACCGGCGAGGCGCTGGATAAAAAGACCCCGCTGCTGCGCTCGATGGAGGCGATCAGCCGTCAGGCGCTGCGCATCTGCCGCCTCTTCGGCGATACGCAGACGCAGAAGGTCATCCCCTCCGTCGGCCCGGAGCAGGAATATTTCATCGTTGACCGCGAAACCTATCTGCGCAGGAAAGACCTCATCTTCACCGGGCGTACGCTCTTTGGCGCGATGCCGCCCAAGGGTCAGGAGATGGAGGATCACTATTTCGGCGCGATCAAGGAGCGCGTGAGCAGCTATATGCGCGACCTCGACGTGGAGCTTTGGAAGCTGGGCATCCCGGCCAAAACGGAGCACAACGAGGCGGCGCCCGCGCAGCATGAGCTGGCGCCCATCTACGCCACGGCAAACGTCGCGACGGACGAGAACATGCTGATCATGAACGTCATGAAGAAGGTTGCCCTTCGCCATGGCCTCGTATGCCTGCTGCATGAGAAGCCCTTTGCGGGCGTCAACGGAAGCGGCAAGCACAACAACTGGTCGCTGACGACGGACGACGGGAAGAATCTGCTGGATCCCGGCAAGGAGCCGCAGCATAACCGTATGTTCCTGCTGATGCTTGCTGCGATTATGCGTGCCGTGGACGAGCATGCCGGTTTGCTGCGCGTGAGCGCCGCCAACCCCGGCAACGACCACCGTCTCGGCGCGAACGAAGCGCCGCCCGCGATCATTTCGATGTTCCTCGGCGAGCAGCTGACGACTGTGGTTGAGCATATCATTGCCGATAACGACGAGGCTGTTCCCGCTGTGTCCAGGATGAAGGTCGGCGTGGCGACGCTGCCGGCCATCCGCAGGGACGCGACGGACAGGAACCGCACCTCGCCCTTCGCCTTCACCGGCAATAAATTTGAATTCCGCATGGTGCCCTCCTCAGGCTGCATTGCCGACGCCAACACCGTGCTTAACACCATCGTGGCCGATGCGCTGGCGTCCTTTGCGGACGAGCTGGAAGGCGCGCAGGATTTTGACGCCGCGCTGCATGCGCTCATCCGCCGGGAAATGAAGGCGCATCAGCGTATCATCTTCAACGGAAACGGCTACACCGACGAGTGGGTGGCCGAGGCGGCGCGCCGCGGCCTGCCCAATATCGTGAGCATGGTCGACGCCATCCCGCATCTGATTACCCGCGACGCGGTGGAGCTCTTCGAGCGCCACGGGGTCTACACGGAGAAGGAGCTTGTCGCCCGCGCGGACGTTTCCTTTGAGCTGTATGCCAAGACGATCAATATCGAGGCGCTGACGATGATCGACATGGCGGGCAAGGACATTATCCCCGCTGTGGTCCGCTATACGACGGAGGTCGCCGCCTCCATCGCTGCGGTCGAGGCCGTGGGCATGGACGCCAGCGTGCAGCGCGATCTGCTTTCCCGCGTGAGCGTTCTGCTGCGTCAGGCGAGCGCGGCGCTCGCGGATCTGCGCGTCTGCCAGAGTGCTGCGGCGCGGATGACCGGAGAGGAGCAGGCGCGCGCGTATTATGAGCGCGTCTGCCCGGCGATGCAGGTGCTGCGCGCGCCTGTGGATCATCTGGAGATGATCGTCGGCAGCAGCTACTGGCCGATGCCGACATATGGCGACCTGCTGTTCAACGTGTGATGTCTGCCGCTGCGGGGGGATCCCCGCAGCATGGAGAGTTGCGATGAAGAAGTCATTCCGTGCGGCTCTGCCGTATCTGGCGCTGGCCGCCGCGCTGCTGATGGCGATTCTGCCGACTGCGCTGTGGGGTATGCATAACCTCGACGCGGATCAGAGCAGCGAGCTGGTGCTTGCCGCGCTGCTGAACAGCGAGGGGCGGCTTGTCACCGACAGCTGGTATTATTCTACCGAGCTGCGTGTGGTCAGCCCCGTGCCGCTGTATCAGCTGGGGCTGCTGCTGGGCGGCGGCAGCTGGCACGCGGCGCGTGTCATCGGGCTGGCGCTCTCCTTCCTGCTGGCGGCGGGGGCGGCGATCTATATGGCGCGGGGCGCGGGGCTTGGCGCCGGGGCGGTCTATGCCGCAGCGGTGCTGCTGCTGCCTCTGAGCGAGGTGCATAAGTTCCTCTTTTCCCTCGGCGGGTTTTATACGATGTATATCGCGGCGGGCTGCGCGTTTGTCGGGCTTGTGCTGCGCGCCGGGACGGGCGGGCGCAGCCGTCTGCGCGCTGCGCTGACGGCGCTGCTGGGCTTTGTCTGCGGCTTGTCCGGCGTCCGCATGCCAATGATCTGCGGCGTGCCGCTGCTGCTTGCCTGCCTGCTGGAGGGCTTTGGCGAGCTGCGCAGGCAGCTGTCCCTGCGCGCTGCGGTGCGCACGGAGCAGGCGAAGGTCTTTGCTCTTGGCGCCGCGGGCGTAGCGGCGATGCTGGTCGGCTATCTGGTCAATGCGAAGCTGCTGGCGGGCCGGATGCACTTCGCGGATTACGGCGGCAGGATGCTGGGCGAACTGGACTTTTCCGGCTTCCTGACGCAGCTGCGCTATCTCGTGCAGTACTTTGGCTATAAGGCGAACGTGCAGCTGATGAGCGTGCGCGGCGCGGTCTGCGTGCTGGCGGCCGGCGCGGTCGCCTTCATGGGGCTTTCGCTGCTGCGCGGCGTGCTGCACAGGCGCAGCCTGAGCGTGCGGGAGCGCGTGCTGCTGTATACGGCGGCGGCAGCGCTGGCGCTGGGGATGTTCATCAACGTCGTCACCGGCGAGGGACACAATGAGTACGCCGTGGGCTATTATCTGCTGGGCGTGTATCTGCTTGTGTTGGCCGGTTTTGCGCATGTGGAGAAGATGCGCTTTGATATGCCTGCGCTGCGCTCCGCGTGCATGCTTGCGCTGTGCGGCGTGTTCTTCCTGCAGGCGGCGCTCTTTGTGCGCAACCATGTGCGCCGGGAGGAGAGCGGGCACGAGCTCGCTGCGCAGCATCTGGCGCAGGCGGGATACGGGGCGGGCTTTGCTACCTTCTGGAACGGCAATATCCTGACCGAGCTGTCCGACGGGCAGCTGGAGGTCTGGGTGCTGGACGGTCTTGACAGCGCGGAGCGCACAGCATGGCTGCAGGAGGCGAACCATCTGGATACCCTGCCGCAGGGGCGCGTGTTCATCTATGTCGGCGAGGACGACCGCTACAGCGGCGTGCCCGTCCCCTTCGGGGAGGAGGCGCTGATCTGGCGCTCGCCGGTCGACGGCGGCTGCGCATACGGCTACGACAGCGCACAGGACGTGATAGCGCTGCTGGAACAATGATCATCAGGCCGCGGAGTATTTGCTCCGCGGCCTTTGTCGTGCGCAGCGCCCGGAATAAAGGCGGGTCTTGCCGCTGCGTCGGATAGATTCACCCTGTTCGGCTCATCCTAGGATCCGATCAGGAGGGATGGATATGTGCGGGATTGTGGGTTATGCCGGCGCGGGGGAGGCCGGGCCGCTGCTGCTGGAGGGGCTCGGACGGCTGGCGTACAGGGGCTATGACTCGGCGGGCGTCGCGGTATGCGGCGATGACGGGCGGCTCTCGGTGATCCGCGCCGCGGGCAGGCTGGACAGGCTGCGGGAGAAGACGCAGGACGGCGCTGCGCTGCATGGCAGCTGCGGAATCGGGCATACGCGCTGGGCGACGCACGGCGCGCCGGATGAGCGCAACGCGCACCCGCATGCCTCGCCCGACGGTCTGACTGCGATCGTGCATAACGGCATCATCGGGAATCATCTGCTCCTGCGCAGCCGTCTTGAGGCGATGGGCTATGTCTTCCGCTCGGAGACGGACACGGAGGCGGCGGCGCTGCTGCTGCATGCATGCTGGCTGGCCTGCGGGGAGAGCGACCCGCGGCGGCGCGCGCTCGCCGCGCTGCGGGGGATGGCGGCGCAGCTCACGGGCAGCTATGCGATCTGCGCGCTCTTCGCCGGGCAGCCGGACGCTGTGTATGCCGTGCGGCGGGGCAGCCCGCTGGTGATCGGCTGCTGCGACGGAGGGTATATGCTGGCGTCGGACGTTCCCGCGCTGCTCGGGCGCGCGCATCACGCCGTCCATCTGCATGACGGGGAGTATGCATGCGTGAGTGCGGAGGCAGTTGAGCTCTATGACGCGGACGGCTGCAGGATCAGCCGGGAGAGCGAGGCGCTTGATATTGCGCCGGAGGCGGCGGACAAGGGCGGCTATGCGCACTATATGCTCAAGGAGATCGTGGAGCAGCCGCAAGCGCTGCGCCGCACGATCGGTGCATATACCGGCGAGGCGGGCGGCAGCCTGCGGGCCGATCTGCAGGCCGCCGGGCTGGGGCGGGAGCGGCTGGCTGCCGTGCGGCATGTGCTGCTCTTTGGCTGCGGCTCGGCGTATCACGCCGGTGTGGCGGGGCGCTATGCGATGGAGCGGCTGGCGCGCATTCCCTGCCGGGCGGAGCTGGCCAGCGAGCTGCGCTCGCGAGAGCTCCTGCTGGATCAGGCGGGAACGCTGGCTGTGGCCGTCAGCCAGAGCGGAGAGACGGCGGATACCCTCGCCGCGCTGCGCCTGTGCCGCGCGCATGGCGTACCCGTGCTGGCGGTGGTGAATGCCGCCCATTCCACGATGGCCCGCGAGGCGGACGGCGTGCTGCTCACCCGTGCCGGCCCGGAGATCGCCGTGGCGACGACCAAGGCCTATACCGCGCAGGCGGCCGTGCTTGATCTGCTGGCGATTGCGCTTGCGGCGGCGCGCGGCTGCATCGGCGTGAGGGAGGAGGCTTCGCTCCTTGGCGCGCTGCATGCGCTGCCGGACGCCGTCGGGGATTTGCTTGGCGTGCGGGACAGCATCCGGCGGATCGCAGAGGGAATGGCCGGTGCACACAGCGCCTTCTTCATCGGGCGGGGGATCGATCATGCCGCAGCGATGGAGGGCAGCCTCAAGCTCAAGGAGGTCAGCTATATCCACGCGGAGGCCTATCCCGCCGGGGAGCTCAAGCATGGCGCAATCAGCCTGATTGAGCCGGGTGTGCCGGTGATCGGGATCTGCACGCAGACGGATACGGCGGCGAGGATGCAGACCGCGATGGCGGAGGCAGGCAGCCGCGGCGCGTGCCTTGTGCATATATCATCCGGGGAGTGCGCCGTCCCCGGGGCGCAGGAGATACGGCTCCCGCAGGCGCATCCGCTCATTGCGCCGGTGCTCGCCGCCGTGCCGCTGCAGCTGCTGGCCTATGAGATCGGCTGCCTGCGCGGGCTTGACGTTGATCAGCCGCGCAATCTCGCCAAGAGCGTGACCGTGGAATAAAGAAGCCCCGCGCCGTATGGCGCGGGGCAATGGCGTATATCAGGCGAGGTAGCGCTCGGCAACGATGCGCATGAAGAACTCTGTCGGGTCGCTGAGCATGCTGCCGGAGAAGCCGTCAAGCCTCGCGGACAGGGCGGCGGTGTGATTGACGCCGTGATAGAAGACATAGATGAAGGTGATCAGCTCGGCGATATCGCAGTCCTCCCTCAGCTCGCCGCGCGCCTTCGCGGCCGCAAAGACCTCGTGCTTTCGCGAGAGGAGCCATTGGGAGAATGCATTCCAGATGCCGGAGATGTCGGGAATGCCGCGTCCGGTCTGGAAGGAGGAGAAGAAATTGTCCCGGTTCTGCAGGCAGTATGCAAAGTCCTCGCGCAGCACGCTGCGGACGGGATGCTCAGCCACGAGGATGCGTTCATAGTTCTTTTTCATCTCGCTGGTGGCATATTCCGCCGCGGCGAGATACAGCTCCGCCTTGCTGGAGAAATAATAATACAGCGGGCCGCGCGTCACGCCGACCTCCTCCGCGATCTCGAGCATATTGGCCGCCACATACCCCCTGCTGGAGAAGTGACGGATGGCGCACTCGAGCAGCTGTGTGCGGAGCGCCTCGTTTCTGACCTGTGCCATAGTAAACCTCGCATTGCCAAATCATCATAATAAAGTCAGTATAGAGCATCTGCGCGGGAAAAACAAGGGCACAATCGTGTTAACTTCCTGACGAAATGACTTGAAATTATACATGCGTGTATGTATAATAGTGGCAGAGATCATGCATGCGTGCATGAATAAAAGGAGGAAAATCGTATGATGAAGAGACTGTTTGCCGTCGTGCTGGCGGCGATGCTCCTCGCGACGGCGTCCATGGCTGCGGCCGAGGGCGTCAGCGGCACGTTCGAGGGCAGCGCGCAGGGCTTCCATGCGCCGGTCAAAGTGGCTGTGACGCTTGAAAACGGCGCGATTACGGATGTGACCGTGCTGGAGCAGGCCGAGACTGCGGGTGTGAGCGCCTATTCCCTCTCCGAGACCCCGAAGCGCATCGTTGAGGCGCAGAGCTGGAATGTGGACGCGCTCTCCGGCGCGACCTTCAGCTCCAACGCGGTCAAGTACGCCGTGAAGGCGGCGCTGGAGGCCGCGGGCGCGGCTGGTCTGGACGCTGAGGTGCACAAGGAGCAGCCGGCGGACGAGACGCTGGACGTCGACGTGGTCGTCGTCGGCGCGGGCATGGCCGGCCTGAGCGCCGCCATCGAGGCGCATGACGCGGGCGCGAACGTGCTCGTGCTGGAGAAGCTGGACCGCATCGGCGGCTCCGCCATCACCTCCGGCGGCATTGTGTACGGCACCAACACCGTGATGAACGCCGAGATCGACAACGATCCGGAGGATATGGTGCAGTACTACCTGATGCGCGGCAACAACAACATCGACGAGGACATCGTCCGCTTCTGGGCGGAGCATTCCGGCGAGAATGTCAACTGGCTGATCAATGACATGGGCGTGCAGTTCGCGACCCTCGGCGCCTCCGGCATCAGCCCGGCACAGCGCGCGCACACCACCGCCAACGGCGGCGCGGGCATCATCATGCCTGTGTTTGAGAAGTTTGAGGAGCGCGGCATTGCGCTTCGCCGCAACACCGCTGTGACCGACGTCCTCACCGACGGCGGGAAGGTGACCGGCGTTGTCGCCGAGTGCGACGGCGCGACCATCACCGTCAACGCGGATACCGTCATCATCGCCTGCGGCGGCTTTGACGTGAGCAAGGAAGCCAAGGCGAAGTACGCGCCTGACGCGGAGAATATCGCCAGCATGTCCTCCATGGGCAACACCGGCGACTACATCGCCTGGGGCGAGAAGATCGGCGCGAGCATGATCTTCAAGGGCGGCGTCATGGGCATGCACACCAGCAACGCGGCCTACACGCTGACTGACGGCATCAACCTGCTGTCCTTCATCCCGACGCTGGGCGTCACCGATCAGGGCGTGCGCTTCCAGAACGAATCTAACGACTACCCGATCTTCTACACCAAGATGCTCGAGAGCGGCAGCGAGGTCTGCTACTGGATCTTCGACGCGGCCTCTCCGTTCGCCGCCCTGTGCGAGATGGCTCTGCCGCACTACGGCTACAAGGCCGACACCATCGAGGGTCTGGCCGAGGCCGCCGGCATGCCGGTTGAGACCTTCGCTGCGACCGTGGCCCGCTACAACGAGCTCGGCGCGAAGGGCGTTGACGAGGACTTCGGCCGCGCCGGCATTGCGCCGCTGGCTGCCGAGGGCCCGTACTACGCGGTCAAGGTTGTCCGCGCGACCGTCGCCGGCTTCGGCGGCTTCGAGATCAACACGTCCTCTCAGGTGCTTGACACCGAGGGCAACGTGATCCCGGGCCTGTATGCCGCGGGCGAGTGCGCGAGCGGCCAGTTCTTCGACAAGGAGTATCCGTGCTCCGGTTCCATGCTGTGCATCAGCACGACGTTCGGCCGTATTGCCGGCCAGAACGCCGCCGCCGAGGCCGCGAAGTAATTGCCAAACCACAAAGACGGCCCGCGAAAGCGGGTCGTCTTTTGCTGTATGCAATAAAAGCAGCCCGCCGAAGCGGGCTGCCTGTGTAGTCGTTATTCCTTCACGCGGGAGATGCTTGCGCCAAGGCTGGAGAGCTTCGCCTCGATGTTCTCATAGCCGCGGTCGATGAAGTGCGTGTTGAAGATCTCGGTTGTGCCCTGCGCCATCAGGCCGGCCACGACGAGCGCCGCGCCTGCGCGCAGGTCCGTTGCCTCCACGGCGGCGCCGTGCAGCTGCGGGACGCCCTCGATGATGGCCGTCTGCTCATAGACGCGCACGCGCGCGCCCATGCGCTCCATCTCCGCCAGATGCAGGAAGCGGGACTCGAAGAGATTCTCCACGACGGTGGAGGTGCCGGTCGCCGTGCACAGCAGCGCGCTCATGGGCTGCTGCAGGTCGGTCGGGAAGCCGGGGTAGACCTGCGTCTTGAAGGAGACGGCCCTGTGGGAGCCGATGGACTTGACGCGGATGGAGTCGTCGCGCTCATAGACCTTTGCGCCCATCTCCAGCAGCTTGGCGGTCAGCGCCTCCATATGTGTGGGGATGCAGCCGGTGACGGTCACGTCGCCATGGGTGGCGGCAGCGGCGATCATCAGCGTGCCGGTCTCGATCTGGTCCGGGATGACGGCGTAGGGGCGGCGGGCAGCCAGCGACTGCGTGCCGCGCACACGGATGATGTCGGTGCCTGCGCCCTTGACCCTGCAGCCCATGGAGTTAAGGAAGTTGGCGAGGTCGACGATATGCGGCTCCTTCGCCGCGTTGTAGATGGTGGTGATGCCCTGCGCGCGGGAGGCGGCGAGCATGACGTTGATCGTGCCGCCGACGGTCGCCATATCGAGGAAGACGTCGCCGCCGGCGAGCGGCTCGGCCTCCGCGATGACGGTGCCGCGGGAGAGCTCCACCTGCGCGCCGAGGGCGCGCATACCCTTGATGTGCTGATCGATGGGGCGGCGGCCGATGTTGCAGCCGCCGGGCAGCGGCACGCGGGCGCTGCCAAAGCGCGCGAGCAGCGCGCCGATGTAGTAGGACGATGCGCGCATGCGGCGGCTGAGCTCCAGCGGCACATCCGTGCGGCAGATGGAGCTGGAGTCGACCTCCATGATGCCCTCAGCGGGATCCCAGTTGACCTTCGCGCCGAGGTACTCCAGCGTCTCTACGGAGACGTGCACGTCCTCGATGTTGGGCAGATTCTCGATCACGCACGGGGTCTGGCTCAGGATTGCAGCCGGAATGATGGCGACGGCGGTGTTCTTGCCGCCGCTGACGCGGACGGTACCCTCCAGCCTCTGCCCTCCGGTGATGAGCATTCTCTCTTCTGCCATGCGTGTCCTCCTCTGCGTATGTCATTTCTGCATAATGGCATATTTTCAATTCATATATTATACACGCACAGCGCGGGTTTGGCAAGCGCGGGCGCGGCATTTGCCGGAAACTGGAACGGGACAGGCGGGGAGGGGGCATAGAAATCTTGCTTTTCACGGATGAAATCCCCGCGCCGCGGCGTTTTTATGGTATAATCTGCAGACATGGGTCTGCGGGCGCAGCGAAGCGCCGCAGGGAAGAGAGGGGAGAGGCGCAGTGAGCGAGGCATGGTACCGCGTGTTTTCGATGATCTTTGGCTATCTGTCGGCGGCGATGCTGGCGTTCATCGTGCTGCTCGCCGGGCGGAAGATGATCTCGGACAGGAATCTTTGGCGGCGCGTGCATAAGGGCATCCCGCAGGCGGGCTCCGCCGGGCGGCTGGTGGTGCTCTCCGCCGGGAGCCGGCGTCTGCCGGCAGGGCGCGAGATCTTTGTGCCCTATGAGGGGACGATGGGCGCGGCGCACAGCTGCGACGTCCATATCCCGTACAGGAAGGTGCATCTGCGCTCGGCCTTCTTCTGGATGGAGAAGGGCGAGCTTCATATGACGGCGCTGCACAGGGACGGCTTTGTCGTGGACGATGTGCCGGTGGAGCCGGGCGACGAGGCGATCCTTGGCGACGGCGCTGTGCTGCGCGTGGGCGAATTGAAGATGGTGCTGCGTCTCGGCGGGCATACCGATATGGGGCGCGAGGCGGACGTGGGCCCGTATGTCACGACAGCCAGACGCTCCAGCGCCAGACGCGGACACGGCGAGGGCATCGGCGCGCCGGGGCGCGGGGAGATCCGCAGGGAGCAGAAGCTGCGGACGAAGAAGAAAAAGGACGAAGAGGCATAACCGGATAAGCGACGTGCGGAGGGAGGTGACGGCATGCCGGGCAAAGCGCCTGTATACAAGGCACGATTCAGGAAAAACAGCGACGGCGCGGTAAAGGCGTCATACAAAAAGATCCGCGAAGAGGAAGCAAAGCCGTCCGGCAAGACGGCCGCACGCAGGAATCCGATCTTTGACGCGGAGGAGCAGGTGACGAAGGCTCGCGAGAGCGTGCGGACGACCGCCGCGGCGAGGCTGAAAGCGCCCAAGGACGAGCCCGCAAAGAGGACCCGGCAGACGGCCGCCGCCAAGAAGGCGGCGCAGCCCGACGGCGGAAAGGCAGCCGGGAATAGAACGGCCCCCAAGAGAGCGGCAGCCGGGACGACCGCCGCAAAGAAGCAGACGGTCTCCAGGGAAAACATAAAAAAACCGGCAGGAAAGAAAGAAACGCCGGTTTCCCCCGTCTATAAGGATGAAGGGGCGAAAAAGCGCCCGCAGAAGGCACCTGCCGGACGTGCGGCGGCAAAGAAAAAGACTGCGTCCCTCACGCGGGGGGAGAAGAAGCAGATGGCGGTATTCCGCGACAGGAAGCGCGCCGTCAGCCGCAGACCCGGGCCGGAGGTGACGCTCATCGCGCTGCTGACGGCGGTGTTTGAATGCCTCGGGCTGCTGCTTGGCGCGGCGAATACGCAGGGCGGTGCGGACACGCAGACGCTGATGCTGCTGTGCGGTGTCGTGCCGCTCGGGCTGGCGACGTCGCTGCTGCTCCCGCGCGTCATGCCCATCGACGCGCTGGTCATGGCGCTGACCAATTTCCTCTGCGGGCTTGGCGTGGTGATTCTGTACACGGTGTCGCCCGATCGCGGCGTGCGGCAGGCGATGTTCTATGGCGTCGGCACGCTGGCGATGATTGTGGTGGCGGCGGCTGTGCCGCGTATACGGCGATGGCGCGGGCTGACGGCGGTCTCGATGCTTCTGGGCATCGGCGCGCTGCTGCTGCCGCTGGCCTTCGGCGAATGGCAGGGCGGCGCGAAGAACTGGGTATCCGTGCCGTTCTTCGGCTCGTTCCAGCCCAGCGAGCTGGTCAAGCTGGCGATCATCCTTGCGATTGCCTATTCCTTCAGCGCGCACAGAACCGTGCTGCAGATGATGCCGGCGATTCTCTTCGCAGGGGCATGCCTTGCGCTGCTGATGTTCCAGCGTGATCTTGGCACCGCACTGATCTACTACATGACGACGCTGGTGCTCTTCTATGTCGCCTGCGGCAATGTGCCGCTGACCATCCTCGGCCTTGGCGGCGGCGCGGGCGCGGCGGTCATGGGCTACCGGATGTTCGCGCATGTGAAGGTGCGCGTGGCGATGTGGCGCAACCCGTGGAGCGATCCGCTGGATAAGGGCTATCAGATCATTCAGGCGCTGCTGGCGATCGGCTCGGGCGGGCTCTTCGGTGTGGGCCTCGGGCAGGGCACGCCCGATATGATCCCCGCCTATTACAACGACTGTATCTTCGCCGTCATCTGCGAGCAGATGGGGCTTGTCTTCGGTCTGCTGGTGCTGGCTGTCTATGTGATGCTGATCCTGCGGGGCGGCACGATTATCGCGCGAACGCGCCGCTCGTTTGATATGCTGCTGGGCTGCGGCGTGCTGGCGATGCTCGCCATCCAGACGCTGATGATCGTCGGCGGCGTGATCAAGATGATCCCGCTGACGGGCGTGACGATGCCCTTCCTCAGCTACGGCGGCTCGTCGCTGCTCTCGTGCATGGCGATGATCGGCGTGCTGCACGGCATCAGCGCCCGCGCGCAGGAGGATCTGGAGGAGGACATACTCGGCGCGTGACGCGGCCGGGCTGTGAGGTGAATTGCTATCAAAGTCATCAGACGCAGGATCCGTATGCTGCTCATGCTTTGCCTTGTGCTCTTTGGCATGACGACGGCGTATTGCTGCTATTCGGTGTATTTCTATGGCGGGCGCTGGGTGGCAAACCCGCATAACCCGCGCATCAGCAGCCAGAAGCAGCATGTCGTCATGGGCCGGGTCACCGACCGCGACGGCACGGTGCTGGCCTATACGGACGAGACGGGCGCGCGGCGCTACCACAGCAGCCGCGATACGCGCATGGCGGTCTCGCAGGTGGTCGGCGACAGCGGCGGCAAGGTGTCCACGGGCGTGGATACCTTCCATGCGCAGTATCTGCTTGGCTTCAAGGCGAATGTGCTTGAGCGCCTTGGCGACGCCTTCACCGGCACGCCCCAGCGCGGCGACGACCTGACGCTGACCATCTCCGAGAGGCTGTCCCGGTATATCGCCGAGCAGTTCCCCGGCGGCAAGCGCGGCGCGGTTGTGATGCTCAACTATAAGACGGGCGAGATCCTTTCGATGGTCTCCATGCCGCAGTTTGATCCGACGGATGTGGGCAGCGCCCTCGGCGACGAGACGGCGGGCGCGCTGATCAACCGCGCGACGCAGGGGCTGTATCCCCCGGGCTCGACCTTCAAGATCGTGACCATGGCCTCCGCGCTGGAGAATCTGCCGGATCTGCAGGATTTTGCCTTTGACTGCACGGGCTATTTCCCCGTGGGTAATTATTCTGTGACGGAGAGCGGCGAGCACGGCGTGCAGACGCTGTCCGAGGCGTTTGTCCATTCGTGCAACACCACGTTTGCCGCGCTCTCGCAGGATCTGGGCTACGCGATGCTGGGGCAGACGGCGCAGGCGATGGGCTTCAATGAGAATTTCCTCTTCAGCGACCTGATTGTCTACAACTCGAGCTATCCCATTGACGACCTGAGCCCGGAGGATCTGGCATGGTCCTCGATCGGTCAGGGGCGCGTGCTGACCACGCCGATGCACATGGCGCTGATCGCTTCCGTGATCGCTAACGACGGCGTCTTCAATGAGCCGCGCCTGCTCGGCGCGATCACCACGGCGCAGGGCGGCCAGAGGCCGCTGCCTGCGGCGGAGACGGGGCGGCGGATGATCACCGCCGCCGCTGCGCAGCAGATCGAGAAGGATATGATCCGCGTGGTGAAGTCCGGCACGGGCACGCGCGCCGCGGTCGGCAACGGCTATGTCGTCGCCGGCAAGACGGGCACGGCGGAGGCGAGCAACGACAAAAGCATCGAGCCGCATGCGTGGTTCGTAGGCTATATCACCAATGACAACGCGCCGTATGCCATCTGCGTGCTGGTGGAGAACGGCGGCTCCGGCGGCTCCGTTGCCGCGCCGCTGGCGCGCAAGGCGCTGCAGAAGGCGATTAACCTCGGCCTGTAACCGGCGCCCCGCCGGCGAAGAGCCCCTATGCGGGCAGAATGAGGAGGCTTGACAAGATGCGGAAATGGGCTATGCTGCTCTGCCTGCTGCTGCTGGCGGCGTGCGCTGTCCCGGCGGCGGCGCAGACGATCAGCGTGTATTCGCCGTTCTCGCAGTACGATGATGCGCACGAGGCGTATATGCGCATGGCTGCGCAGTGGCAGGATGAGACCGGGCACCGGATCGACGACTATACCGGAGATATGGACGATACATGGCTGGCGCTGCTGCGCGAGGCCGTGGAGAGCGGCACGGCGGACGTGGTCATCATGGCGCCGGGCTCCGGCTTCACCGGCGAGGATATGATCACCGTGGACGAGCTCATGCAGGCGATCCCGGAGGCGGGCGTGAAGCGCTTTGCCTCCATGCGCGAGGCGGACGGCAGCGTGCTGCTTACGCCGCTGCGCCTGAACTGGGAGGCGCTGTATGTCAATACGGACGTACTGGCGGCGCACGGCCTCGCCGTGCCGCAGAGCTATGCGGAGCTGCTGACGGCCTGCGCAGCGCTCTCGCAGCAGGGCGTAACGCCCCTCGCTAACGCGATGTGCGAATGGTCGGAGATCGTGCTGGACTGCGCGGCGCTCATCGGTGCGCCCGAGGCGCAGTATGGTCTGCAGCCGTCGCTGCAGGGCGCGCAGAGGCTGCTGCTGGAGCTGGCTGCTGTGGGCGCGTTCGGCCCGGATCCGTGGAATGCGTCCGATCTTGATGCGCAGGACAGCTTTACTAGGGGTGAGGCAGCGATGCGCTTTGATTCGGACTGGCTGGCGATGCTTATCCCGCCGGAGCGGGAGGACAGCGTGCAGGTTGTCTCCCTCGCCGGGGCGGACGGGCTGGCGCGCAGCACCGTCGTCGGCGTGCCGAGCATCGGCCTCGCGCTTACGCGGGCCTGCTATGACGACCCGGCCCGCCGGGAGGCTGCGCTCAGCTTCGCGTCGATGCTGCTGAAGGAAGAACATGCGGCGCAGATTGCCGCCTGCTCAGGCGGCGCGCTGGGGGAAAGCATTGCGCAGCTGACGGCGGATGCGCAGGACTGCACGGGCTTCCTCTATGACCTGATCCCCGATCAGTTCCTCAGCTGGTCGGACAGCGTGGTCGCCGCGCTCATGCAGCAGTAACCTCCAGAAGGATGCCGGAAAAAAACCCCTCCCCAAAGCGACGGTTTATCCCTGCCCGGCGCAGACCGGCGGTATGATGACATCGTCGAAAAGGAATGGAGGGATGCATATGATGAATATCAATCATATCAGCATGGCGCAGGGCGGGCACCATACGACCGAGATGCGGATCAAGAGAATGCGCCGGGAAAAGCTCGCGGCGCTGGCCTTCAGGTTGTAAGCCGACGGCAAACAGAGATCAATAAGAAAACACCGGAAAGCTCCGGTGTTTTTTGCTTTGCGGGAAATGGTGTGAATAACGCTTGCGGCGGGCACTGACGCGCGGCTTACGGCGACTCGGGCTCCGTGGGCAGGGCGGGGTATGGATTCTGCTGCGCCGCCTCCAGCATGGCGCTCTCCATGCAGGCCACGCGCTCGGACGCGAGGCGGCAGAAGGTCTCCATCCCCTGCACGCGCTCATCACGGGGCAGGGCAATGTATTCCCGCACAAGGGATGCCATGCCGCCGGCCTCGCTGCACAGCGCCTGCAGGCGGGTCTGCCCGTCGTCCAGCTCGATGCGCAGCATATCGCACTGCGCGCGCAGACGGTCTGCCCTGCGCTGCGCGTCGCTCTCCCTGCCGTCCTGCTGCGCCGAGGCAGCGAGGCTGAGCAGATGATCCAGCGAGCGCATGAGCGCGGCGATCTGCTCGTCGCCGGTCTGCGCGGCCTTCCCGCGCAGCGCGTCCATATCCGGCGCGGGGAGCGCATCGCCCGGCTCCGGTGCATAGGGGCTGACAAAGGGCGTTCCGGCGGCGGCGAGCTGCTGCATCACGGCGCGCACGAGCTCCGGCCGCGTGCGGACGGTGGAGCGGTATTTGTTCTGGTAGCGCAGCATCTTCGTTCTGTCGCCCCCGGCGAGCTGGCGGACGCAGGCGCGTACACTCATGCCCTGTGCCCGGGCGACGAGCACGCTGCGTACGAGCTGCTCAACCTCGCCGCGGCTGAAGGTCTCAAACGGCAGGGGACGCATCCCCTCATCCGGCGTGTCGGCGCGCAGCTGCGCATAGTAGAAATTGCGGATGCTGTTGGGCTTGCGCCCCAGCTCCAGCGCGAGCCGGTCAAATACGCTGCGCAGCGACTCGCCTGCGGAGGCGGCGTCAGCCACGCTCTGCTGCAGCGCAGCGATCTCCTGCGGCTTCCAGCCGCCGTGCGGGCCGCGGACGGGGGGCGATTGTCTCTCCGGGCGCGGGCTTTCCAAGGACATTTCCATATCTGTCTGTCCCTCCTATCATGATGATCCCGCGCAGTGCGCCGGGAAGAAAGCTGTCTTTCCGCCTTGGGCGGCAGGCTGCCTTTGTATGACAGGGTGCGCATGATGCAGACGATTTATACAGTCTGTACCGGCGCTGCGGCTGTGTGCGTTCACGGTATCAGTCTATGTGCCTTGCCGCCGGCGCATGCCGGCGCGATGCGGGCAAAGGCATTGCCTGCCGGGCGAAGATGCGGTATAATAGAGTAAGCGGCCTTTGCCGCATGATGAGACAAAGACTGATTGGGAATGCAGAGGAGGCGCGTTCTTTATGAAATATGTGCTGATTATCGGAGACGGCATTGCCGACGAGCCTGTGGCGCAGCTGGGCGGCGTGACCCCGCTGGCGGCGATGAGCCTGCCGCAGATCGACCGCCTTGCCGGGGGCAGGCTCGGCCTGTGCCAGACGGTGCCTGCGGGCGTGCCGGCGGGCAGCGACACGGCGATCCTGTCCATCTTTGGCTATGACCCGCGTACCTGCTACACCGGCCGCTCCGCGCTGGAGGCGGCGGGCATGGGCGTAATGCTCAAGCCGGGCGAGACCAGCCTGCGCGTCAATCTCTGTGCGCTGGAGGGCGAGTCCTTTGACGCGGCGGTCATCCGCTCCCACAACGGCGGCAGCATCGAGGGCGAGGAGGCTGTCGAGCTGATGGAGGATCTGGTCTCCGATCCGCGCTTCGCCGCGCTGGCGGCGGCTGTGGGCTTCGGCGTGCATATCACCCCGACCTTCCGCCATATCGGCGTGATCGATGCGGCGCATCAGCCGGCGGCGTATCCCACCTTCACCGAGCCGCACAATATCCTCGATTCCGCGATTGCGGGCTATATGCCCAAGGGCGTGATGGGCGCGGAGCTGACGGCGCTCATGCGCGCCTCCTTCGAGATCCTGCGCGATCACCCGGTCAACCGCAGGCGCATCGCCGAGGGCAAGCTCCCGGCGAACTGCATCTGGCCGTGGGGCCCGGGCAGCGCGATGACGCTCACCCCGTTTGACGAGCTGTATCACAAGCGCGGCAGTGCCGTTTCCGCGGTGCCGCTGGTCTGGGGCATTGCCAATCTCTGCGGCGTGGATACCCCACGCGTGGAGGGCGCGACGGCGGAGCTGGACACCAACTACGAGGGTAAGGTGGAGGCTGTGCTCGCGGCGCTGGCCGGCGGCGCGGATTTCTGCTGCGTCCATGTCGAGGCGCCGGATGAGTGCGCCCATGCCGGCGACGTGGAGGGCAAGTGCGAGGCGCTGCGCAGGCTGGATGCGCGCGTGGTCGGCCCGCTGCTTGACCGCCTTGGCGAGGTCGATCCGGAGCACCGCGTGCTGCTGCTCTCCGACCACCCGACGCTGCTCAACACCCGCGGTCACGACGGCAAGGCGATCCCCTTCGCCATCTATGACAGCCGCTGCCCGGGTGAGCCGCGCAAGTTCGACGAGGCGCATGCCGCCGCGACCGGCGATTTCCTCGCCGAGGGGCCGATGCTCCTGCGCGCGCTGTTTGAATAATGGCGGATATTCCCGCCTGCGGGGATGAATCTGTGCGGCAGGTTCGTCACAATGGGGAAGGGAACCAACGACACGGCCCGGGAGCCCGGAGCGGAGGATGACATGATGAAACGATTACTGGCTGCGCTGCTTTTGCTGCTTTGCTGCTGCTGCGCCGCCGCGGGCTGCGCGCAGGAGAACACACAGATCAAGCATTATCTGCTGCTGGGCCAGGATGGATATGCAGAGGATATCGTCGAGGACGCGAGGACGGACACCATCGTCATCGTCTCTCTGGACGAGAAGTATAACCGCGTGATCATGACCTCCGTGCTGCGCGACAGCAAAATCAACAACCCGAAGGGCAACGCCACCAAGGCCAATCTGATTTACAAGTACTTCGGCTTTGATGGCGTGGAGAGCTGCATCGAGCGCGAGCTGGGCATCGATATCGAGGGCTCCGTGCTGGTGAATTTCGAGAATGTGAAGCCCGTGATCGACGCGCTGGGCGGCGTGGATATCGTCATCGACGAGAATGAATTCATCGCCATCCGCAAGATCCTGCTGGGCAGGGACCCGAACATGCCCAAGGGCCCGGGGCTTGTGCATATGACCGGGCGCATCGCGCTGGCCTATATGCGCGACCGCTCCTCCGGGCAGGGCGACTTCAGCCGCACAGAGCGCCAGCGCAAGGTCGTCAGCCAGCTGTTTGACAAGTGCCGCAGCCTGTCGCTGATGGAGCTCATCGGCGTGTACAACCAGATCTCCGACGGGCTGAAGATGAGCCTTGGCGCGATGGATATCCTCTCCGCGCTCAAGGCGGGCTACTCGCTCATCGCAGACGGAGCGGACTTCGTGGAATACCATATCCCGCAGAAGGGCACCTACT
Source organism: Clostridia bacterium (assembly GCA_017938795.1). GTDB lineage: Bacteria > Bacillota > Clostridia > Christensenellales > Aristaeellaceae > Ventricola. Next base: position 22,613 of record JAGBAV010000119.1, read on the forward strand.
ACTACAGCGAGGTCGATGGTTCCTCCGCGCTGGATGTGCGCTGGAAGTCGAATATGACCCGCTTCCATGAGCTGATTGACAACCCGACGGAGGAATAACCCCCTCCGCCCGACAGACACAAGGATAACGAGATGACCAAAGGATCACCGATGAACAGACGAATTCTGATGATGCTGCTCTGCGCGCTGCTGCTTGTGCCGCATGCCGCGGCGGAGATGCTGGATCTCTCCCTGCTGGAGGACGCGCCCGCGGCCGAGGTATGGGAGGACGCCGTATTTGAGGAGCGCCCGTGGTATGAGCGGGAGGACGGCAGCGACTGGCGGCTGCAGGACGACGGCTCCGTGATCGTGACGATCAGCGCGACGGGCGACGTGACCATCGGCGGCGACACGCGCAAGAAGAACAAGAGCGTGTTTGATAAGCAGCTGGAGCAGGAGCCGGGCGGGCTGACCTTCCCGATGGAGAATGTGCGCGATATTTTCGCCGAGGACGACATGACTCTCGTCAACTTCGAGGGCACGCTCACCACGACGAAGAGCGCGACAAAGAATTCCTTCTCCTTTGCCGCGCCGCCGGAGTATATTCAGGTGCTGACCTCCGGCAATATCGAGGCGGTATCGCTGGAAAATAACCACATCATGGATCACGGCGAGAAGGGCTACGCCGACACCTGCCAGACGCTGGAGAACGCCGGCATCGTGTACAGCGGGCATCTGGGCTCCGGCGTGTATACGACGGACACCGGCGTGAAGATCGGCATGCTCTCCTATCAGACCTTCAACGGCAAGTACCCCGCCATCTATGAGGCGATTGAGGGCGATATCGCCGCGCTGCGCGCGCAGGGATGTCAGCTGGTGATCGTCTCCTACCACTGGGGAGAGGAGAAGGACTATGTGCCCAACGAGCGTCAGGTGCCGCTCGGGCGTGCGACCATCGACGCCGGTGCGGATCTGGTGATCGGCCATCACAGCCACAGGATCAACCCGATCGAGGAATACAACGGCAGGTATATCTGCTATTCGCTGGGCAATTTCTCCTTTGCCGGCAACACGCGTCCTGACGATATGGATACCTATATCTTCCAGCAGCGCTTCCGCGTCTATCCCGACGGCACGACGAAAAGCGAGGGCTTCCGCATCATCCCGTGCTCCATCTCCTCACAGGAGAAGGTCAACGACTTCAAGCCCACCCCCGCTGATGCGGAGGCATCCGCCGCGATCGTTGAGCGGCTGCTTGGGCTGAATAAGAAGCTGGAGAAGAACTTCAGGTCCACCGTCGTTGCCGCTGTGGAGGACTACCCGACCGCGTGGTCAACGGAATACTGATGCATACAAATCAGCCCCGCCGCATTCTCTGCGGCGGGGCTGACTGCGTTTATTCAGAATATGGCTCAGGGATACACGGCCCTCGCGCCGCCGATGTAGGGAAGGCGGCTGTAGGCGAGCACGAGATTCGCGCCGCCGATGTTCCTGACGCCGATGCGCAGCGGCACGGCGACGGGGCGCAGATGCATACCCACCAGCGTGTCGCCGACGTCGATACCGGCGTCCGCCTGAATGGACATCGCCAGCACAGGCTTGCCCAGCAGCTGCCATGCTGCGGCGGGGACGCTGCCGCCCGCCTTGGGCTGGGGAATGGCGTTGACCTGCGTGAGGCCCCGGCTGCGCAGGACGCTGCGCTCCATGACCAGCGCGCGGTTGAGATGCTCGCAGCACTGGAAGGCGGGTTCCATGCCGCGCGCGCGGCAGGCATCGATCATCGCCCCGGCGATGACGCCGCCCAGCTCGGGGACGCTGGCCTTGCCGATCTGCCCGCCGGCGACCTCGCTGGTCGAGCAGCCGAGCACGATGACGCTGCCCTCCTCGAGGCTGCCCGCCTCGCAAAGGGCGCTCACGGCGAGCGCAATGCGCTCGCGGATTTCCGTATGAAGATGATCCATGGTATGCTCCTTTATTCGAACTGCGCCCTGTACATGCCGTAGTAGAAGCCCTTCTGCTGCATGAGCGAGGCGTGCGTGCCGCGCTCGACGATCTCGCCGTGGTCGATGACGAGGATCTCATCCGCGCTCTCGATGGTGGACAGGCGGTGCGCGATGACGAAGCAGGTCTTCCCGGCCATCAGTTCGCGCATGGCTTTCTGAATGAGCTTTTCTACACGGGTGTCGACGTTGCTGGTCGCCTCGTCGAGGATGACCATGCGGCTCTCCAGCAGCATCGCGCGGGCGATGGTGAGCAGCTGCTTCTGCCCCTTAGAGATGTTTGCGCCGTCGTCGGTGAGCACGGTGTCATAGCCCTGCGGCAGGCGGCGGATGAAGCTGTCGGCGTGCGCGGCCTTCGCTGCGGCGATCACCTGCTCGCGCGTGGCGTGCTCGCTGCCGTAGCGCAGATTCTCATAGACTGTGCCGTGGAAGAGCCATGTATCCTGCAGCACCATGGCGTAGGCGGCGCGCAGGCTGTCGCGGGTGACGGCGTCAAGGGGCTTGCCGTCCACGCGGATGCTGCCCTCCTGCGCCTCATAAAAGCGCATCAGCAGGGAGATCAGCGTGGTCTTGCCCGCGCCTGTCGGGCCGACGACGGCGATCATCCTGCCCGGGCGGACGTCGGCGGTGAAGTCCTTGAGGATGGGCTTGCCCTCCTCGTAGCCGAAGGTCACGTGGTCAAGCTGCACATGCCCCTGCACATCGCCGATGGGCTGGGCGGCTTCGGCGTCCGCGGGCTCCGCCGGCTCGTCGATCATCGCGAAGACGCGCTCCGCCGCGGCGAGCGCACTCTGCATCTCGCCGAAGACGTTGGCCGCCTCGTTGATCGGGCCGGAGAAGCGGCGGGAATAGAGCACGAAGGAGGAGATCGCGCCGATGCTCATCTGCCCGGCGCAGAAGAGCAGCGCGCCGAAGACGCTGACCAGAGCGAGGGACAGGTTGTTGATGAAATTGACCAGCGGCCCCACGACGCTGCCCTGATATTCGCTGTTGTAGTAGGCGACGACGGCCTCTTCATTGATCGCGTCGAATTTTTCCACGGCGGCGTCCTCGCGGCAGTAGGCGCGCAGCGTGGTCAGGCCGGAGAGCTGCTCCTCCACGAAGCCGTTGAGCTCGCCGAGCTTGCGGCTGCGCGCACGGAAGAGGGGTTTGGTGACCGTCGCGCGGCGGCGCGCTGCATAGAGCGAGAGCGGCACCGTCACGCAGAAGACGAGCAGCAGGCGCGGCGAGATCGAGATCATGAAGCCGAGGCTGCCGAAGACCGTGACCAGCGTGGAGAGGATCTGCACGATGTCGTTGGAGAGGGAGGCGTTGACCGTGTCGATATCGTAGGAGATCCGGCTGATGATGTCGCCGGAGGGATGGGTGTCATAGTAGGAGACGGGCAGGCGCATCAGATTGTCAAACGCCTGCCCGCGCATGCGGTAGACGACGCCGCGGCTGATGTGGATCATCAGCATCGTCAGCGCATAGGACAGCGCCGCGCTGGCGGCGTAGGAGACGAGCATCAGCGCGCACTTGGCGATGACCGTATCCCAGAGGATGACGCCGTCCGCGCCGATGGCGTCGATCGCCTCGCCCGCCAGGCGCGGGCCGAGCAGACCGAGCAGGTTGCCCGTGATGCTCAGCGCGATGGCGAGGGCGAAGAGCGCGCGGTCCTGCATCATCGTGCGCAGCAGGCGCAGGATGGTGCTCTTTGCGTTTTTGGGCTTGCGCTGGTTCTGTGCGTCGCGGATGGCCTTGTCGGAATTGGGCCCCTGAGGGTTTTTGTTCATGCGTCAAGACCTCCCATCTGCGAGTCATAGAGCTCCTTATACAGCGCGCAGGAGGCGAGCAGCTCCTCGTGCGTGCCGCGCGCGGCGATGCGGCCGCCGTCGAGCACGAGGATCAGATCCGCATGCGCGATGGAGGAGATGCGCTGGGCGACCATGACCTTGGTGGTGTCGGCGTAGCGCTCGCGCAGCGCACGGCGCAGGGCGGCGTCCGTCCTGTAATCAAGCGCGCTGGAGGAGTCGTCCAGCACGAGCACATCCGGCCGGCCGCAGAGCGCGCGGGCGATCATGATGCGCTGCTTCTGCCCGCCGGAGAGGTTGCTGCCGCGGATATTGAGCGCCGCGTCAAAGCCCTCCTTATCGCCGGTGACGAAAGCGTAGGCCTGCGCGTCCTGCGCGGCGAGGGCGACCTGCTCGTCCGAGAGCGCGCGCCCGAGGCGGATATTCTCAAGGATGGTATCCTCAAAGAGCGTGTCGGACTGGAACGCCGCGCCGAAATGCGCGCGCAGCGTATGGGCGGGCAGGGTGCGAACGTCCTGCCCGAAGAGGCGCACCGCGCCCTGCGTGGGGTCGTAGAAGCGCATCAGCAGGCGGATGAGCGTGCTCTTGCCGGAGCCCGTCGCGCCGATGATGCCCAGTGTCTGACCGCGCTGCAGGGTGAAGCTGATCTCCTCCAGCGCGTTCTCGCTGCTGGCGCCGTAATGGAAGGAGACGCCGTCAAACTCGATGGCCGGGGCGTTCTGCGGGGCAGTCTCCCCGCTGCCGAGGACGAGCATATCCGGCGGCATATCGATGATCGCCATCACGCGGTCGGCGGAGGCTGCGGCGCGGGAGAAGACGATGAAGATGCGCGCGATATTGACCACGGCGGTCAGGATGATCGTGAAATAGGTCATGAACGCGAGAATACGCCCGACCTCGCACTGGCCTGAGGCCACGCGCACCGCGCCGGCGAGGATGACGGCGACCTGCGCGCTGTTGAGGATGAGGCTGGTGGAGGGGCCCACGCGGGCCATCAGGCCGCTGGCCTTCTTCTCGCACTGGATGACCTCGCGGGAGACCTCGTCAAAGCGCGCGCGCTCCGTGTCCGTTGTGGAGAGCGCCTTGATCACGCGGATGCCGGCCGCGTCCTCGCGCACAAGGCGCACGAGCTTGTCGCCCGCTTCCTGTACGCGGTGATACAGCGGGATGCTCGCCGCGCTGGTTCTGATCGTCAGAAGAACGATGAAGGGCAGCGTCGCCGCGAGGATGAGCGTGAGCACGGGGTCGAGCGTCAGCGTGACCATGATGCCGCCGAGGGCGAGGATGGGCGCGCGCACGCCGATGCGCTGGATGCGCCCGAGCATGTTGCTGATGTTGTAGGTGTCGCTGGTCAGGCGGGAGATGAGGGAGGGCTTGGTCTCCGCGTCGGTCTGCGCGGCGGAGAGATGCATCACCCGCGCAAAAAGATCGTGGCGGATGGTGCGCGTCGCGTCGCGCGATACGGCGCTGGCCATGCGGTTGGCGATGACATTCATCAGGAATGCGCCGACGGCGCATGCCACCATCGCAAGGCCGTAGAGGACGATCATCCGCCTGTCTCCGGTCGGCGCGACGGTATCGATGATATATGCGAGAATCCACGGGAGAAAGAGATCGAGTATGGTGCCGAAGAACTTGATGGCGAAGCCCAGCACCATGCGCAGATAATAGGGACGCAGATAGACGAGGAGTACTTTTTTCATCGCATTGCCTTTCGTTGTTCCAAGGGAAAGGGGAAATATGTGCGTTATCCTTAATTATACCACAAACATACAGAAATGGCGCGGCGATTTACGCCCCTTTCTTCTGCGGGGCAAGTATGGTACAATGAAGCCACCTATGACGAGGAGGAGCTGCAATGAACGCCATACTGGATGCTGCGCTTGCCCGCGTGCTGGAGGAATGCGACAGCCGCGCGCTGGAGCGGGATGCCCGCGCGATCAGCGAGAACTACCGCCTGCGCACGGGCACGGGAAAGCGCCTGCTGACCCGCGAGGGCGAGGCGGCTGCCTATGCCGCCGCCCGCATGCCGGCGACCTGCGCCGCGGCAGAGGCTGCGCTGGGGTATGCGCTTGCGGCCGCCGGCCTTTCGCCGCGCACGCTGCTGGACGTCGGCGCGGGGACGGGCGCTGTGAGCTGGGCGGCGGACAGCCTGCTGGAGCTTGAGGGCGTCGTATGCCTTGAGCGCGAGGAGGCAATGCGCGGCGTGGGCGCAAGGCTCATGCAGGACGCCGGGGGCGCGCTTGCCGCGGCCTCATGGCAGGCATTTGACATCACCTCCGCGCAGCCGCTGCCGCATGCCGATCTGGCGGCGGAGGGCTATATGATCGGCGAGCTGGAGGAGGGCATGCGTCTGCCTGCTGCGAGGAAGCTCTTTGCTGCGGCGGATCAGATGGCGCTGTTCATCGAGCCGGGCACGCCGCAGGGCTTTGCCAACCTGAGGATGATCCGCGATGCGCTGCTGAGCGAGGGCGCGTATATTGCCGCACCCTGCCCGCAGGGGACGCAGCGCTGCCCGATGGCGGGGGACGACTGGTGCCATTTTACCGTGCGCGTACAGCGCACAAGGCTGCACAAGGCGCTCAAGGGCGGCAGCGCGCCGTATGAGGATGAGAAGTTCGCCTATCTTGCGCTGACGAAGACGCCGCCGCAGGCGGCCTGCGCGGCGCGCGTGCTGCGCCATCCCCTGATCGCGCCCGGGCGCATCACGCTCACGCTGTGCGGGGGCGGGGAGACGCATGTGCAGGCCGTCACAAAAAAAGACCCGCTTTGGAAGCGGGCCAGAAAGATCGGCGCGGGCGACGCGCTGTAAAAATCACATCTTGTCAAAGAGACCGGCGCCCTTGAGCGCGGGGCGCAGGGCGGAGAAGAGCAGCGGCGCGGCAATGCCGGCGAAGACGGCGTTCATCAGGCTGCCGGGCAGCTTGGAGGCCAGCTTCACATTCAGCGCGTCCGGCGTCAGGCCGTCGATGAAGTGACCGGCGATCGCGGTCTTGAGCATATAGAGCGCGACATAGGTCAGCGCGCCCAGCGCACAGCCGAGGATGACCTTGGCGCAGTCCGCGCGGGTGAGCTGCCTGTCATGCGCGGCGCGGCCGGCGATGAGCCCGGCGACGAGCGCGATCATGCCCTTGTTGACGAAGGTTACGATGCATTCCGCACCGTAGCCGCCGACGATATCATACAGCCCGGAGCCGATGCCCGCTGCGAGGAAGCCGCCGCCCGGCCCGAAGAGCAGGCCGCTGAGCGCGCACAGCGCGTTGGTCATGTGCAGCTGCGTGCCCATGAACGGGATGCGCAGGTAATTGACGACGAATACGATAGCGCTCATCAGGCCGATGAAGCAGATGCGCATGGTCTTCTGATGATTCTGAGCAGCAGACATGATGATTCCCTCTTTCTGCGCGGCCCGGCTGCCGGGCCCGTTTGATGGTATGGGAGCATTATAACACAAACTGGCATGGCGTAAAGTGCCAGTTTGTGAATATTTGACCATGCCAGTTTACGCACGTTCCGGCAGCGATTTCCGGGGCGGGGGCGTTGAGCATGGCGGAGAAATATGTTATAATCAAATGATTAACTCACCTGGAGGCATTATGAATCTACGCAGATTAAGCAGCCCTGTGATCCTGACCGGCCTGATGACGGCGGCGCTGCTGCTGGTGCAGGCGGCGCTGATGGCGGCGGGGCTTGAGGAGATATCCGGCGCGGGGGAGGCGCTTGCGCTCTCCGCGCTGTATGCGCTGGTGTACGGCGGGGCGATGCTGGCGTATGTGCGCCTGCGCCGCCCGGGGACGGGTGAGCTGCTCTTTGCCGGCGTGTTTGCGGCGGTGAGCATGCTCGCGCGCACGGCGATGCTCGACTTCAGGTCCGCCGACTATGTGTCCTTCCTGAGCCTGTGGACGGATATGTTCCGCGAGGGGGGATTCTCCCTGCTGGCGGAAAACGTGGGCGACTATAACCTGCTCTACCAGTATATTCTGCTGATCATCACCAAGGCGCCGCTGCATGAGCTGTATATGATCAAGTGGGTGTCGGTGATCTTTGACTATGTGCTGGCGGTTGCAATGATGCTCGCCGCCGGGCATTACGCCGGGGAGAAGGCGAAGACGCCGGCTTTCCTGCTGGTCTGCGTCATGCCGACGGTGCTGCTGGACGGCGCATGCTGGGGGCAGTGCGACGCGGTGTATGTGTCGCTGATCATTCTGAGCCTGTATTTCCTGGAGACGGAGCGGCCGATGCGCTCGGCTGTGCTGCTGGCGTTCTCCTTCGCCTTTAAGCTGCAGACGATCTTCTTCTTCCCGGTCGTGCTGCTCGGGCTGATCCACAGGCGGTATAAGCTGCGCCATGCGCTGGCGTTCTTCGCGGCATATCTGCTGACGATGGTGCCTGCGCTGCTGGCGGGGCGCTCGCTGGCGGACGCGCTGTCCGTCTATGCCGCACAGTCGATGGGGCAGTACTACGACAGGCTGACCTACAACGCACCCAACCTCTATCTCTTCTTCCCGATGCTGGAGTTCTCCGTCAGCCGGGAATTCACATGGATGCGCTATATCCCGGGCATTGACGGCAAGGCGACCAACGCCTACCTGACGGCGGACCTGATGCCCACGCTGCAGCATGCCGTGCTCTATGCCTGCGTCGTGCTGACGCTGATCGTCGTCGTCTACTGGCTGATCCACTACAGGGAGATCACGCCGGATATGACGCTGGAGCTTGCGCTGTTATTTGCCGTCTATCTGCCGTTTGTGATGCCGAAGATCCACGAGCGTTACTTCTTCCTCGCGGATATGCTGTCCGTGCTCTATGCTGTGCGCAGGAAGGACAGGCGGTTCATGCCGCTGCTGGTCGTCGGCGCGTCGCTGATGTGCTGCGTGCCGTACCTGACGCGGCAGCATCCGATTGACAAGCGCTGGCTGGCGCTGATGATGCTCGCGGCGCTGGTGACGATCTCGCGCGATCTGCTTGAGCGCATGCGCGAAAACCGCGCGGCGCTGAAGGGAGGCGCCTGATATGAAGAACAGGATGATCATGAGCCGGCTGAGGGACTTGGGCGACAGGCTCACGCGCCTTCGCCTGCCGCTTGGTGCGGCGTGCGCGCTGCTGCTGGCGGCGCTGCTGGCGCTGCACAACGTCAGCGCAGGGCCGCTTGGCAATCTGCATGATATCGGCGGCTGGAGCAACCGCGCGCTGTTCATCGCGATGACGGCGGCCGTGCATGCGGCTGTGCTGCTGCTCGCGGTGATGACGAGCCGGGTGAGCTTTGCGCGTACGCTGCTGCGTCAGGTCCTGCTGACGGCGGGGCTGTATATCCTGCTGCAGGCCATCAACCAGAAGACCTTTGCCTATGTGACGCAGATCCAGCCGATCGTCCGCGCGATGGACGGCGGCGGGCTGGCGGCGGGGCTTGCGATGGAGAGCAGCCTCTCCGCTCCGGCGCTCACGCTGCTGTACCTGATCACGCGCGGCCCGGTCTATGATATGTATCTGGTCAAGCTGTTTGCTGTTGCGTGCATGCTGGGGCTTTCGCTGCTGGCGGTGCGCGAGGCGGATGCGCGCGGTCTGGGGATCCGCGCCGAGGTGCTGCTCGCGCTGTGCATGATCCTGCCGCAGGGCTTCCTGAATGCGGCCTGCACCGCGCATATCGAGATTGCCGCCGTGCTGCTGCTGGCCGTGTCCCTTGCGCTGGCGTTTGATGAGCGGCCGCGGATGACGGCTGCGTGCCTCTGCCTCGGCGCGGCCTGCGCGGTCAGCGGCGCGGCGCTGTATGCGCTGCCGGTATATCTGTGGCTGGCGCATCGCGGCACGCTGCCGGCGAAGCGGCTGGCGCTTGCGGCTGTGCCGCCGCTTGTGCTGTGCCTGCCCGCCGTGCTGTGCGGCATGGGCGCTTTGGATGCGCTGGCGAGCCTGATCCGGGCGAACATCTCCCTGCCGGTGCATGCCTCCGGCACGCCGGCGATGCTCAGCCTGATCCCGCGTGCGAATCCGCTGGAGATGCCGGAGATCTTCCAGCTCAGCCGACTGCCGGCGCTGGATCTGATCACGAACGATCAGCCGTTTTACCAGCAGGCGCACTATGAGCAGCTGGCTGCCGGGCTGACGGCTGCCGGGCTGGCGCTGTATATGGGCGCGTGCGCGCTGGCATACAGGAGCAAAAAGCCCGCGCTTGACCGGGCGATGATCCTGCTGCTGGGCGCGCTGCTGGTGCTGCCGGCGGCGACGACCTCGGCTTGGCTGCTGCTGGATATCGTCTGCCTGTATGCGCTGCTGGCTGCGCCGCGCCTGCGGCTGCCCGCGTGCCTGCTGCTGTTCGCCACGGCCGGCGGCAGCTGCTATCCGATGACGGGCGAGGTGCTGCTGCCCGGGGCGGCGGCGTTTGGACTGTGCTTTGCTGCGCTGTGCATGCTGCTGGACGTCATCCCCACGGGCGCGAAGGAGGAATAAGCCATGGAGCAGGAAACGAAGGTCCGCCTGAAGATCGTCTCCCGGATGCGCGAGCCCGGCGGCGACGTCAATGAGATCCGGCATGCGCGAAGGGGCACGCTCACGCGCACCGCGCAGGGCGTGCAGATCCTCTACGACGAGGAGCAGGACGGCGAGAAGGCGCGCATTCTGCTGAGCGCGGAGGGCCGCGCGGCGCGCATGCTGCGCAGGGGCATGACCAGCGCGGAGCTGCGCTTCATCCCCGGCGAAAAGACGAGCAGCGCGTATGTGACGATGTACGGCGATATCCCGGTGATGATTGACACCCGCGCCGTCTCCGTGCTGGAGGACGAGCGCGGCGGCGTGCTTGCGCTTGACTATGACTGCTATGTCAGCGGCGAGATGACGTACAGCACGAGGTTCGAACTGACGTGGCGCGTATGACGGACACCGCGTCGATGCTGCGTACCCGCGTGAGGGATGTGATCCTCACCGCAGGGGGAAGGGGCTTTGTGCGCTATCTGCCGCCGGGCGGGCGTATGCTGGTGACGGACGCGGCGCGGCGCGGGGATGGGGAGGCGATCGCCTCTGCGCTGCAGGCCGCGGGCTTTGTCTGTGAGCAGGAGGAAAGCGGGCTGATGGCAATCTCTCCGGGCGATGCGCTGATCGCAGAGATCACGCAGGGGTATATGCCCGGCGTGCGCGCGCAGATCAGTTGGAGCAGCCCGGACTGCGGGGCGCATGCGCTGGCGGACAGGCTGCTGCGCTGCGGAAGCCTGCCGCTGACCGATGCCGGGCGGCGGCTGATCGACGAGGCGCTGCGGCTGTGCCTGACGCCGGAGCGGCAGCGGGGGGAGATGCTCTCCGCCCTGCGCGCGCGTATCGCCGTCATGCTGCGCGAGGGGGACAGGAGCGGCATGGCTGAGGCCGGATGGCTGCTCGGAGCATACTATGGCATACTGAATGACGGGAGGAACTGCGAATGAAGATCGAATGGATTGGACATGCCTGCTTCCGCATCGCGGCGGACGACGGCACGGTGGTGATCACGGATCCGTATGACCCGACGGTGGGGATTGACATGCTGCCGCTGGAGGCGGATGTCATCACCATGAGCCATGAGCATCACGACCACAACGAGACGCAGATGATCAAGGGCAGCCCCGTGATTCTGCGCGGCGGCGAGGGCGCTGAGCGCGGCGGCATGCGCATCACGGCGCATGCGTCCTATCACGACGACGTGCAGGGCGCCAAGCGCGGGCCGAACTATATCTATGTCTTCGAATGCGGCGGACAGAAGGTCGTTCACATGGGCGATCAGGGCTGCATGCCGGATGAGGCGATCATTGAGGCGATCCGCGGGGCGGACGTGATGATGATCCCGGCCGGCGGCACCTACACCGTCGATGCGGCGGGCGCGAAGGCAATCGTTGAGGCGGCGCAGCCGCGCTGTGTGATCCCGATGCATGTGAAGACGAGGCGCTGCGGCTATCCGATTGCGGCCGTGCATGCCTTCCTTGAGGCGATGGGCGTGCCCTCGCTGCCGCCCGTGCAGGCGCTGCCCTGCGGGGCGCAGGGCGTCGTGCTGCTTGCGCCGAAGGCGGATAAGCTGTGGTGATCACGAAGGCGCAGGCGCGCCGGTTCATTCTGCTGCACCACGGTCTGCTGGGTGAGCATCGCTTCATCGGCAAGGACGGCGCGTATGCCTATGTGCGGCAGGCGGGCTGTATCCAGTTCGACCCGGTTGACGTCTGCGGGAAGAATGCGGAGCTGACGCTGCAGTCGCGCGTGAAGGGCATGACCAAGGAGATGCTCCATGATCTGCTCTATCAGGACAGGCTGCTGGCGGACTATACGGATAAGCAGCTGGCGATCATCACCACGGAGGACTGGCCGTACTTCGCCCGCTTCCGCGCGAAGGCCGTTGAATGCGGGCGGCAGTTCGCCGGGCTGGCGGAGCTGGAGGCACAGGCGAAGGCGTATATCGCGGAGCACGGCCCCGTCGCAGCGGAGGAGCTGCCCATTGAGGGGAAGATTGAGTGGCACTCTGCGATCCACTGGAGCGGGAACTGGAATGGGCTGAGCAACGCCGCGCGCTCCGTGCTGGAGCAGCTGTATTCTGCGGGCGAACTGGTGATCCACCACAAGAAGGGGTCGCGCAAGGTTTATGACCTCGCATCCCGTCATCTGCCGCAGGCGCTGCTGGATGCGCCGGATCCGCTTGAGGATGACCGGGCGCATATCTGCTGGCGTGTGCTGCGGCGCATCGGGGCGATTGGCCTCCTGTGGAACAGGCCGTCCGATGCATGGCTGGGCATCGGCAGGCTGGATACGCAGGCGAGGAACGAAGCCTTCGCGCAGCTGCTTGCGCAGGGCGAGATCTTCCCCGTGGAGGTCGAAGGGATCAGAGGGCCGATGTACTGCCGCGAGCGCGACAGGCAGACGCTGGCGCTCGCTGTGAGCGATACGGCGCTGAAGCCCCGCTGCGAGGCGATCGCGCCGCTGGATCCGATGATGTGGGACAGGAAGCTCATCCGCGCGCTGTTCGGCTACGAATACTCATGGGAGATCTACACGCCGGCGGAGAAGCGGAAGTACGGCTACTATGTCCTGCCGCTTTTGTACGGCGAGGGCTTTGCCGGGCGCGTTGAGGCGGCGCGGGACGAGAAGGCGGGCGTGCTGCGGGTGAAGCACATCTGGCTGGAGGACGGCGTGCGCCGGACGAAGAAGCTGGATGCCGCCATATGCAGCTGCATGAAGCGGCTTGCAAAGTTCAACGCCTGCAAAGAGGTTCTGTATGACGAATAAAAAGAGACCGGAAGGATGCTTGTCCTTCCGGTCTCTTTTGTGATATGCAATGGATGCCGGGTTACCCGACGACGGTGCAGTACCTGTGGGTGTCGACATGAATGTCGGGATGCTCCACGATGTATTCGATCATCGCGTCGGCGACGTCGACCTGGATATCGCGCAGCACCTTCTGCCCGACGATCATGTCATAGCCGCCCGCGCCGCTGGAGCGATAGCTGTTGATGCAGACGGAGACGGTCTCATCCTCGCCCAGCTCATGCCCGTCGATCTTCATGCATGTCACACGGCTGCCGACGGGGCGGCTGACGTCGATGGTATAGTCCACGCCGGAGAAGCGGTCGTAATTGTAATGCTCGACCTTCGGGCGCAGGAACGCGTCGGAGATGATCAGGTTCCCTTCCGCGTCGTGATCAAAATACTCGGCGGATCGCTCGATGTAGCGGCGCAGCGAGCACCCCGTCATCTCCAGCACGACGAGCGTATTGGTGTAGATATAGGTGGAGACCACATCGCGCACGGTAACGACGGCGGGCAGCCCCTTGAATTCATTGGGCAGGGAGCAGGCGGAGACATGCGCGCCGGAGGCGGCGAGCTGCACGGTATTGATGAAGTTGGCCAGCGGGCTGCCCTCCACGGCGCTGCGCAGATGATCCTCGCCCGTCAGCGGGATATCCAGATAGCCGGCGGGGGTATCGAGCCAGCGCTGCACCTTCTCCTGCAGCGGGGCGAGCAGCGCAGCGGCCTCGCGGGAGACCCCGCCGTCCGCCATGATCAGGCGTGAGGCAAAGTCCTTGCTGCCGTCTTCATGAACAGTGACGCCGACGGAGACGGCATGGGGCGCGCGATAGGCGGGCTGCACGGCGTAGCTGGCGCCGTAGCGAACGCCCTCCACCGGCATATGCTGGTGGCCCGTGAGCAGGAGGTCAAAATCAAGCTCCGTGCAGATGCGGCAGGCCTCGTTCTCCGAGGTGTCCGTCAGGCGCTGCCCGGTCCTGAGGTCGCACTCAAAGCCGCCGTGATAGATCAGCACGGTGACGTCGCACTGCGGGCGGATCTCTTCAAGGATGCCGCGCAGGATCGGCACGGGCTCCTCGATAACGAGCTTCTCCACCGTGGCGGGATTCTCCCAGCGGGTGACATAGTGCGTGCATGCGCCGACGAGGCCCACGCGCAGCCCGTTGCCCAGCTGATGGATGGCGTAGGGGGCGATGGGGAGCTTCCCCTCGCGGTCGCGGATATTGCAGCACAGGCAGATGGCGTCCAGCTGCGCGAGGAAGTCGTGCAGCGCATCCAGCCCGTTGTTGAAGTCATGGTTGCCGAGGGTCACATACTGATACCCGGCCAGATTCATGACGGCGGCGACGGGATGCGTGCCGTAGGCTTCAGAGGCGAGGCAGCCGGCGCGCTCCTCCTGCGGCAGGCGGTAATACAGATTGGTCATCGGCGAGCCCTGAATGGTGTCGCCGCCGTCGATGATGAGCGTGTTTTCGTCGCCCGTCATGGCGGGGATCAGCTTCATCAGGCCCATGGGGCGGTCGGCGTGGTCGGCGTAGTTGGTGGGGTATAGGTAGCCGTGCACGTCGGATGTGAAGAGGATGGAAAGCGTTCTGTCCATACGGAGCTCCTTGCTGTCCGGCGCTGTGGACAGCGCCATGGTGAAAGAAAACGGGTTTGACAGAATCAAACCCGTTTGTTTGTCATGCGAGGCCCTGTGATACGGGTCTGGAAGGCGATGCGGGCGTGCCCGATCAGCCGCGGGTGAGCTTATTGCGGATCTTGGTGGAGGCGAGCTCGATGAAGAGCATCAGCACGATCATGCCGCACAGATAGGCGCCGACCATGCTCCAGCGGCTGGAGTTGATGCACTGCACCAGCGCCGCGCCGATGCCGCCCGCGCCGACGATGCCCAGCGTGGTTGCGTCCTTGACGTTGATGTCAAAGCGGTAGATCACGGTGGAGATGAAGTTCGGGATGATCTGCGGCAGCACGCCGTAGCGGATCTTCTGGAAGGCGTCGCAGCCTGCGGCGTCGAGGCTCTCCAGAATCTTGGTGTCCAGATCCTCGATGGCGGTGATATACATCTTGGTGATCATGCCGATGGAGCAGACGGACTGGGTGACCACGCCGCAGAAGGCATTCGGGCCGGTCACGCGGATCCAGACCAGCGCCCAGACGATGCTGGGGATGGTGCGGATGAGCAGGATGACGGCCTGAAAGATGACTGCGACCCACTTAGGCACGATCTTGTCGCAGGCGAGGAAGCTGAACGGCACGGCCAGCAGGCCGCCGATGATGGTGCCCAGCACGGCGATGGCGACCGTCTGGAACAGCTGATACGGCACGCCCTCGTCGGTGAGGTTGAACAGCAGCTTGGTATCCGGATGGGTGAGGCCGTAGCCGACGCCCTTGGCGACCTCGATGCCCTTATTGGCGAAGCCCTCGAACTCGACCGTCGTGCCCGACCACGTGAGCAGGGAGACGACGATCAGGATGATCAGCGTATACAGCCACCAGAGGCGGGGCCGCATCTCATAGGCTTCCTCAATCGAAACGGGACGATCGGTCAGCATATTGGTTTTTGTCTTTGCCATGATTCCGATCCTCCTTAGCTCAGTTTCTTTCTGAGGTACTGGCTGGTGTTCTCGATGATGAACACGACCACGAACAGGGACAGCAGCACCATGCCAAGGCCCGTGTAGTCGCGCCAGCCGACGCGCTCATTGATCAGCAGGCCCAGACCGCCCGCGCCGACGTAGCCGAGGATCGCCGCCGCGCGGATATTCATCTCCAGGCTGTAGAGGCAGTAGGAGAGGTAGGTGGGCAGGATCTGCGGGAAGCAGGCGGACCAGAAGGCCTGGAACTTATCCGCGCCAGCGGACTCCATCGCCTCGAATGCGCCCATGTCGATGGTCTCGATGGCCTCGTACATCATCTTGGAGACGACGCCGAAGGTGAACACCGTGATGGCGACCGTACCGGCGAAGGTGCCCAGACCGAAGATCAGCGCCGCGAACTTGGCGATGATCAGCGTGGGCAGGGTGCGGATGATATTGAGCAGGAAGCGGCACAGCGCCACGACCCAGCCGGTGCGGTTGATGTTCGTGGAGGCGACCACGGAGAAGGGCAGCGCCAGCGTTGCGCCGAGCACCGAGCCAAGGATGGACATCTTGATGGTATCCAGCAGCGGGGCGACGACCTTCGGGAAATAGGAGAAGTCCGGCTGGAAGATCTGCTTGAGGATGACGGTGAACTGATGGCCGCGGCGGATAATGATGCCGATATCAAAGCCGGTCAGCAGGATGGATACCCAGACAGCGGCGATCACCGCGAGGACGATCAGCGGCGTGCGGGAGCGCGGGCGCTCGACCGTGTGACCGTTTGGCAGCGTGATAAGCTCCGGCCTGAAGAGGCTGACGACCCGGTCAAACAGGGTGACACGGCTGCCGACGGCAAAAAAGCTGTTCTTTGCCATGTTACTCACCCGCCTGCGGAACGGCAG
>JAGBAV010000120.1 GCA_017938795.1 Clostridia bacterium
CAAGAACGGCACCTACACCAAGCTGGCGAGCACATCGGGCACGAGCATCAACCACAATGTCTACCGTGCGAACAGCCTGAACTACATCAAGATCCGCACCTACGTCAAGCAGACGAACAAGGTGATCACCAGTGCGTTCAGTTCGCCGGTTGGCATCTTCCCGCTGTCCGCGCCGACGGGCTTCAACTATTCGATCAACAGCGCGGGCAATCTGGCGATCAAGTGGAAGGCTGTGCCGAACGCGCAGCGCTACCACATCTACTACAGCACGTCGAAGAACGGCACGTACACGAGGTATGGCTCCACGACGGCGACCAGCAAGACGCTCACCGGCATGCCCAAGGGCATCGTGTATATCAAGCTGGTGGCGCAGCGGACGGACGGCTCTGTGAATTCCTACAGTGCGTACAGCTCCGCATTCCAGTGCAACACCAATCCGCGTCAGTTCCGTGCGCTGCATGTCTTCATCGAGCGCGATGGCGTGAACCCGCCGATGGTGGTCGGCAACGCGGACATGAGGCGCATGAATGAACTCTATAAGGTTGCGACGCCGTATGGTCTTGCGCCGTCTCTGGTGCTGGACAAGCGCAACCTGACCAAGTCGCAGCTGTTTGCCCAGATCGCCAGCATGGCGTCCATGGCGGACAGCAACGATATCACCTACTTCTCGCTGTCCTGCCATGGTTATTCAGGTAAGAGCACTGGTGTTGTAGCGGGTCAGATGAGACTTGCCGGCGGCACGTGGATTAATATCTACGAGCTGGCTGATGAGCTCAAGAAGATCCCGGGTCAGGTCATCATCCAGCTGAATGCCTGCGGCAGCGGCGCTGCGATTCTGGCCGCGGGCGAAGAGGCAGAGCCGTTTGACGGCGAGGCGTTTGAGGATGAGATCATCGAGGCTTTCGCCAGGGCGGATGAGGAGTGCATCGCCGAGGCCGGCGGCGCTGTCTTTGGCGATAACATGGTCGAGGATGCGCACGGTGAGATGCGCGTATACGGCAAGTTCTATGTCATCACGCACTGCGAGGCGGGAAAGACTGGCGTCTACTATACCAACAGCTCTCAGTGGGGCCAATTCCTGACCCGATGGATGCGCAGCGCTGTGCTCTCGGATTCGATCACGATCAGCGGCGGCCTGAACTACAATTACAGGACGAAGAGTCTTGGCAGCTATGCCGCGGACACGAACGGTGATAAGATCATAACGCTCAAGGAGATGGGCGCTCACCTGAAGAGCCTGGGCAACTACTTCGGCTATTTCGAGGTTGACGGTGAGTATACGAATCTCATGCCGCAGATCTACCCGGAGAACAGCACCTTCCAGCTGTTCAAGAAGCGCTGAGTCTTTGGCGAAACTGAATAACAGAGGAATCTGACGAACCAATGGGGGTCTGTCGTCCGCATCATGCGGACGGCATGCCCCTTTCATATGCTTCGCCCTGCCTGAGGGGGATACAGGGAGTGTACAGGCGGGGATGAACCGTGCGCGGAAAGGTATGAAACATTTGACCAAATCAGCCGCTCCTGTTGACGCAGATGCGTTCAAGCGGATATAATGACCCTGTAAACTGGATCATCGTGCCTTTGCATCAAAGGAATTCTGAACAGGAGTGAAGCACAAATGAAAAAGCTGCTGTCAGTCGTTCTCGTGCTGCTGCTGTGCATGTCCGCGGTCACCGCGGGCGCGCAGACGATCGAGAAGGACGGACTGAAGGTCACCTTTTGGACGGACAAGACCTCCTATAAAGCGGGCGAGACGGTCAACCTGACGCTGTCCGTGGAGAACAGGGGCACGGCCGTCATCAAGGATATCCGCGCGGAGTATGTGCTGTCCGGGGCGTTTGTGGCCTCGGCGGACAATGCCGCGAATGACATCGGGATGCTCGGCGCGGGCAAGCAGGCGACGCTGAAGGCGTCGTTCGTTGTCGGCGCGGGCGATGAAGCGCCGGATCTGCCCGACACCGGCGACAGCTCCAGCCTGCTGCTGTGGGCGGCCCTGCTGGGGATCTCCGGCCTTGCGTTTGCGAAGCTGAGCCGCTGCGCGCAGAGGCGCGTGATGGCGCTGCTGCTGTGCGCGGTGACCGCGGGCGGCGTGATGCTCTGCGGCATTGACGCGGCGAACGCGGAAGGCGATCTGATCGCCATCGAGCTGCCGGGCCCTGTGCCCAGCGACGAGGAATGCCGCAAGATGTACGACCTTGTGATGAGCAAGGCGGGCACCAACCCGGGCGGCGTGCTTGACACAGTCGGCGGCAGCGTGACGCTCACCGAAGAGATTGAGATCATGGGCAGGAAGACGGAGGTCACCGTCACCGTCGCATACAGCAATCCGTCGGACGAGGAGTATGCCGCGGCTTATGTGAAGGATAAACTGGAGTACAAGCCGCTGTCTCAGACCATTTCCAGCACGCATGTCATGTATAACGAGACGATCGGCGACGGCGTCCGGCTGCCGGAGTCCTTCCATGAGTACAGCAGCGATACGGACCAGCTGTATATCCTCAACGGCGAAGCGGGCACGCAGGCCATCTCCATCTGCTTTGACTCGAGGAGCCAGACGGAGAACCGGTATGATGCGCTGCTGATTTATGACGGCGCGGGTAATTACCTCACCACCCTTACCGGCACCGCGCTGAAGAATGCGGTTGTCCATGTCCCCGGCGCGCGTGCATATCTGCGCCTTGTGTCGGACTGGGGATTCAACTACTATGGATTCAAGGTGGAAAAAGCGGTTCCCCATCAGACCCCTGTTCTTTCCGGCGTGGTCAACGACGGCAACGGCGCTCTCCGGGTGAACTGGTCTGTTCCGTATGGCTATGAAGGCTATATCCTGGAGCGCGCCTATATGTATGGCAGCACGATGAGCGGCTATTCCACAATCAGGAGCGGCTCTGCGGAGGAAAGCAGCTATCTGGACATGGGCGTCACAGAAGGCAGCGTGTATGATTACCGTTATGCGCCGACCTTCACCCATAACAGCAGATCGTATTATTATGTATACAGCCAGTCGGTCAGGAACATGGCGCTCAGAACGACGACGCTGACCAGCGGCACGCCGAGCCTGTCCAGCAGCACGCCGAAGGTCACGCTGAAGTGGACGGCCGTGCCGTATGCGGCGTCGTACGAGGTGTACCGGTCCACGGCGCAGAACGGGTCCTATACCAAGGTCGGCACGACGTCGTCCACGACGTATGTCGATACCCCGCCGTCCAAAACGATGTATTCCTATAAGGTCCGCCTCATGGCGCAGGCCGACGGCGTGAATTACTATTCGACGTATTCCGTTCCTCAGCGCTACGGCTATGCCAACCTGACCGCGCCGGGCTACCTCAACGGCTTCAGCATTGCGTATAACGCCGTGCGCCTGAGGTGGCCGAGCGTGACCGACGCGCAGAAGTACGAGATCTACAGCAGCACGAGGCGGAACGGCACCTACACCAAGGTGGCGGAGACGAATCTGCTGACGCTGGCCGTGCCAGCGCAGAAGGGCTGTTATAACTTCTATAAGATCCGCGCGTATACCGTGCAGGACGGCAGGAAGGTCTACAGCCCGTATTCCAGAATCTTCCGGATTTGGCCGCTGGCGAAGCCGAACACCATGCACACGATCACGGATGAAAACGGCGTGATGACGCTGCAGTGGAAGAAGATCGAAGGCGCAAGGCAGTATACGATCTACTACAGTCAGTCCGGCAGGTCAGGCACCTTCACGGAGCTGGGCACGACGACCAGAGCGTCGATGTCGCTGGCGTCCCTGCCGAAGGACTGGACGTCCTGCTACATCCAGATCATCGCGCACCGCACGGATGACGGTGTTCGTTCCCGCTCTGCGTTCAGCGTGGTGTACAGGACGGTGCTGAACCTGAAGCCGCCGACGAATGCCGCAATCGGGAGCATCAACGGAAGCCGCGTGAGCAGCAAGTGGACAGCGGCGGCGAACGCCACGGGCTACGAGATCTACGGAAGCAGCAGCCAGAACGGCGTCTACAGGAAGCTGGCGAGCACGTCGGGCACGAGCATCAACCACAATGTCTACCGGGCGAACAGCCTGAACTACATCAAGGTGCGCACCTATGTCAAGCAGACCAACAAGGTGCTCACCAGCGCATTCAGTGAGTCGATCGGCATCTTCCCGCTGGCTGCGCCGACGAATTTCTCCTATTCGATCAACAGCCCGGGCAGCGTGACGATCAGGTGGAAAGCGGTTCCGAACGCGCAGAGCTACCACATCTACTACAGCACGTCCGAGAGCGGCCCGTTCACGCGGTACGGCTCCACGACGGCAACCAGCAAGACGCTCAACAACATGCCGGAGGGCACGATATACATCAAGCTGAGAGCGCAGCGGACGGATGGGGCTGTGCGTTCCTACGGCGCATACAGCTCTGTGTTCCCGTGCAACACCGATCCGCGTCAGTTCCGCGCGCTGCATGTCTTCATCGAGAACGATGGCGTGAACTCACCGATGGTGGTCGGCGATGCGGATATGAGGCGCATGAGGGAGCTCTACGACGTCGCGACGCCGTATGGCCTTGCGCCGTCTCTGGTGCTGGATAAGCGCAACCTGACCAAGTCGCAGCTGTTTGCCCAGATCGCCAGTATGGCATCCATGGCGGACAGCCACGACATCACCTACTTCTCTCTGTCCTGCCATGGTTATTCCGGAAAGAGTACAGGCACGACTGCGGGCGCGCTGCGGCTGGCGAACAGGGAGCGGCTGTACATTTATGAACTGGCGAATGAGCTCAAGAAGATCCCGGGCCAGGTCATCGTCCAGCTGAATTCCTGCGGCAGCGGCTCTGCGATTCTGGCGGCGGGCGGCGAGGCGGAGCCGTTTGACGGCGAGGCGTTTGAGGCGGAGATCATCGAGGCCTTCGCCAGGGCGGATGAGGAGTGCATCGCCGAGGCCGGCGGCGCGATCTTCGGCGGGAATATGGTCGAGGATGCGCACGGCGAGATGCGCGTGAACGGCAAGTTCTACGTCATCACGCACTGCGAGGCGGGCCAGAATGGCGTCCATTGGCTCCCGGATAACCGCTGGCCGTATAATGGACAGTTCCTGACGATCTGGATGCGCAGCGCCGTCCTCTCGGATTCGATCACGGTCTATGACGGCATCAACTACAATTCGAGGACGAAGTATCTGGGCAGCTATGCAGCGGACAAAAACGGGGACAAGATCGTCACGCTCAAGGAGATGGGCGATCACCTGCAGAGCCTTGGCGATTACTTCGGCTATTTCGAGGTTGATGATGAGTATATGAAGCTCATGCCGCAGGTCTATCCGGAGAACAGCACGTTCCAGCTGTTCAAGAGGCGCTGATCAACCGACTCCTATATGGCAGCATGACAGAGGGCTGCGGCTCCGGTTTTCCGGGGCTGCGGCCCTCTCTGTATTTCCTGCGGGCATGCGCCCTTGCATTCGCTGTCCATCCATGATAAGATAAATTGAATGATTATGTCCCTGAGGAGGGCTTGCATTGATGAAGAAGAAGTGGGCGGGCTTTGCGGCGATCTGGCTGGCGCTGGCGGTGCTCGTGCTGATCTATACGGACCCGGATGAATTTGCATGGCATTATGAGGGCGAGGACGTCCGCTGGATTCTGGTCAGCACGGAGCAGGCGCAGCGGGAGGAGCAGGCCGAGGCGGAGCGCATGCAGCAGGAGCGCCTTGCGGCGGCGGAGCGCAGCGCGGCGATGGAATGGGGCGAGGGGGAGAGCTATACCTCCCTGCCCATGACGATGCCCGCCTATGACGAGGCCGGCGGCCTGAATCTCATGTGGGGCAGCTATACGGTGCAGCTCGCGGTTACTACCCCGGAGGCGTTTGACCTGCGTATGGTCAGCGCGGGCATGCAGTCCTTTATCGAGGGCGGCGCAGACCATATCGACGCGGGGAGCAGCACGGTCGATCTTGCCTTCCGCCTGACGGATACCGCCCGCAGGGTGAAGCTCGCCTGCGATCTCCCGCAGGACGCCGTCATTCACAGCGTGGTCGTCCGCCGGGACGGGACGGGCGTTTTCTCGCGCGATCTGGCGGCGTATGCGCTGGTGGTCGGCGTTGTGCTGAGCGTGCTCTGGGCGCTGCGCTTTGATGGCAGCGGCGAGGGTCCGGCGCGGCGCAGGGATGCGCTGCTGCTGACGGGCGCGGCGGTGATGGCGTCCCTGCCCTGTCTGTGGGATGGGCTTTACGGCGCGTGGGGGCACGATCTCTTCTTCCATCTCAACCGCATTGAGGGCATTGCGACGGGCCTTATGTCCGGGCAGTTCCCGGTGCGCATCCATGCGTCCACACTGCAGGGCTATGGCTATGCGGCCTCTCAGTTTTATCCCGAGCTCTTCCTGTATATTCCCGCGCTGCTGCGCTGCGCCGGCGTGTCGCTGACGGCAAGCGTGCATGTGATGGTGCTTGCCGCCAATCTGCTGACGGCATACACTGCCTATTATAGTGCGCGCAGGATCTTTGCCTCCCGCGAAATCGGGCTGGGGGCGTCCGTTCTGTACACGCTTTGTATTTATCGTATCGCCAATCTGTATGTCCGCACAGCTGTGGCTGAGTATCTGGCGATGATCTTCTTCCCGCTGCTGGCGTACGCGATGGTCGAGGTGCTGCTGCGCGAGGATCGCCGTTGGCCGCTGCTCGCGCTGTCGATGACGGGCATTGTGCTCAGCCATCTGCTCAGCGCGCTGTTTGCCGTGCTGCTGTGTGCGCTTGCGGCGGCGGTCTGTCTGCCGCGCCTTCTGCGCGAGCCGCGCAGGATGCTTTCTATTTTCAAGGCGGCTGTGATTACGGCGCTTTGCGCGCTGTGGTTTGTGGTGCCGCTGGCGGTGTATTCCGCTGCGGGCATCAATACAAGCGTCGCGATCGACGTGGATAAGCATGCGCTGAGCTTTGGCTCGCTGCTGGTGGCCCTGCCTGGGATGGCGGGCGTCGTCGAGGGGCAGGAGCAGTTCGCCTACACGGTGGGCGTTGTGCCGGGTCTGGCGATCATGACCGGCGTCCTGCTTGCGGCTGTGCGCCTGTATGCGCGCGGCAGGACGGAGCGCGGCGCAAAGGCAGCAGCTGTGCTGCTTGCGCTGGGCGGGCTCTGCCTGCTGTGCGCGACGGATTTGTTCCCGTGGACATGGGCGCGCACGCTGCGCAGGCCGCTGTCCACATTCTTCATGCAGATTCAGTATCCGTGGCGTCTGGTCGGCGTTGCGGCCCCGCTGCTGTGCATGGCGGCCGCGTGGGGCTATCTGGCTGATGAACGTCGAAGGAGCGCCGGGATGGCGGCGCTGGGCGTTTTGTCGGTTGTCTTCGCCGGGATGATGCTGCAGGGCGTTGTGCAGCAGGGCCCCGCGCTGGAGCGTGACGGCTGCTGCGATACGCGCATCCGTCAGCACGAATACACCTATATTATGACCGAGAAGAGCGCACTGGAGCCGGGCTATATCCATGTCGGAGGCGCGGCGTACAGCGTGACAGACTACCATAAGCAGGGCACGGATCTCTCCTTTACGCTCAGCGTGCCGGAGGGAGGCCGCTATATCGAGGTGCCCCTGCTGTATTATCCGGGCTATCATGCGACGGTCGGCGGGGAGGCCAGCACGGTCACCCGAGGCACGAACAATGTGCTCCGTCTGCTGCGTGTATCCGAGTCCGATGCGCTGGCTGTCCGCGTATGGTATGAGCCGCCGATGAGCTTCCTCGTCTCGCAGGGGCTGTCCCTGCTGGGCGCGGCGCTGCTGCTGGCTTCGCTGGTGCGCATGCGCAGATGGAGCGCGGCATGAGCGGGGAGAAGCCCGTTGTCCGCATCAGCGTGCGCGCTGTCGTTGAGACAACGCTCCATGCGCCGGATCTGACGCCGGCGGCGGGGATGATGCAGCGCATGCGCGAGGGCACGGCGGCGCACAAGGCGCGGCAGGAGGCTGGCGGGCAGCAGATCGACGGCTACAGCACAGAGGTTTCGCTTGCTGCGGATTATGAGGCGGAGACGCTTGTGCTGCATGTCACGGGCCGCGCGGATGCGATCTACCCGTCTGAGCGCGGCATGGTGATCGAGGAGATCAAGCTCGGCTCTCTGGGCTGTGCGCTTGATCCCGCGCATATGGCGCAGGCGGCATTCTACGGGCATATGCTCTGTCGGCGGGACGGCCTTTCCGCGGTGACGCTTCGCGTCCTGTATGTGGATACGCTGGGCGCGCGGACGGCGCTGTATGAACAGGAGGAGAGCGCGCAGACGCTGGAGGCCCGTTTTGATGAGCTGTGCGCAGCGGCGGCCCGTATGGAGGGGCTGCGCCTGGCGCAGCGGGCGGCGCGCGATCGCTCGTTTGATGATCTGCCCTTTCCGTTTGATACCTACAGGGAGGGGCAGCGGAAGTTTGCGGTGAACGTATACCTCGCCATCCGGGAGAGGAAACGCCTGTTTGCGCAGGCGCCGACCGGCGTCGGCAAGACGATGGCCGCGGTCTATCCTGCGCTGCGTGCGTTGGGGGAGGGCCGCACGGGGCGGGTTGTCTTCCTGACGGCGAGGACGACGGGCCGCCTGAGCGCAATGGCCGCGGCGCAGCGGCTGGCGGAGCGCGGCGCGAGGCTGGCTGCGCTGGAGATCACGGCGAAGGATAAAACCTGCCCGCGAGAGGTGCGCGACTGCCGCCCGGACGTCTGCCCGCTGGCGGAGGGCTTCTATGACAGGCTGTATGGTGCGCTGGAGGAAGCGATCCGCCGCGCAGCGCAGCCCGGCGGCATGCTCCTCACTCGCAGTGAGGTTGAGGATATGGCGCGCCGGTACAGGCTGTGCCCGTTTGAGCTGTCGCTGCAGCTGGCGTATATCGCCGACCTGATCGTATGCGATTACAACTATATCTTTGACCCGGCGGTCTCGCTGGATCTGCTGCTCAGCGCACCCGGCGGCGCATCGCTGTTGGTGGACGAGGCGCATCAGCTTGCCCCGCGCGTGCAGGACGGGTATTCCGCGACGATATCGCTGGATGAGCTTGTGCAGCTGCGCCGCGCCGCAGTGAAAGAAAAGCTCCATCCGGACAGGGTGCCGCGCATGCTCTCCAAGGCGAGCAAGGCGCTGAAGGAGCTGGCGAAGACGGAGGAGTTTGCCTCCGGCCGGTTGAAGGAGCCGCCCGGGGAGCTGATGGAGGCCATGCGGCAGGTGCAGTATGCGGCGGAGGACTATCTCATCTATGCGGGCAATCCGGTTGTCGCGGACATCTATTCGATGGCGGTGAATGTGATGATGACAGCGCAGCGCTTTGACGAGCGCTACGCTGTGCTGACGGACGGCGGCGAGAAGCACGCGCAGGTGTGCATCTATTGCCTCAATGCCGCGCCGGAGATCTTCGCACAGACGAAGCGCGCACGCGGCACGGTGTTCTTCTCGGCGACGCTTGCGCCCTTTGACGCGGCAAAACGTCTGCTGGGCAGCGCAGAGGGCGACGGCTGCCTCGCGCTGGGGACGCCCTTCAGCGCAGAGCAGCTCAATGTGCGCATCGCCCCGATCGACCTGCGCTATCAGCAGCGGGAGGCGGCTGCGCCGCGCGTCGCGCAGGAGATCCTCTTGCAGATTGCTGCATATCCGGGAAGGAGCATTGCGTTCTTTCCGTCTTATGCATATATGAGCCGTGTGTATGAGCTGATGCTGGGCATGGAGGGGACGGGGGATATCCGCTTCCTCACCGAGCAGCGCGGAATGAGCGAGGACGAAAAAAGCGCGCTGCTGAGCGCGCTGACGTCGGGGGAGGAGAATACGCTGCTGCTGGCTGTGCTGGGCGGCGCGTTCGCCGAGGGCATCGACCTGCCCGGGGATGCGCTCACCGGCGTGATCGTCGTGTCCACCGGGCTGCCAAGGCCGGATGGGCGCGTGCGCGCCATGCAGGAGTATTATGATGCGTGCGGCGAGGACGGCTTCTTCCTGTGCATGACGCTGCCGGGGATTGTGCGCGTCGTGCAGGCGGCGGGGCGGCTCATCCGCACGGATACGGACAGAGGCGCGCTCCTGCTGATCGACAGCCGCTATCGCGTGCCGCGCGTAAGGGCGCTGCTGGACGGCACGCTCATCGGCGAGTCGCTGCGCAGGGGTCAGCGCTGAGCGCTGTCCTCCCCGCGGAAGGCGGCGATCATATCCCCGAGCGGATCATCCTCCCGGGGAGGGCGCATGTCGAGCAGAGCGCGGATTAGGCGGCGCTGCCCAGCGTCGCCGTGCGGGATGTACAGGCTGTCCGCGTCGCTCCGCTCGGCAATGAGCGCGCGCAGCAGAGCGCGCAGACGTCTGCGGCTCTCCGGCATAACCATCCCTCCCATCGTCCTTTTGGGCCAAGCATAGCACAGCCCGGGCGGGATTGCAAGCGGAGCACGGATGACGGACTGAAAATGGAAAACGGAGGTAAGACTATATGAAGCGGATCGTGGGTTTTGCGGCAGCGCTCGTGCTGACGATGACGGCGGCGTGCTGTGCGGCGCAGATGAATTACGACCTGATTTCGCCGCATCTGACGTATGAGCGGCTGGAGGAAACGCCTGAGCTGCAGGCGGAGGAGGTCCCCGGCAGCGTCTCAATCGCCCTTGAGGGGGAGGATGGGCCGACGTCCGTCTTCATCGCGCAGGAACAGCCGGAGGATCAGTGGCCCAAAACCTTTACCATGACCTTTGGCGGCGATACAACGCTGGGCTCCACGGACAGCCTGCGCCAGAGGGACGACTGCTTTGAGCGTGTCGCGGAGGAGAAGGGTTACGGCTGGTTCTTCTCCGGGCTGGAGACGCTCTTTGCCTCGGACGATATGACGCTGGTCAATTTCGAGGGCACGCTGACGGAGGAGACGACCAAGAAAGAGAAGAAATTCAACTTCAAGGGCCCGGCGGAATACACGGACATCCTGACCCTCGGCAGCGTGGAGGCGGTGACCGTCGCCAATAACCACACGCTTGACTACGGCACGACGGGCCGTGATGATACCATCGCTAACCTGGAGGCGGCGGGCATCATTGTCAGCGGCAACGGTCAGCTGGGCATCTATGAGAAGAACGGCGTGAAGGTCGGCATGACGGGCTACTGCTTCCCCTACAGCAACGGCAAGAAGGACATCAGCAAGGACGTGAAGGCGCTGCGCGAGGCGGGCTGCCAGATCGTCGTGGCCTCCTTCCACTGGGGCAGCGAATACCGCGAGGATTTCACCGGCGAGCAGCGCTCTATCGGGCGCGCGGCGATCAAGGCCGGCGCGGACATCGTCGTGGGCCATCATCCTCATATCGTGCAGGGCATTGAAGCGTATCAGGATTCCTACATTCTCTATTCGCTGGGCAATCTCGTCTTCGGCGGCAACGTCGACCCGGACGACCGGGACGCCTACGCGGCGCGCGTGACCTTCACCGTGCATGAGGATCATGCCGAGGCGCCGCAGGTGACCATCGTGCCGCTGCGCCTGACGGAGCTCTCCGACGGCACGGACTATCGCCCCGTGCTCGCGCAGGGCGATGAGGCGGATAGGATTGTGCGCCGTATCCTGAAGCGCTCGTATAAGATGGAGGACTTTGAGAACGGGACATGGTGACGCCCGGAGAAGAAAGGAAGCACTATGGCATCTCATTTTGCGTTGTTTGTCGATCTGGAAAACTGCGGCGGCAAGAAGAGCATGCTGCTGGACGTCATTGAGCGGGTGAAGATCCGCGGTGATATCCTGATCGGCAAGGTGTACGGCTATACGGACAGCTATTCCGACCTGAAAGAAACCCTGCTGTCCAATACCTTTACGGTCGTGCCGAGCCTGCGCTATGGCCGCAGCCAGAAGAACAGCATGGACATCCAGCTGGTGATCGACGCGCTGGACGTCGCCTACCGCAACGACCTGATCGACAGCTTCTGCATCGTATCCGGCGACAGCGACTATGTGCCGCTGGTAGGCAAGCTCAAGAGCATGGGTAAGTTTGTGCTGGGCATCTCCCGCAGCGAGGCGGCCTCCGGCGTGTTCATGAATGCATGCAGCGAGTTCCAGTTCCTGGAGAGCGTCACGGCGGGCAAGGACAGGCCCGCCGCGCCCGTGGGCGAGGCGCTGTCTCTTGCGGACGTCAACAGCATGATCGTCACGATCCTCGGCGAGAGCGACAGCGGCGAGATGCTTGCCTCAGAGGTCAAGAGCATCCTGCTGCGCCTGCGGCCGGATTTCTCGGAGAAGAGCGTGGGGCATTCGACCTTCGGCAAGCTGCTGGCGCGGCTGTCCCAGCAGTTCGGTTCGTTCTCGCTGATGAGCGAGGGATATAATCTGATTCTCGGTCTCGTCCAGTCGCATGGCGGCGGTGGCGAGGCGCTGACGCGGGAGAATTACATCCCCGTCTTTGCGCGTATCCTTGCGGAATACCGGGACGATGGCTTTGAGCGTGTGAATCCTTCGCTGCTCAAGGCGTCGGTGCTCTCTGAGTATCCGGATTTCTCCGAGCGGCAGATCGGACACAGACGCTTTTCCGATGTGCTGCGCGCACTGGAGAGGGAGAAGCTGCTGCGCGTTGTGACGGACGACAGCGGCAATATGCTCGTGAACATCCTCTGACAAGAGGCGAAACCATGACGCCGGAGCCTGCTCCGGAAAGGTACTGTATGATGAAGCGCATTGTTTTGTTCCTTATCCTGCTTGCGCTGGCGGCTATGCCCGCCTGCGGAGCGGCGCGGCGCATCGATATGCCGACGGCTGCGCTGGCCTTTGATTATCCGGACAGCTGGCTTGTCGTCTCGCCCCAGCTGGCGAAGGTGTATGAGCCGCTGCTGGCTGCGCGGGGGATTGACGCACAGGTACTCTCTGAGGATCTGGCGCGGCAGGGCGTGCAGAGCCGCGCGTATAATGAGGACTTCACCCAGCGGCTGAGCATCATCACGCTGGAGGATGACCTCGCGGCGGATATCTTCGATATTGCCTCCGTGACGGATGAGCAGCGCAGAACCATCCGCTCCCGCGCGGAGAACGGCCGCTGCTTTGAGACCACGGGCTACCGCGTGCAGGATGTGGAATGGCAGAAGGAAAAGGGCGTTTACTGGCTCTATATCCATTACACGATCACGAAGTCGGATCAGCTGATCGGCCGGGGTGTGCGCTATATGACCGTGCGCAGCGGCAGGTATGTGATTCTTGACTGGCAGCGGGATGTCGGCCGGTTCACCAACAGGGAGCTGAGCGCCTTCCGCGGCAGGCTGGCCGATCTGGAGATCACCCGCGAACTGGAGGCGCCTGTGCGCACCGTGCAGCTTGACGCCGTTATTCCCACGGAGACCATCACCTCCGAACTGGAGATCACGGGCACGGCGACCGGCGGCGCGACGCTTGTCGCCTCTATACCGGACGGGGCGGCGATGCGCACGATCTCCGTCGGACAGGCGAACAAGAACGGCTCCTTCACCCTGATTGTGCCGCTGGAGGATGAGGGTGAATACGAAATCACCCTGACCGCCAGCCGCGAGGGGATGAACGAGACGAGCGTGACGGGCGTCGTCGCCTACAGCGCGAAACGCCTGCCGGTGACCATCGAAGGCGTGACGGAGGGCGAGGTGACGGTCGTCGCCCAGAGCGAGACAATCCTCTCCGGCAGCACGCTTGCCGGCGTGCAGATGCAGCTGGTCTCCCCCTATGGCCTGACGAAGAAGCGCTCACAGAACGACGGCAGCTTTTCCTTCTCCCTGTCCACCAAGGACGAGGGCGAATATGACTATACGCTGATCCTGGATAAGAGCGGCTTTGAGCAGCGCCGCATCCGCTTCACGCTTCAGCGCGTGATGACGGACCAGCAGGCGCGCGAGCAGGTCAAGGACGGCGCGGAGAAGATCTCCTATAAGAACCTGCAGAAGGCCCGCGCGGAGGACGCCGGAAAGACCATGGTCATCTATGGCCCGGTGACGGAGATGAGCGAGGGCGGCGGCATGTACTACCTGCGCATGCAGTACAACAAGGATGCGGAGGGCAAATGGTACAACGAGATTGTGATTGTCTCCGCGGAGGAGATGGGCGTGAAGGTCGGCGACATGGCGACGGTCGTGGCGACGGTGGCCGGCGTGTACGAGGAGCAGGACAGCAAGGGCAACGATATCATCGTGCCGCGGTTTGACCTGCTGTTCGTAGACAAGGTGGAGTGATTCTCTCCTCCCGGTAGACGCTTTGGCGTATGGACGTGATATGCTCATCGTATTCAAAAAGCCGATGTCGGCGGAAGGGAGACGGGCATGAAGAAAAACAAGACGCCGAACGCCAGCGAAATCCTTGGCTATGTGATGCTGGCTGCTGCTGCAGTTTACATGGTGTATTCCCTGATCTGGGGGGACGGCGAATTCCTTCTCCTGATGGCATGCATGGCCGTCCTCTGCATGATCATCATTCCGCCGGTAGTGTGGCTGCAGAAGAAATTCATGGCCAATGTTGACGAGGAGAGATGGCGGGGTGTACCGCTGATCCTGGAACTGAAATGGAAGCTGGAAAGGATCATCCGCAATCACAGGATGCGCAGGACGCAGCCTGAGGAGAAGCCCGAAGAGAAGCTGCAGAAGGAACAGCCAGCACAGAAGCAGCCTGTGGAGCCCACGCAGATGGAACAGCCCGAAGAGAAGCCGCAGAGGGAACAGAATGCGCAGAAGCGGACGGAGCAGGGCTCCGGAGCAAAGCGATGGCTCCCGGCGATATTCACTGCGGCGGGGCAGCCCTACCAGCAGGAACTTCAGCTCACGGCATGCCGGACAGAGACCGAGCGCGTCTATCGCGACGTCTATGGCAGGACGGTGCTTGCCCTGTGCGAGCGGTTCCCCTGCTTTGACAGCGAGGATTACCTCTACGAGAACCGCTATTATCGCTGGTATTTCATCCTGCACGATGGGCGGCTTACGCTTGTGCGCACGCAGGATGAGAGCGAGAAATATACGGTGACGGAGAACATCACCAGAGCCTGCTTGGAGAAATGCGGGCTGGACAGCTATAACAGAGACGTCTTCAGAAAGATGGAATTCGAACAATATCTGTCAGAAGACGCGTAAGCTCCCTGCGGGGGAAAACCATATGATATGCTGACTGCAGACGGAAACGTCTGCGGCCGGCATTTTTTGACAAAAAATCCCGGTCCGCTGACGGGTTTTGGCTGGCTGATTCGTATGGTGATTACAGAACAGGAAGGGAGCGTGCGGCATGGTATACGAGAGAATGGCGGATAGGCAGTTTTCGCTGAGCATCCTGAGGATGAAGACGGTGCTTGCCAGAATAGCGGTGCGCTGCGCATGGATGATCAGCGCGGCGGCGCTGGTGATCTTCTATCTTTATCCGGTAGAGACATACTGCGAAGACTTCGGGATGATCGTTACCCGCGCAGAGTTCCAGGATATTGCGCTGTGCGTGTTCGGCAGCGTGCTGCTGCTGCAGGCCGTGTATCCGCCGCGCCGTGATGCGCTTTTCAGGATTGCCCTGAATCTGCTGCCTGTGGGTGTTCTGCTCACTCTGGTTGTCATGAGCATGTCGCGATGGGGCATGGCGGCGGTGGCTGTATATGCTGCGCTTCAGCTGAGTGAGCTGCGTGGTATACGGCGTGTGCGCAGGCGCTCCATGCGGATGCATATGATGCGCAGCCTTGTGCTCTTCACCTGTATGACATTCTGCGGAAGCGGTCTGCCCGGGGGCGTCCTGTATCTGTCGCGCGCAGCAAGGCTCGGGCGTCAGAATGGCGCGCTTCTGGTTCATGCAGAGATTGAGCGGCAGGATCCGATCGGGGCGAAGGATGCGGCTGTGCGTATCCTTTCGGACGATTGGTTCGAGCTGGGGATGGAGGAGAGGCTTGAGCTTCTGCGTGCGGTCATGCAGGAGGAGGCAAAGCATCTCGGCGCCGGAGAGCTGACGCTGGAGGCGGCGCAGCTCGGGGAAAAGCATGGCTATGGCGTCGCGAATGCGCATTTTGACCCGGCGAGGATGACCATCGTCATCAACGATAACAGGCTGATGGAGCGGAATGGGGAAGACGCCCTTACCTCGCTGCTGCATGAGTGCCGGCATGCCTACCAGTACCGCGTGGTCGGGATGATCGACTGGAGCAGCAGAGAGGCGCTGGAGCATCCCTTCTACAGCGAGGCGAGGGCGTGGCGCAGCGACTTTGACGGCGCTGGCGGCTATGGCGAATCGATCCGGACCGAGTATGAGTTCTATGATCATTACTATTACTCGGAGATTGAGATCGATGCGCGGGACTATGCGCAGGACAGGTTCTATGATTATTATGCGCTGACCTATTCCGAGTGATACTCCGCAGGAAAATAGGCTGGACAAAGCGGGCTGCAGAAGGTATTATATATACTAGAAAAATATGTGCGCGGCATGGCTTCTGCGCCCGCCGCTGCCCGCAAGGGAGTATCATTATGAATCAGCATAACGCAGTCAAGACGGCATATAACACCCCCTTCATTCCCCAGAGGGCGGATCCCTATATCCTGCATGACGGCGGAAAGTATTACTTTACCGCATCTGTCCCTGCATATGACCGTATCATTCTGCGCTGCGCGGATACGCTTGAGGGCCTGCGCACTGCGCCGGAGACGGAGATCTGGCATTGCCATCATGAAGGCGTGATGAGCAGGCATATCTGGGCGCCGGAGCTTCATCATATCGACGGCAGATGGTATGT
The DNA here is from genome assembly GCA_017938795.1 of Clostridia bacterium. Lineage (GTDB taxonomy): Bacteria > Bacillota > Clostridia > Christensenellales > Aristaeellaceae > Ventricola. Next base: position 16,621 of record JAGBAV010000120.1, read on the forward strand.
CTATTTCGCCGCGGGCGAAATGGAGGACTGCTGGAAGATCCGCCCGTGGGTGCTGGCCTGTGAGGGCGACGACCCGATGACCGGTGTATGGACGGAGGCCGGGCAGCTGGCGCGGCAGGAGGAGTTCAGCTTTACCGATTTCTCGCTGGATATGACGACCTTCGAGGTCCGCGGCCGCCGCTACTGCATCTGGGCGGAGAAGGTGAGCGTCGGCAAGAAGATCTCCAACCTCTACATCGCCGAGATGGCCTCCCCGCTGGAGCTTGCGACCCCGCAGATGCTGCTCACCAGCCCGACCTACGCGTGGGAGCGGCATAACTTCTGGGTGAACGAGGGCGCGGCCTTTATGCACAGGGACGGCAGGGTGTATATCGCCTATTCCGCCAGCGATACGGGGCCCGCATACTGTATGGGTCTGCTCTGGGCAAATGAGGACGACGACCTGATGGATTTCTCCGTCTGGCATAAGGTCAACTGCCCCGTGATGAAGACGGATGCGGAGAAGGGCATCTATGGCCCGGGCCATAACTCCTTCTTCACCGGCGACGACGGAGAGATCTATATGGCGTACCATGCGCGTCCGTATGACGAAATCATCGGCGATCCGCTGTATGACCCGAACCGCCACTGCTACATCATGAAGCTGGAATGGAAAGACGGCATGCCGGTCTTCGATTATGCCAACCAGCTCTTTCAGGATTGATCTGCACGCCGCAGGGCGAAAGAAAATCGCAGGGATCAATTGACTTTTTACCGGCCATCCTCTATAATAAATAGTCGATGGTCGACCTGCACCCATAGCTCAGCAGGATAGAGCGTCCGCCTCCTAATCGGAACAGGTTCGCCCGCCTCTGAGAATTCATCCTTCATTTCGATGAGGGTGTAAAAGCCCTCATCTTTCATACGCATCCATAGCTCAGCTGGATAGAGCGGCCGCCTCCTAAGCGGTAGGTGTTCGGCCGCCCCTGACGAGGGTTATAACGTATTTGCGCCCGTAGCTCAGTAGGATAGAGCGGTCGCCTCCTAAGCGACAGGCCGTGGGTTCGACCACCGCCTGGCGTGCCAAAAAGCCGTAAACTCAAAGGTTTGCGGCATTTTTTCACGCCGTCACGGAGTTCG
>JAGBAV010000121.1 GCA_017938795.1 Clostridia bacterium
ACCAGCTGCTCGTCGAGATGGACGGCTTTGCCGTCAATGAGGGCGTCATTGTGCTGGCGGCGACCAACCGCAAGGATATTCTGGATCCCGCGCTGCTGCGCGCCGGCCGCTTTGACCGCCAGATCACCGTCAATTACCCCGACATCAAGGGCCGCGAGGCGATCCTGCGCGTTCATGCCAAGGATAAGCCGCTGGCGGACGATGTTGATCTGGCCAATGTGGCCAAGCGCACGCCGTATTTCGCCGGCGCCGATCTGGAGAATATCATGAATGAGGCGGCGATCCTCTGCGCGCGCGAGGGCAAGGAGAAGATCACCGCGGCGCATCTCAATGATGCGATTGAGCGGGTGCAGATGGGCCCGGAGAAGAAGAGTCATGTTGTCACCGATGAGGATAAGCGCCTTGTCGCCTGCCATGAGGCCGGCCATGCGATCGTGGGCGAGCTGCTGGAGGGATGCGACGACGTGCATCTGGTGACGATCATGCCGCGCGGCTCCAGCGGCGGCCACACGCTGCTGCTGCCGGAGAAGGAGAGCGATTTCACCACACGCAGGCAGCTGCTTGACTATGTGGCGATGGCGCTTGGCGGCTATGCAGCGGAGTGCGTTGTGCTGGGCGAGGTATCTACGGGTGCGGGCAGCGACCTGCAGCGCGCGACGGATATCTGCCGCAGGATGGTCACGCAGTACGGTATGAGCGACGATATGGGCCCGATCTATCTGGCCGGCGCGCATGACGAGGTCTTCCTCGGTCGCGACTATGGCCAGCAGGCCCGCGCCTACAGCGAGGATGTCGCCGCGCGCGTGGATGCTGAGGTCCAGCGCAAGATGAATGATGCGCTGAACAGGGCGAAGCAGCTCCTCACCGAGAACAGGGACAAGCTTGACGGCCTGACCCAGCTGCTGATCGACCGCGAAACGATCGACAGGGCGGCGTTCACCGCGTTCATGCGCGGCGAGCAGCCTGAGACGGAGCCGTCTGCGGAGAATGCTGAATCATAAGGGCAGGGCGGACGCTGCGCCGGGCAGGCGCCGCGCCGCCCTTTCGCCGTATGATGCGGCGCTGCGGATGGGAGAGACTGGAATGGAAGAGAGGATCATGAAGGCGGATCTGCATCTGCATTCGACGGCGTCCGACGGGCTGCTGCCCCCGGCAGGTGTGGCGGCTGCCGCCGCGCAGGCCGGGTATACCCTGATCGCGCTGACAGACCACGACAGCACGGACGGCGTGAAGGAAGCACGCGCTGCTGGCGAGAAACTCGGCATGCGCGTTCTGACGGGTGTTGAGCTCAGCTGCGGCGCGCAGAAGGAGATCCATATCCTTGGCTACGGCTTTGATCCGGATCATGGGCCGCTGCGCGAGTTCTGCCGGGAACGGCGTGAGCAGCGGATCAGCAGGACGCGCCGGATGACGGAGCTGCTCGCGCAGATGGGCATGCCGGTCTCCTTTGACCGTGTGCAGGAGATCGCGCGCGGCGTCGTCGGCAGGCCTCATGTGGCCCGCGCGCTGCTGGAGGCCGGGCATGTGAAGTCGGTGAGCGAGGCGTTTGACCGGTATATCTCGCCGGGGAAACCTGCGTATGTCCCGAAAGAGGACGTCCGCGTGGCAGACGCTGTGCGCCTGATTCATGAGGCGGGCGGCGTTGCCGTGCTGGCGCACCCGATGGAGCTGAAGATGGGTGAGGCGTCGCTTGCCTCGCTGATCGGCGAATGGAAAGAGCAGGGGCTTGACGGCATTGAGGTCTGGCACCCCAGCGCGCAGAATAACCACGCCGCTTTCCTGCATGCGCTTGCGCTTTGCGAGGGTATGCTGGTGACCGGCGGCAGCGACTTTCATGGGGCGGATCTGCACGGCGGGCGCATCGGCGACGGGCTGGAGCGCTGGCGTGATGTGCAGGACGATGTGCAGCGTCTGCTGGCATGGATCAATCAACGAAAAGAATGACGCCGGGAGGCGGGAGGACAGGATGCCGATGATGACGAAGGCGGGCTATACGCCCCCAAAGGACCAGCCGCCAAAGGCTGAACCTCCGGTCAAAAAGAAAAAGAAGAAGAAAAAGCGCATCAGCGGCGCGGTGATTGCATCGCTTGTGATCCTGCTTGCGGCTGTGCTGATCGGCGCGGGGACGCTGTATATCTACGCGCAGACGGGTCCCTATGTCAGCGCCTATCTGCCGGGGACGCATCTGGCCGGTTATCAGCTTGGCGGCGCGACGCGCGAAGATGCGGCGAGGCTGCTGGCCAGCCTGACGCAGGAGAGCGTCGCTGCGTGGCGGTACGATCTCACCTTCGGGGAGAAAATGTACAGCATCACGGCGCAGGATGCGAAGCTTGGCGTTGACGAGGCGGCGACGCTTGATCCGCTCTGGGCGCTTGGACGCGAGGGCGGCATGCTCGGAAGGCTGACGGCAATGATCCGCCTCGCTGCGGAGCCGCAGAACGCCAATCCCGTGATCGTGTATGATATGGAGCCGGTGGATGCACTGCTGGCCACCGTCAAGGAGGAGATTGACCGCGGACCCGTTGATGCCGGGGTGACCTACACGCCGGATTCCAGCGAGCCGTTTTCCTATACGGACGAAGTCGGGGGGCTTTCGCTTGATGTGGCGCCGCTGCGCGCACAGATCGAGCAGGCGCTGATGGCCATGACACCCGGCAGCATGGAGCTGTCGCCGCAGCGCATTGAGCCGGCCGTGACCAAGGAGCAGCTGGAGGCGGCCTGCGTGCTGCGCGCACGCGTCCGGATGACGGCAGCGGCGGACGAGGCAGCGGCGGCAAATATCGCGCTGGCCGCCGGGAAGCTGAACGGTCTGACGCTTGCCCCGGGCGAGGCGCTGTCCTTCAATGAGACGGTCGGCGCGCGCACAGCGGAGGCCGGTTATCTGGACGCCGCGGAGGAGGCCTATGGCGCTGGCGTATCCGGCGTGGGCGGCGGCGTGTGCGCCGTGTCAACCGCACTGTACAGGGCGGCGCTCATGGCGGGTCTCGATATCCGCGCGCGCAGCGCGGCTGTGCGCCCCGTGTCCTACTGTGAGATGGGGCAGGAGGCCGCTGTCTCCGGGCAGGGGCTTGACCTTGTCATTGCAAACAATACGATAACGCCGGTGTATCTGAACGCAGCGGTCTATCCGTCCGATGAGGAAGGAACTGAGGGCGTCGTTGTCGAAGTAGAATGGATCGGGGCTCCGCTTGAGAGCACCTATATCCTGCGCACACAGGCGCTGGAGACAGACGTCATCGAGGAGCCGGTGTATGTGCGCGACCGTGAAGGGCGCTATGCGAAGTACACCGACGAGAAGGTGCCCGCAGGCGACGGCGAGCCGGGCTTCTCCGCGCTGGTGGAGCGCGTGACGCTTGACGCGCTGGGGCAGGAGATCGGCAGCGAGACGATTTCCGAGGATATCTATGAGGCTGTTGCGCCGGTGATCTATGTCGGCGTTCAGGAGAGAGAATAATCAACATGGAGGATCATCATATGGATAAGATTTGCTTCAAGACGGCGAAGGGCCCCGCGGCTGTCGGCCCGTATTCCACCGCTGTGATCTACGGCGACACCATCTATCTCAGCGGCATGATCGGCATCGATCCGGCTGTGCAGAAGCCTGTTGAGGGCGGCACCATGGCGCAGGCGAAGCAGGTGTTTGAGAACCTGATCACCGTGCTGGGCGAGCTTGGCGCGTCGATGGACGATGTGCTCAAGACCACGGTTTATCTGACTGATATCGGCGAGTTTGCCGAGGTCAACAAGCTGTATGCCGAGTATTTTGCGCCGAATTTCCCGGCGCGCACCTGCGTGGAGGTCTCCAGGCTGCCGATGGGCCTGTCCATCGAGGTGGAGTGCATCGTGCGCAAGCCCTGATGACGAAGACAAGAAAGCATGCAACCCGGTGGCCGCTCTGCGGTCATCGGGCTGATTTGCAGTGCCGGACAGGGGCGCGGATGATTATGAAGAAGGAAGAGTGTTGACGATGAAGGATATGTCGCTGTCATCTCAGGATATCCGATACCTGCAGCTGCTGCGCAAGGAGTATAAGACGATTCAGGAGGCCTCTGCGGAGGTCGCTCATCTGCAGGCGATCATGCATCTGCCCAAGGGCACGGAGCATTTTCTCTCCGACCTGCATGGCGAGCATGCGGCGTTCCTGCATATCCTGCATAACGCGAGCGGCGTCATCAAGACCAAGATCAAGGAGCTGTACTGCGATCTCCTCTCGCGGCATGAGCAGGACATGCTCTGTACGCTGATCTACTATCCGGATGAGAAGCTGGAGATGCTCAAGAAGCAGGGGGTTGTCGACGACGAGTGGTATCGCCTGACGATTTACCGGCTGATCGAGGTCTGCAAGATGTGCTCGGTCAAGTACACGCGCAAGCGCGTGCGCGAGGCCATGCCAAAGGCGCTGGGCGCGCTGATCGAGGAGCTGCTGCTCAACGACGGCACCCCGGACAAGGAGGGCTACTACAAGGCGATCATGCAGTCGATCCTTGAGACGGAACAGGCGGACAATATGATCATCGCCCTGAGCAGGATGATTCAGGCGCTGGTGATCGACCGCCTGCACATCATCGGCGATATCTTTGACCGCGGCCCGCGTCCGGACAAGATCATGGATGCGCTGGAGGCTTATCATCAGGTGGATGTGCAGTGGGGCAACCATGACATCGTCTGGATGGGCGCCGCCGCCCGGTCGGAGACGTGTATCGCGCAGGTGATTGTGACCTCGGTCAAGTACGGCAATCTGGAGACGCTGGAGGTCGGCTACGGCATTTCGCTGCGTCCGCTTTCCACGCTGGCCATGACCTGCTATGCGGATGATCCGTGCGAGTCCTTCCGCCCGCGCGATAACGGCGAGGAGCTGCATGAAGATGAGATGGAGCTCGCCCGTATGCACAAGGCTGCCGCCGTGCTGCTCTTCAAGCTGGAGGGCCAGCTGCTGGAACGGCATCCGGAATACGGCATGGCGGAGCGCAGGCTGCTGCACGGCATTGACTTTGAGCGCCGGACGGTGATGATCGGCGGTCAGGCGTATCCGCTGCGCAGCTGCATGTTCCCGACAATCGACCCGAAGGATCCGTATGCGCTCACCCCGATGGAGCGTGAGGTAATGGACAAACTCGTTTCCGAGTTTGCCCATTCGGAGAAGCTGCAGCGACACGCGCAGTTCCTCTACAGCGCGGGCGGCATGTATCTGTGCTGCAACGGCAATCTGCTTTACCACGGCTGCATCCCGATGAACGAGGACGGCAGCTTCGCGCCCATTCCCGTCAGCAGGACGGGCAGCCTGTGCGGCAAGGCCGCCATCGACGCGGCGGATCAGCTGGCGCGGCAGGGTTACTTTGCGCGGCCCGGCAGCGCTGCGCGGCAGGATGGGCAGGACTTCATGTGGTATCTGTGGTGCGGGCCGAATTCTCCGCTCTTCGGCAAGAGCCGGATGGCGACCTTTGAGCGGTATTTCATCGCGGACAAGGAAACGCACAAGGAGATCAAGAACGCCTATTACGCCTATCAGAACGACGAGGAGACGGCCAAGCGCATTCTCGGTGAATTCGGCTTGAATGAGAGCGGCTTTATCATCAACGGTCATGTGCCGGTCAAGCTCGCGCAGGGCGAGAGCCCGATCCGCGCCGGCGGCAGGCTGCTGGTGATCGACGGCGGCCTCTCCCGCGCTTATCAGAAGGTGACGGGAATCGCGGGCTATACGCTGGTGTTCTCCTCGCACGAACTGAGCCTTGTGGCGCATCAGCCGTTTGAGTCGCGCGCGAGCGCTATCTCTGCGGAGCAGGATATCCGCTCCGTACAGAGCCCTGTGATGCAGATGCCGCGCCGCATCCTCATTGCCGATACGGATGAGGGTCAGGATCTGCGCCGGCGCATCGACGACCTGATGGCGCTGATCTTTGCTTACCGCAGCGGTACGATCAAGGAGTCGCGCAGCTGAGCGGCGGGACGGCAGAAGGAGAGATGCATGTGAACGGATGGATGCAGGCGGGGATGACGATTCCTGTGCAGGGCTGCATGCCCGGCGCAGGCGCAGGAGAGCGGCCCGTCCTGATCGTGCTGGATCTGGACGGCACGCTGACGGACAGCGCGCAGCTGGGCAGGCTGCTCTTCAAGCGCGTGTTTTCGCTGCTGGGCTTCGGCGAGATCAGCGACAGCCTCGCGGATTCCTTCAACGGCCCGAGCGCGGACGAGGTCTGTGCGCGGATGGGCGTGACCGGGGATCAGCGGATCCTGTACGATACGCTGCTTGACGAGGTGGAGGTTGATCTCGTCCGTACAATCGGCGTCGTCTATCCGGGCGTGCATGAGATGCTTGAGCAGCTCTCTTCGCAGGCGGTGCTGGCGATTCTCACCAATGGTTCGCAGGCGTATTGCAAGGCCTGCCTGTCGCATTACGGCTTTGCGCCGTATATTGCGCTGCACACGGGCTTTGTGAGCGGCGTGAGCAAGGCAGAGCGCATCGCTATGTGGGAGCGCGAGGTGCATGCGCGCCGCGTGATCTGCGTCGGCGACCGGCGCACGGATATTGACAATGCGCGCCTTGCCGGGGCATATGCGATCGGTGTGACCTACGGCATGGGCTCCGCAGAGGAGCTGCAGGATGCGGACTGCCTCTGCGCCAGCGCGAAGGACGTTGCGCAGGCCTGCATGCGCGTGATCGCCGCGTCTTGATTTTCAGGCAGGACAGCGGTACAATAGGACATTATCGCGCGGCAGCCCGGTCGGGACGTCCGTGCGTGAACAGCATATCTGAATTTCAGGAGGATACGCCCATGGAAAAGAAGAATACGGCGGTCGTTACCGTCGTCGGCAAGGATACGAGGGGAATCATCGCGCGTGTGAGCGCGGCGCTTTCCGCTCACGATGCGAATATTCTGGATATCTCCCAGACGGTGCTTTCCGGTATGTTCAACATGATCATGATCGTGGATATCTCCCTGAGCCGCTTTGCTCAGCTGGAGGAGGAACTCAGCGCCGTCGGGCAGGAGCTTGGCATCCAGATCCGCATTCAGCGCAGCGAGATCTTCGACGCGATGCACCGCATCTGATGGCAGGAGCTGAAGGAGGAACCCCATGATCAATACATCCGAAATCCTGCAGACAGTGCGGATGATCACCGAGGAGAAGCTCGATATCCGCACAATCACGATGGGTATTTCGCTCTACGAGTGCGCGCATCCCGATGCTAAGGCGCTCTATCAGCGCGTCTACGACCGCATCACGAAGCAGGCGGAGCATCTCGTGCGCACGGGCGAGGAGCTCGAGCGCGAGTTCGGTATTCCGATTGTCAATAAGCGCATCTCTGTCACCCCCGCCAGCCTTGTGGCGGCGGCCTGCGGCGATCCGGTCGTCGTTGCGCGCGCGATGGACGCGGCGGCCAAGGAGACGGGCGTCAACTACATCGGCGGCTATACGGCGCTGGTGCAGAAGGGGATGACCGCATCTGACCGCGCGCTGATTGCCTCCCTCCCGGAGGCGCTCTCCACGACGGAGCGCGTCTGCTCCTCGGTCAACGTCGCCTCCACCCGCGCCGGCATCGATATGGACGCTGTGCGTCTGTGCGGTCAGGCGATCAAGGATATCGCCGAGGCGACGCGCGATCAGGATGCGGCGGGCTGCATGAAGCTTGTCGTATTTGCCAATGCCGTCGAGGATAATCCCTTCATGGCGGGCGCGTTCCATGGCCCGGGCGAAGGGGACTGCTGCATCAACGTCGGCATTTCCGGCCCCGGCGTGGTCAAGCGGGCGCTTGAGCGCGAGGCGCAGGGCCAGCCGTTTGACGTTGTCGCGGAGACCATCAAGAAGACTGCGTTCAAGATCACGCGCGTGGGTCAGCTGATTGCGCGCGAGGCGTCCCAGCGTCTGGGCGTGCCGTTCGGCATTGTCGATCTGTCGCTTGCGCCGACGCCGGCGATGGGCGATTCCGTCGCGCATATTCTGGAGGAAATGGGTCTGGAGATGTGCGGCTGCCACGGCACGACGGCGGCGCTCGCGCTGCTCAATGATGCGGTGAAGAAGGGCGGCGTGATGGCGTCCAGCCATGTCGGCGGCCTGTCCGGCGCGTTCATTCCGGTGTCCGAGGATATCGGCATGATCAACGCGGCGGCGAAGGGCGCGCTCAGCCTTGAGAAGCTGGAGGCAATGACCTGCGTCTGCTCCGTCGGCCTTGATATGATCGCGGTGCCGGGGGATACGCCGGCCTCCACGATCGCCGCGATCATCGCGGACGAGGCAGCGATCGGTATGGTCAACAGCAAGACGACCGCCGTGCGCATCATCCCCGCGCCGGGCAAGACGGTGGGCGACGAGGTGGAGTTCGGCGGCCTGTTCGGCCGTGCGCCGATCATGCGCGTGAGCCCGTATTCCGCGGAGGCGTTCATCGCCCGCGGCGGGCGTATTCCCGCGCCGCTGCAGAGCCTGAAGAATTAATGACTGACGATACCGCCTGCGCAGGCCGCAGGCGTCAGAAAGGAAGAGCATCATGGAAATGGAACTGACCCGTGCGACGGTTGACCCGAAGTATACGTGGGATCTGACCCGCATTTACGAGAGCGATGAGGCTTGGGAGAAGGCCTTTGCCGAGGTGAAGGAGCAGGGCGATGCGATCGGCAAGCTGGCGGGCACGCTCGCCGGCGGCAAGGAAGCTGTCCTCACTGCGCTGCGCCTTGAGGATGAGCTCGGGCTTAAGCTCAGCTGTATTTATACCTACGCGATGATGAAGCAGAACGAGGACACCACCGTCGGCCAGTATCAGGCGATGCTCGGCCGCGCGGCGAGCCTTGCCAACGAGGTTATGGCGAAGGGCGCGTTCCTCACTCCGGAGCTGCTGTCCCTTGAGGACGGCGTGCTGGAGAGCTATATCGCCGACCCGGACTTCGCGGATTTTGATGCTTCGCTTAAAAAGACCCTGCGTCTGAAGCCGCATACCCTTTCCGCGCGCGAGGAGCAGCTGCTGGCGATGGCTGGCGAGGTCTGCGGTGCGAGCGAGAATGCGTATGACATGCTGACCGACGCGGATATGGATCTTGGCAAGACCCGCGGCGAGGATGGCAAGAAGGTCAAGCTCACCGATGTGCGCCTCCTTTCCTTCCTCGGCAGCCGTGACCGCGCCGTGCGCAAGGCCGCATACACCAACGTGATGAACGGCTACAACAAGCTGGGCAATGCCATTGCCGCGATGTATGCCGGTCAGGTGAAGGGCGATATCTTCAACAGCCGCGCCCGCGGCTACAGCAGCTGCCGCGAGTCCTACCTCTACCGCGACAGCGTCAGCGAGGACGTCTATGACAGCCTGATCGACGCCGTCCACGGCGGCGTGGATACGCTGAGCGAATACCTGCGCATCAAGAAGGAGCAGCTGGGTCTCTCCGTCATGCACCTGTACGATATGTATGTGGGCGTGGATACGGGCTTTGAGATCAGCATGGATATCGATGAGGCCTTTGAGACCTTCCTTGAGGCGGTGAAGCCGCTGGGCGAGGACTACGTCGCCGACGCCTCCCGCGCTCTGCCGGATCGCTGGATCGACTGCTACGAGACGAAGAACAAGCGCGGCGGCGCCTACAGCACCAGCGTGCACTGCGCCGCGCCGTATGTCCTGCTCAACCACAAGAAGACCTACGACGGCCTCTCCACGCTCTGCCATGAGATGGGCCATGCGATGCACAGCTTCTATTCCAACAAGCATCAGCCCAGCGCGAAGGCGGACTACACGATCTTTGTCGCCGAGGTGGCGTCCACCTGCAACGAGATCCTGCTCTCCGAGTACCTGATGAAGAAGTACGAGGGCAACCGCGCCGCGCAGATCATGCTCATCGGCCATCTGCTGGAGCATTTCCGCACGACGGTCTTCCGCCAGACGATGTTCGCCGAGTTCGAGCATAAGGCGCATAAGATGGCGGAGAACGGCGAGACCCTCACCCGCGACAGCCTCTGCGCGATGTACTACGACCTGAACAAGCTCTACTACGGCGGCGCCTGCAAGGTGGACAAGGAAGTCTCCTACGAGTGGATGCGCATTCCGCATTTCTACAGCTCCTTCTATGTCTACAAGTATGCAACCGGCTTCTGCGCGGCGGTTGCGCTGGCGCGCGGCATTCTCAGCGGCGATGCGGAGAAGCTGGCGTCCTACCGCAAGTTCCTCACCCTCGGCGGGAGCATGCCGCCGATCGAGGAGCTGAAGGTCGCGGGCGTCGATATGTCCACCCCGCAGCCGGTTTGTGAGGCGCTGGATTACTTCGCCGAGCTGGTGCTCCAGTATCGCGAGCTGCTCAGCCAGGAGGATTGAGCATGGCGCTGATGCAGGGATACGACATGCAGGCGGCGCAGGCATACATCGCCCGTGCCATGCGCAAGGCCGGCGTGAAGGCGCAGCAGGATGAGCTGCTCGCCTTCATCGGCCGCGCGGTGGAGGCCGATATGCAGTATATGCAGGAGATCGGCGTGCTCGATGATGAGGGCATGATGGGCGAGGGCGAGTATGACGACGACGACGCCTTTGAGGCGCTGCTCGATATGCTGAGCGAAGAAGAGGAGGACGATGAGAAGATCGACCATCTCGCGCAGATGCTGGATGCATACATGAGCGCGCAGCAGGGTTTTCTTGAGGCAAGCGGCCTGATGGAATAAGGCGGCGCTGCTGAGGGCGAAGGGGATACCATGGAAGAGATCATCATACAGCAGAAGGACAGGCCGAAGAACCTGACGGGCAAGGCGTTTCTGATCGCAGCTGCAGGTCTTGTGCTGCGCATTGCGCTGGCGCAGACAGCAGCCAGCCTGCTGCTTGCCGCCACGGGTGAGGGCCTGTTTCGTATGCTGTTTTATCTGTATGCAGTCTGGCTGCTGGTGCGGCATATGCGCAGGATGGTCGAAGGCTATACCTATACGCTCAGGCAGGAGACACTTGTTCTGCAGCGGCAGCTGGGCGACAGCGCGCATGCCGTGGTCGAAATCCCGCTGCGCAGCCTGCGTGCGATCCGCCCTGTGGCGATGGGCGAGCGGCTGGGGCTGTATTACCGCAAGGTGAAGGTGATTGACCCCTCTGCTGCGCCCTCGCTGAGGATGCGCATCGCCTTTGCGGCGAGCTATCTTTCCTCGCGGCTTGCAAGGAAGATCGCCGGGGAGGATGCGCGGCGCGTTATCGGCTGCGTCGCAGTCTATGAGGAGAATGAAAAGCTCATGGCATGCGTCTTCCGCCCGGACGAGGCTTTCCGCGCTGCGCTTGCGCGCGAGCTGCCGCAGGTCTTCGGGGACGACGACCGCGCATGGCGTGATAAGCTGGAGAAGCTCTCCGCCAGAGCGCTGAACCGCGCCTTCCCGGATCTGTATCCGTATGTGCGTCCTCTCTTTGACGAGGAGGAGGCAGTATGGGCGAAGGAAGAGATTGCGCGCCAGAAGGCGGAGAAGAAAGCAGATAAAGAGAAAAAAGCCAAAAAGAAGGCGGAGAAGCGGGAGATCCGGAGCGGATGGCTCAGGAGCGATAAGCCCGCGGCGAACGAGAATAACGAAGAAAACGAGCAGCACGAGCAGGCACCGCGCCGCAGAGCGGACCGGAGCCCGCACAAGGATGAAGGAAGGAACAGGAGCAAGCGATGAAGTACACGACCGTATTGTTCGATCTCGACGGCACGCTCACACGGTCGGAGGAGGGCATCACCCGCTGCGCGCTGTATGCGGCGGAGAAGATGGGCTTCACCGGCTATACCAAGGAGCAGTTCATGGCGTTCATCGGCCCGCCGCTGTTTATGTCCTTCAAGAATATCGTCGGCATGACCGACGAGCAGGCGGATCAGGCGACGGCGCTCTACCGCGAGCGCTTCTCCACGATCGGCTGGGCGGAGAACGAGGTATACACCGGGATCCCCGCGCTGCTGCGCAGCCTGAAGATGAACGGCGTGAAGATCGCGATGGCGACGGCAAAGCCGCAGGCCTTCGCGGAGAAGATCGCCAGGAAGTTTGGATTCACGCCGTATCTGGATGCGCTCATCGGCCCCGGCTTTGACAAGAAGCACGCCGGCAAGGCGGATATCGTGCGCGAATGCATCCGTCTGCTGGGCGGCAGCGTCGTCATGGTCGGCGACCGCTGCTTCGATGTGGAGGGCGGCGCGGCCAATGGCGTGGACACCATCGGCGTCACCTACGGCTACGGCACGGAGGAGGAGCTGCGCGAGGCCGGCGCGACGCATATCGCGCACAGCGTGGCGGAGCTTGCGGGTATTCTCCTTGGCGATGCGCCGCGTGCAAAGGGGCTGTTTGTGACCATGGAGGGCATGGATGGCTGCGGCAAGACGACGCAGCGCCGCGCGCTGGTCGATTACCTGACGCAGCTTGGCTGGGAGATTCAGGCAACCCGCGAGCCGGGCGGCGACGAGATCGCGGAGAAGATCCGCACGCTGGTGCTCGACCCGGTCAATACCGCGATGCATGACGTGACGGAGGCGTATCTCTACGCCGCCAGCCGCGCGCAGAATGTGCGCGCGCTGATCCGCCCCGCGCTGGAGGCGGGCAAGGCGGTCGTCTGCGACCGGTTTGTGGATTCGTCCATCGCCTATCAGGGCGGCGGCAGGCAGCTGGGGACGAAGGACGTCGCTGCGATCAATGCATCTGCCGTCGGCGATACGATTCCGGATATCACGATTTACCTGCGCATGACGCCGCAGGATGCGCTTGGCCGCAGGCTCAGCGCCTCTGAGCCGGACAGGCTGGAGCGCGAGAAGGCGAGCTTCTTTGAGCGCACCTTCCTTGCCTATGAGGAACTGTATGCTCAGGAGCATACGGGGCGTGTGATTACCGTGGATGCTTCTCGGTCGATTGAAGAGGTCACCGCTGAGATGATCGGCAAGCTCGACGAGCGGCTGTCGGCGCTGGCATAAGCCTGCGGGCGGAGGATTGACTATGGCAAGAATTGTCGTGGGCATGTCCGGCGGTGTGGATTCCTCGGTCGCCGCGCTGCTGCTCAAGCGCGCGGGGCATGAGGTCATCGGCGTGTTCATGAAGAACTGGGAGGAGAAGGACGACAACGGCGTCTGTACGAGCGAGGCGGACTGGGCGGATGTGCGCGAGGTCTGCGATACGATCGATATCCCGTATTATTCCGTGAATTTCGTCAAGGAATACTACGACCGCGTGTTTTCCTATTTCCTGGATGAATACCGGCGCGGGCGCACGCCCAACCCGGACGTGCTGTGCAACAGAGAGATCAAGTTCAAGGCGTTCCTGGACTACGCGTTGAAGCTTGGCGCGGACGCGCTGGCGACCGGCCATTTCTGCGGGCTGGGTACCGCAGAGAATGGGAAGAAGCTGCTGCTGCGCGGCGCAGACGCGAACAAGGATCAGAGCTACTTCCTGCATATGCTCGGGCAGAATGCGCTTGAGAAGGCGATGTTCCCCGTGGGCGCGCTGACGAAGGCGCAGGTGCGCGAGATCGCCGCGCAGGAGGGCTTTGTCAACAGCCGCAAGAAGGATTCGACCGGCGTATGCTTTATCGGCGAGCGGAATTTCAAGCAGTTCCTCTCGCAGTTCCTCCCGGCGCAGCCGGGCGATATCCGCACGCTGGAGGGGCGGAAGGTTGGCAGGCATGACGGCCTGATGTATTATACGCTCGGCCAGCGGCGCGGGCTGGGGATCGGCGGCGTGGACGGCGATGCGCATGACGGCGGGCGCTGGTTTGTGCTGGCGAAGGATATGGAGCGCAATGAGCTGGTCGTCACGCAGGGCAAGGATCACCCGCTTCTGCACAGCAGGCATGCCGAGGGCGAGGGCGCGACGTGGATCGCGGGCGCACCGCCCGCTGCGGAGTTTGACTGCACGTGCAAGTACCGCTATCGCCAGCCGGACCAGCAGGTGCATGTGACGATTCTTGAAGGCGGTCGCGTGCATGTGGAGGCGAAGGAGCGTCAGCGCGCTGTGACGCCTGGGCAGAGCATGGTATTCTACGACGGAGAGGCGTGCCTCGGCGGCGCTGTATGCGACCGCGTGCTGGACGCCGGACAGGCAGGCTGATATGAATGGATTCGGGAAATTCTGGGGACATCTGTCCACCATCACGCGCCATCGCCATACGGTGATAAGGCACTGCGCGAAGGCTGGCATCCTGCTGCAGGGGCTGGGGCACGATCTGTCCAAGTATGGCCCGACGGAGTTCTGGCAGGGCGTGCGCTTCTTCGACGGCACGCATTCGCCGACGGAGGACGAGCGCAGGCAGTACGGCTATTCGCTGGCATGGATGCACCATAAGGGCAGGAACCGCCACCATTGGGAATACTGGACGGACTACCATGCGGAGAAAGGCCGGTACTGCGCCGTGCCGATGCCGCGCCGGTTCGTGGCAGAGATGCTCTGCGACAGGATTGCTGCCAGCAAGATCTATAACGGCAGCAGGTATCAGGACGGCGATGTGCTCAACTACCTCATGTCGCGCAAGCTGAAGGACGAGATGCATCCGGAGACCTTCCGCATGCTTGAGCATTTCCTTACGATCCTGCGGGATCGGGGGGAGGATGCGATGTTCGCCGAACTCAGGGCATGGCTGAAGGAAGCCTGACAATCACAGATCATATGGAGCCCTCCCGGGCTGCGGAGTTCCGCGCCGGGAGGGCTTTCTCTATGGTTTTGCGTCAGGCAAGCTTCAGCATGGTGATTGACGCCAGCACGTTGCCGGGGTCGGCGACGGTCAGCGAGAGCGCGTCGGATGCTGTGAGGGCGACGGTGGTCGTGCCGTCGGAGGTGACGATGGCGCTGATCGTATAGGAGCCGACCGCCGTGTCAGCCGGCGTCACCGTGGAGGCGATCGGCGTGCCGTCCTGAGCAAGGCGCAGCGTGGTGCCCGCAGCAAGACCGGCAGGCAGATTGATCGTCGCCGTGACGAGATACGTGCCGGGTGCTGCAAGGGTGAACAGACCGTCGCTCTGCGTGACGGCATCGGCCGGGGTGGACGTGAACGTCGGGAAGGGGAACGGCGTATCAGCGGCGATATCCGTCGGGCTGGTGCTGTAGCCGGACGCATATGCAGCAAGGCCTGTGCCGCTTTCGCCTGCCGGGCCAGCGGGGCCGGTCGCACCAGTCGGGCCAACCGGCCCAGCGGGGCCGGTCGCGCCGGTTGCACCAGTCGGACCAACAGGACCAGCCGGACCGGTCGCTCCGGTTGCACCTGTCAGACCGGTCGGACCTGCAGGGCCAACAGGCCCAGCCGGACCGATCGCGCCAGCCGGGCCAGTCGCGCCAGTCAGGCCAGCCGGGCCAGCGGGACCAACAGGACCAGCGGGGCCAGCTGCGCCGGTTGCGCCTGCAGGGCCAGCAGGGCCTGCCGGGCCAGCGGGGCCCGTTGCGCCCGTCGCACCGGCAGGGCCAGTCGGGCCCATTGCGCCGGTCGCACCAGCAGGTCCTGTTGCGCCGATCGGTCCCTGAGCGCCCTGAGGCCCCTGAGCGCCTGCAGGCCCCGTGGGGCCCTGAATACCCTGCGGGCCGCGCGGCCCTGTGGGGCCTTGCGGGCCTGACGGCGGATAAGGGGCGGGCGGATAGGGAGCAGGCGGATACGGCGTTGGATATCCCGGACAGACGCAGCGATCGTCAGCGTGCCAGCCTGTGCCGCAGTTTTGGTTCGCAATAAAGAACGGCAAATGTCTCACCTGCTTTCATAGAATGAAGGGCGCGGGGGAGGAGCTTGATTCCCGCACCCTGGCATACTCTATGACATGGCAGGGCGCGGCGTGCCTGTCCGCCGCCCTGCGCAGGAGGAGGGGTATGGATGGAATTGTCGCTGTGCATGATTGTTCGCAATGAAGCTGAGAATCTGGCTCGATGTCTTGATAGCGTATCGGGCGTCGTGGAAGAGATGATCATCCTGGATACGGGATCGACGGACGACACCAAAGCCATCGCAAGGCGCTATACACCCCATGTCTATGACTATGTGTGGCGGGACGATTTCGCCGCCGCCCGCAATGCGGCGTTTGCCTATGCGACGAAGCCGTATCTTCTCTGGATGGATGCAGACGATATGCTGGAGGAAACAGCGCAGCTCCGGCTGGCTGCGCTCAAGCCAAGGCTTGACGGCACGGTTGACGCCGTCATGACGCCGTATCACTATGCGCATGACTGCGGCGGTCGGCCGACGCTGATCTTTGAGCGGGAGCGCATCGTCCGCGCCGGAGCCGGCTTCCGCTTTGAGGGCAGGGTACATGAGGCGATGGCGGTGAGCGGGCGCATCCTGCATGAGGATATTGTGATCCGGCACATGCGTATCCATGAGCAGGGGCATACACAGCGCAATCTGTCGGTATATAAGGGGATGATTGAGCGGGGCGAGGCGCTTTCTCAGCGGGACCAGTATTATTACGCGCGGGAGCTGATGGCGGCAGGCAGGCTGAGGGAGGCAGAGCAGGCGCTTGCAGCCTGCATGGAGGAAGACGGGCTTGCGTACTGCCTTGCTGACGTCTGTATGCAGCGGGGAAAATGCCTGATGGGGCTCGGCGAGCATGCGCAGGCCAAAAGACAGCTGCTGCTTGCACTCGCCTATGGGCCCGACAGGGCGGAGGCGCTCTGTGCACTGGGTGAGGCCTGTATGGCGGCCGGGGAGGATGACGCTGCGGTCTTCTGGTATCGAGCAGCACTCCTTTGTGAGCCGCCGGAGCCCGGATTCATGTTTGTCGAGCCGGCGGCGTATGACTATATCCCGCTGATGCAGCTGTGCGTGCTGCTTGACCGCAGGGGTGACGTCTGCGAAGCATCCCGGATGAATGAGCGCGCGCTGCTTGTGCGGCCCGGGGATGAGGCGGCGCTGCGGAACAGAGCCTATTTTGAAGCGCTGTTTTCGCAGGATAAGATTGTTTGCAGCACCCCCGGGGAGAGAAACGCAGAACAGGAGGGATGAAAAACGAAAAGATGGGCGGCAGGGCTTTTCTTTATTCTCGTTTTTATGTATAATCAATATGGCGTCATAGCGCAGGGCGATACGAGCGCGAAAGCAGCCTGCATCATGGAGATGCAGACAGGGCGCGTGCTGTTTGCATACAATATGCATCAGAAGCTGCCCATGGCGTCCACGACCAAGGTGATGACCGCTCTGCTCGCGATTGAGCGGGGGGATCTCGCTTCGCCGGTCGTCTGCTCGGAGAATGCATTCGGTGTTCCCGGCACGTCGATCTACCTTGCGCAGGGCGAGACGCTCACGCTCAGGGAGATGCTGCTGGGGCTGATGCTCTCCAGCGGCAACGACGCGGCGGTCGCGATCGCGGAGCATATTGGCGGCAGCACTGTGCAGTTCGCGCAGATGATGAACGAGCGGGCCCGGGCTGCCGGCGCGGTGAATACGCATTTCACCAATCCGCATGGCCTGCCGGATGACAGACACCTGACGACGGCGTATGATCTTGCGCTGATTGCGCGCGAGGCGATGGGGAATGAGACGTTCCGCAGCATCGTATCGACGCAGCGCGCGGCGATCCCGTGGGAGGGGCGCGCGTATCCCCGGCAGCTGACGAATAAGAACCGGCTGCTGTCCGATTATCCGGGCGCGACGGGGATCAAGACGGGCTATACCAGCCGCGCAGGGCGCTGCCTCGTGTTCGGCGCGCAGCGCGGCGGGATGGAGCTGGTCGGCGTCGTGCTGGGCTGTCAGGACTGGTTTGCCGAGGCGGCGCGGCTGATGGATGGCTGCTATGATACGTATTCCATGACGGATGTGCTCGGGCCGATGCAGTCCGCGGGCGAGATGCCTGTGACGGACGGGCGGGAGAGCTGCGTGGGCATGTGCCTGATGGAGCCGCTCTCTGTGCCGCTGGCGCAGGGCGAGGCAGCGCAGATTGTGCTGGACGTCCCGCAGAGCGTTGCTGCGCCGGTGTATCCGGGCATGCATCTGGGGACGGCGTCGCTGGTTGTCGGCGGGAGCGTGCTGGGCCTTAGCGAGGTTGTGGCGAGCGGCCGCGTGGACAGCAGCGGGCTGCTGGTTGATGTGCGCCGGGTGATGGCCGGATGGCCGCTTCCTTAGTGCGGCAGGATATGAAAGAGGAGAAAAGCATGAGGCTTCAGAAATACATGGCAATGTGCGGCGTGGCCGCCAGACGGAAATGCGAGGAGATTATCCTCAGCGGCCGCGTGAGCATCAATGGACAGATCATCACGCAGATGGGCGTACAGGTGGAGGACGGCGACGTCGTGGAGCTGGACGGTCAGGTGATCCGGCCTGAGGAGAGCAAGCGCTACATCATCTACCACAAGCCCGCCGGCGAGGTGACCACGGTCAGCGACGACAAGGGCCGTGAGACGGTGATGGATCGTTTTAAGGACTTTGAGCAGAGGCTCTATCCCGTCGGCCGGCTTGACTATGACAGCGAGGGGCTGCTGCTGCTGACCAACGACGGCGAGCTTGCCCAGCGGCTGACGCACCCGAGCTGCGAGGTTGACAAGGTCTACCTCGCCCGCGTCACCGGCAACCCGAGCAATGAGGCGATCGAGCGCCTGCGCCGCGGCGTCTTCATGGAGGGCGACGAGCGCAGAACCTACCCTGCGCAGGTGCGCGTGGTGCGCGACGAGGCGCTGTTCTCGGATATTGTGGTCTCCATTCACGAGGGGCGCAATCGTCAGGTCAGGCGCATGTTCGACGCCGTCGGGCATAAAGTGCTGCTGCTGCGCAGAATCCGCTTTGGCTCGCTGGAGCTGGGCAGCCTGCGCCGCGGCGAATGGCGCGAGCTGACGCAGGAGGAAATAGAGGCGCTCCGGCGTCTGTAATCACAGGCGGAAACGCCGAACAGAAAACAAGAGGTGACAGAGATGAAGAGCGATCTGACCTGCCCGGTGGAGGTTGTCAGCGTAAGAATCGGACGGGAGAAGTACGAGGAGAACGGCGCGGACAAGGAACAGCTGGTCTGTGTGATTGAGTTTTTCAATCTGTCCGACAAGCTGATTGACAGTGTGCAGATGAATATCATCTGCTTTGCCGCGGACGGCTCGCGCGTTGGCGGTCGGCTGGTGCGCTCCGCCGTGGAGGGCGAGGCGCGCGCGCGTTTCTCTGCGCCCTTTATGCCGGAGCATGTCGACGGCACGGAGCGCGTGGAGGCATCTGTGGAGAAGGTATGGTTCAAGGACGGCATGGTCTGGCGGCGTGAAGAGCGCAATGTGCGCGAATATACGCCCAATACGCTGCCTGAGGGGCGCGAGCTGGATCGTCTGCGCGCGGCCGCCGGCGCGGACGCCGTGGGCTATGCCCGCGAGGACGATATCGTCTGGATGTGCGTCTGCGGCAGAGCCAACAGGACGAGCGACGAAAAGTGCCGCCGCTGCGAGCGGGAGAGGCAGCAGGTGCTGCGCGATTACAGCTTTGCGGCGGTCGATGCGACGGTCGGGCGCAAGGAGCGCGACCTTGAGGAGAAGACCAAGGAGACCCTGCGCCGCAGCAGCGAGGAGACTGTCCGTCAGGGGCAGAGCGAGCAGAAGAAGACCAAGCGCCGCAAGCGGAGGATGCGTCTGCTGATCGCGCTGCTGCTGCTGGTCATCATTGCGCTGGCGGCTGCGCGCTGGGGCGTGCCGTATGCGGCGGGGCTGTATGCCGCGCAGGAGATGGAGAAGGGGCACGCTGCCGATGCGAAGGAGATCTATCTCTTTATTGAGCGCTGGTGGCCGGGCTTCGGCGCAGGCGACAAGGCCGACGAGGCGGAGAAGGTCATTATCGAAGGGCTCATCACGGCGGGAAATAACGAGGCGCTTGCGGATGCGGCGGCCCGCGCCCTGCAGCTTGGCACGAAGGACGGCTCTGTCCTCCATGAGCGCGCCGTGCTCGCCCGTGCGCAGCTGGCGATCGACGCGGACGAGGATGCGAAGGCGGAGGAGCTGCTGACCGGCCTTGCAGACAGCGAGGCTGCGCAGACCATGCTCCGCGAGCTGATCTACAGCATCGCCGCGGAGGCGAAGAAGCAGACCAATTATCCGCTGGCGATCGAGCGCTTTGCTTCTCTTGGCGAGTATATGGATGCGCAGGAGCAGCAGCTTGACAGCGTCTATCTCTATGGACGGCAGCTGATGCGCGAGGGCAGCTATGCCGCGGCCTGCGATCAGTTCCTGATCGTATCGGACAGGGAGGATGCGGTTGCGCTGATCCGTCAGTGCCGCTATGCGCTGGCAGGCGAGCTGATGGAGCAGGATGAGTATGTCGAGGCGGCGAAGCTCTATGAAACGCTGGGCATCTACGAGGAGGCGGAGACGCGCGCCGAGTTCTGCCGTTACAGCGCGGGCATGAATGCGCTGGAGGAGGGCCGCCTTGAGGAGGCTGTCAGGCAGCTTGCGCTCGCCGGTGATTATGAGGATGCGCAGGAGCAGTACGTGACGGCGTCCTATACGCTGGGCTGCGCAGCGATGACGGACGGCAGGTATGCCGACGCAATCGGCTGGCTGGAGCAGCTGGAGCGCGAGGGCGAGGTGGCGCAGGCGTATGAGCAGGCGGTGTATACCTACGCCCGCCAGCTTGAGGACGCAGGTCAGCTGGAGCCGGCGCAGCAGCAGTTTGCGCTGGTCGGCGATTATGAGGATGCTGCGCAGCGCCTCAGGTCGATTGAATACAGACTGGCTGTGCGCGAAATGGAGCAGAATGCGGAGGCGGCGCTGGCGCGCTTTGAGAGCCTTGGCAATTACGAGGATTCCGCGAACATGGCGAATGCCTGCCGCTACATGATCGCAGCAGCGGCGTTTGACGCGGGCGAATACGAGGACGCGCTTAAGCGCTTTGAGGCGCTGGGCACGTATGAGGACAGCGAAGGTCAGGCGCAGCGCAGCCGCTATGCGCTGGGCGCGCAGACGGCGGCGGACGGCGACTATGAGACGGCGGCGGCGCTCTACGAGGCCTGCGGCGTCTATCTGGATGCGGAGGAGCGCGCGATGCGCGCCCGCTACAGCCATGCGGAGGCGCTGGAGAAGGCCGGGGATCATGAAGCGGCGTCGAAGGCGTTTGCTGCCCTTGGCAGCTATGAGGACGCCAAGCGCAGAACCACGGCCTGCGAGGATGCGTGGCTGGGCGCGGCGTATACCGCAGCGCGGATGGATGCGGAGCTGGGCGATCACGAGAGCGTCATCAAGGGGCTTGAGCCGTACTGGCAGAGCGAGCTGCCCGAGCGCTATGCGCAGATCGCAGAGATGTACCGCGAGGCATGCCTCTCCCGCGCGGAGGCGCTGATCACGCTGGGCAAGCCGCTGGATGCGCTGCCCGTTCTGGAGCGTGTACCGGACAGCCGCCGTGCGCAGAAGCTCATTGAGGCCTACGTGTATGGCATTATTGGCCGCTGGAAGGACACACAGGGCGGGGAGTATATCTTCCGCCGCGACGGCAGCTGCTCCATCCTCGGGGAGGAAGGATACTTCGGCGGCGCTGCGTATGACATCTTTGTCGGCAGCGAGCCCTATCCCACCAAAACGGTTTATTCCGTGATCAGCCTGAAGAAGGCGTCGCTGACCCTGCGCAGGGAAGAGGACGGCAAGAACCTCCGGCTGAGCTATCTGGGCGAGGCGGCGCCTGCTGAGCAGACGGAAGAAGCAGCCAAAGCGCCCGAAGCCGCCGACAGCGCAGAGGAAACAGGGGCGCAGCCGGCGGAAGAACCGGCCGACAACGCGGCCTGACAGGAAACGGATTATGAAGAAAAAAGACATACTGCTCATCGCCGGGCTGCTGATTGCTGCGCTCCTGCTGTATCTGGTTTCCCTGATCACGCTGGGGACGGAGGCGGCGTCCGTGGTGGTGACGCTCGATGGCGAGGAAGTGCTGCGGCGTCCCCTTGCCGTTGAGGATACCTACGAGATCAGGCAGGAGGACGGCAGCGTCAATGTGATCGCCGTCGAAGGCGGAGAGGTCTATATGGCGCAGGCAAATTGCCGCGACGGTCTCTGCATCCGTCAGGGCAGAATGAAGAATGCGGCGAAGACCATCGTATGCCTCCCGCATAAGCTCGTTGTGAAGCTCAGCGGCGAGCCCATCGCGCAGGAAGACAACGATCTGGACGTAATCATACAATAAGGGGAGAGAATGCCCGTGCCGTCGGCATGGGATTCTTTTCTTCTGCGGAGGGTGGCGCGGCGCGCCTTGCCTGCATACAAGCCGCGCGATGAGGCGCGCAGGAGCAACGGAGGGAGAACATGAATCCGATCAGAATATGGCTTGACGACGCCCGGCGAAATCCGGACACGCGGTATGTGGATACCTGCGACGGCATCCGCGCGATGGCGATCATGCTGGTGGCGTGGTTCCATATCTGGCAGCAGTCGTGGCTGTATCCCGGGCTGGATCTCTTCGGGCGGCATATCAGCTTTGATCCGCTGGTGCGCTCGGGGTATATCTGGGTGGACGTCATGATCCTGATCAGCGGCTTCTGCCATTACCTGCCGTGGGCGAGGATGAATGAAGGCGACCGCAGGCCGCATCCCGTGGACTTCTATGCGAAGCGCATGTTCAGGATTCACCCGTCGTATATGCTGACGATCATCGTGATGTTTGCCGTGGCGATGGCGACCGGGGCGTACTACAGCGAAAAGCACCTGCGCGTGGATCTTCTTTCGCATATGACGTATACGCACACGTTCTTCTACAATGCGTATTATGCGACCAATCTGGGCGGCTCGCTCTGGACGCTGGCGATCGAGCTGCAGTTCTACCTGATCTTCCCGTGGCTCGCGCGGGAATTCAAGCGTTCCCCGCTGATGACCTTCCTTGCGATGGTCTTCGGCTCGCTGGCGTTCCGCGCATGGGTCGGGGCGAATTACACGGATGTGTCCATGTACTTCAACCAGCTCCCGGCGTATCTGGATACGTTCGCGCTGGGCATGGCGGGTGCAGCCATTCACCAGGAACTGGCCAAGCGGCGGCATAGCCCTGTTCAGCGCATTATATGCTCCGCGCTGTGCTTCGTGTCGCTTGTGCTGCTGTGGCGCGTGGTGAAGGGGCAGTCCGCGTCCTCCGGCGTTGAGATGATCCGGATCAATCAGATGAATAACCGCATGGCGATGGGGTGCCTTGGCTGTGTGCTGCTGGTGTGCTCGGCCAATGCGGGGCTGCTGGTGCGGAAGCTGTTTGCCAATCCGCTGACGAGATTCATCTCTGCGGTGTCGATGCAGTTCTATATCTGGCATCAGACGATCGCCGTCTGGCTGCTCAAGTACAGGGTGATCCCCAGCGAGGCGGAGCACCCGAATTATGAGGGCGATCTGCGCTGGCAGATCCTCTTCACCGCGGCGTGCTTCCTCGTGTCGTTTGCGGTCAGCGCCGTGCTGACCTATGGCTTTGAGCGCCCTGCCGCCAAGTGGCTGCAGGGAAGATGGAATGCATGGCGCGCGCAGAAGCGAATGAAAGCACAGGAGGAATAAAATGCTGCATATCGGATGCCATCTGTCCTGCGCGTCAGGATATCTTGCGATGGGACGGCAGGCCGCGGCGATCGGCGCGGATACCTTTCAGTTCTTTACGCGCAACCCGCGCGGCGGCTCTGTAAAGGCGTTTGACGCGCAGGATGCGGCGGCGCTTACGGCTTTCCTGAATGAGCATGGCTTTGCGCCGGTGCTCGCGCATGCGCCGTACACGCTCAATGCCTGCGCGGCGGATGCGTCGATCCGCGAATTTGCGGAGAGGACGATGCGCGAGGATCTGGAGCGGCTGGCCCATATCCCCGGCGCGATGCTCAATTTCCATCCCGGCAGCCATGTGAAGCAGGGCGCGGAGACAGGGATCCGCCTGATCGCGCAGATGCTGGATACCGTGCTGACGCCGGATATTCAGACGCCCGTGCTGCTGGAGACCATGGCGGGCAAGGGCAGCGAGGTCGGGCGCAGCTTTGAGGAGCTGCGCGCGGTGATGGACACGGCGGCCTGCGGTGGGCGGCTGGGCGTCTGTCTGGATACCTGCCATGTGTTTGACGCCGGGTATGACATTGTGAATGCGCTTGACGACGTGCTTGGCGAGTTTGATCGCGTGATCGGGCTGGAGCGCCTGCGCGCCATCCACATCAACGACAGCAAGAACCCGTCTGGCAGCCGCAAGGACAGGCATGAGAAGATCGGGCAGGGGCACATCGGCCTTGACGCGATGGTGAGAATCATCAACCATCCGGCGCTGCGGAATCTGCCCTTTTATCTGGAGACGCCCAATGAGATCGACGGCTATGCGCAGGAGATTGCGCTGCTGCGCAGCCGGTACACGGAGTAATGGAGGATGCATATGGAGATCAGGAAGGTGGGCCTCATCGGCCTTGGCGCAGTCGGCATGAACTTTGGCGAGCATCTGCTCAGGAGCGGCGCGGATCTGATTGTGATAGCCGATGAGGAGCGCGCGGCGCGCTATCAGCAGCAGGGTGTGTACAGCAACGGTGAGAAGATTCCGTTCGCCTATGCCACGCCGGCGCAGGCGAAGCCCGTGGATCTGCTGATCATCGCGACAAAGGCCGGCGGCCTTCAGGGCGCGCTGGATACAGCGGAGGGCTTTATCGGAAAGGATACGCTGATCATCTGCCTGATCAATGGCGTCACCAGCGAGGAGATGATCGCAGAGCGCTACGGCGCGCGCAATGTGCTCTACAGCGTGGCGCAGGGCATGGATGCAACCAAGATCGGCAACCAGCTGACGTATACGCATTCCGGCCGCATCGTGCTGGGAGAGAAGGCGCCCGGCCCGGTGTCGCCGCGCGTGCAGGCAGTGGCGGATTATCTCAATGCGCATGACGTCACCTGCCAGCCCGTGGAGGATATGGTGCGCAGGCAGTGGGGCAAGCTGATGCTGAACGTGGGGCTCAATCAGGCGTGCATGGTCTTCGAGGGGGATTACGCCGCCGTGCAGCAGCCCGGTCAGGCGCGCGAGGTCATGCTCGGCGCGATGCGCGAGGCGCAGAAGCTCGCTGCGCTGGAGGGCTTCGCCATCAGCGAGCCGGAGTTTGACGAGTGGGTCGCGATGGTCGATTCGCTCTCGCCGGACGGGCAGCCGAGCATGCGGCAGGACGGCGAAGCGCACAGGAAGAGCGAAGTCGAGCTCTTTGCCGGCACGATGATCCGCCTTGCAAAGAAGCATGGCGTGGACGTCCCCGTCAATCGCTGGCTCTATGACAGGGTCATGGAGATGGAAGCGGCGTACTGATCAGGCGGCCGGGGGAGAGCGGCCTGCATGCCATAAGGGCAGTACGCCGCACCGGAAACGGGCTGACAGAAGCATAACCTGAAACAGCAAGCCGGGCAGATGACGGCTTGCTGTTTTGCA
Organism: Clostridia bacterium; assembly: GCA_017938795.1. GTDB lineage: Bacteria > Bacillota > Clostridia > Christensenellales > Aristaeellaceae > Ventricola. Next base: position 25,214 of record JAGBAV010000121.1, read on the forward strand.
TAATGCTGTGATAGAATCAGGGCAGTAAACTTGAATGCACCGTCATGCCGGTTGTTTTCAGAAAGGCAGATATGATGGAATTTGGCGAAAAACTGAGAGAACTACGGAAACAAAAAGGCCTTACACAGGAAGAGCTTGCATCGGAACTCTTCGTATCCAGAGCTGCGATTTCAAAATGGGAATCCGGCAGAGGCTATCCCGGGATAGATTCCCTGAAAGCAATCGCAGGGTTCTTCGGAATGACGATCGATGATTTGCTCTCGGGCGATGAGCTGCTGACCCTGGCGCAGGAGGATGTGCAGCAAAAGGAAAGCCGCTGTCGCGATCTGACATTCGGGCTGCTGGACTGCAGCATAGCCATGCTCTTCTTTCTGCCGTTCTTCGGGCAGAAAGCCAATACGGGAATACAGGCGGTTTCGCTCATGCACCTTGAAGGGATTTCTCCGTATGTGAGGCTGGTTTATTGTCTTGTTGTGACCGGGATTGCTGTATCAGGTGTGCTGACGCTTGCTCTGCAGTCGTGCCGCAATACACTGTGGGTGAAGAGCAAGAGCAGGATATCCATCGCATTGAATGCGGCAGGAGCGCTCCTCTTTATCATCAGCCTGCAGCCGTATGCGGCAGTGTTTCTGTTCATAATCCTGACGATAAAGGGGCTCATGCTGATCAGATGGCCATGATACGAAGCGTATCATGGCTGTGACGGCCTGTTTCTTGCGGTGATCCATGCCTTCTTATAGACTGTGTTCAGGCGGAAGCCAGAATACAGAAAGGCAGGTTGATACCATGAGAAAAGAAGACCGGGGAAACTTTATCATAGCGGCAGATGTGCTTGCGGCGTTTTTAGGATGGACGGCTGCAGTCCGATGGATTGATGTTGAGGCAATCGGGCCGCAGGGGTCAGCTGTCGGGGTGGCGTCAATCAATCAGTTTGTTCACCGCCTTACAGGCGTTCATATGTTCCTGTATACGGTCACAGATTGGCTGAGTCTGGTGCCTGTCATGCTTGGAACAGGATTCGCCTTTCTCGGGCTTATGCAATGGATCAGGAGAAGGCGCCTGCTGAGCGTGGATTACAGCCTCCTTGTTCTTGGCGGATTCTATATCGCTGTGATGGCGGCGTATATCCTTTTTGAAGCGGCTGTCGTCAATTACAGGCCTGTGCTGATTGACGGGATTCTGGAGGCATCGTATCCGTCGTCAACAACCATGCTTGTTATGTGTGTGATCCCGACTTCGATCATGCAGTTCCGTGACCGCATCCAAAACAGAATGATCAGGCGGTGCGTTGTGACCGCATGCGCTGTGTTTATGGTGTTTATGGTCATCGGCAGACTTGTTTCAGGTGTACATTGGTTGACGGATATCATCGGCGGCGCGTTGCTCAGCGCGGGGCTTGTTCTGATGTATCGCGCCGTCATCCGTTTGAGAATCGGATAAGCTGCAGTTCCACTGGAATGCCCCAAAACGCGCAGGCATTCGGAGATGCATATGCAAACGGGCGTCCGGCAGGTATGCCGGACGCCCGTTCTGCATTTATGGAGAATCGAGGTTTTCTTTGCGCCGCGGGAAGAATCTTCCATTGTGATCCGTCTTGATAGTATCCGGTCAGATGAAGCGCAGCAGATCGTGCGCGACAGGCGTGTAGAAGAGCGAGGTGATCCGGCTGAGATCGCGCGTCTGCGGGAGGATCCACATCAGCTTGGCGACGACGGATTCGACAGTCATTGTATGCGCCTGCAGCACGCCGGGCATACCTGCGGCGCGCGCGCCGACCTGATAGACGGTCATGTCGCTGCCCTCGTGCGGCACCTGCGTGGTGATGACGATGGGCTTGCCGATGCGCGCCCATGCGGCGACGGCGGCGAGGAAATCTTCGCTCTCATAGCAGGGCAGACCGCCTACGCCGAAGCTCTCGATGACCAGCGCATCGAAGCTGTCCAGCAGCGAATACAGGACGCCGGGGTTCATCCCGGGGATCAGGCGCAGGACGAACACGCGCGGATTGAGCTCTGTGTAGAACTGCGGCGCGCCGTCCGGCTTTTCCTCGCGGATGTAATGCAGGATGCGCCCCTCGCGCAGCAGCGCAATATCCGGATAATCGATGCTGGAGAAGGCGTTGAGCGACTTCGTGCGCGTCTTTCTGGCGCGCGTGCCGGTAATGACCCTGCCGTCAAAGACGAGCAGTACGCCGTGCAGCGCATCATCCTGTGCGGCGAGGAAGGCGTCGTACAGGTTGCGCCGGGCGTCGGTGTCCTGCGAGTAGATGGACTTCTGCGAGCCGGTGAGGACGATGGGCTTCGCGCTGCGCTGGATGAGATAGGACAGCGCGCTGGCGGTGTAGGCCATGGTGTCCGTGCCGTGCGTGATGACGAAACCGTCGTACTGATCATAGTGCGCGCTGACGCAGGCGGCAATGCGAAGCCAGCAGTCGGGCGACATATTGGTGGAGTCGATATTCATCAGCTGCAGGGTATCAATGCGGCACAGGGACTCAAGCTCCGGCACGCACTGGAGGATATCCTCCGCGCACAGCTGCGGCGCGAGGCCGCTGACCGTCGGCCGGCTGGCGATGGTGCCGCCTGTGGCGATGAGCAGGATGTTCTTCATGATCGGTTTCCTTTCGGATTTCTTGAGGACAGTATACCACGTTTGCCGCCGCCGGAAAAGGGTTTTGACGGATGTGCGCGGGGGTGGTATAATGCCTGCAGGTATGCGACGAACCTGAATGGATCTGACTATAGCCGGCGCTGTGCCGGACAGAATAAGGAGGACACAGGATGAAGAGAATGATGATCGCGCTGATGGCGCTGCTGCTGCTTCTGCCGGCTCTTGCGCTGGCGGATGGCCCGGTGCTGCTGGTGGAGCTGCCCGAGGATGCGCAGATGGTGGAGGACGTCTCCTTCGACGACGGCGACTATATCCAGACCTATCAGTTTTCGGGCGTGCAGGTGCAGCTGATCCGCTACGGCGCCTTCTCGATGACCATTGAGGAGCTCGCCGCCAGCGACTGGGCTGGCGCAAAGAGCGTGACGCCGATGGAGCTCACCGAGGTGAGCGGCTATCCGGCCTCCGGCGTGCAGATCATGCATGAGGAGGCAGCGGCGGAGCCGGTGGAGGTCACGCTGGTGCTGGTGAGCGCGGATGGGTACACGCTGGTGTACAGCGTGATTATCCCGGAGAGCGCGGGCGACGGCGTCCGTGAGCAGACGGATGCGATGCTGGACGCGCTGCAGGTCTTTGACCCGGAGGGCGGCAGCGAAGAGGTCGGATGAGACGACATACATAGAGGCGGTGCGCATGATGCGTACCGCCTCTGTTATGCTTATACGGGGATTCAGTAGTTGTCTCCGTGCTTCTGGATCTGCGCGTTGAGCAGATGGATATCGCCGCAGCTCATGGTGATGACCAGATCGCCGGGCTGCCAGTGTGCGCGCAGGAAGGCCTCTGCGTCGTCGAAGGTGGGCGTGTAATGAACGCTCTTGCCCGTCTTCGCGATGGCGTCCACCAGCATGGTGGAATGAATATCGCCGGGATCTTTCTCGCGTGCGGCGAAAATATCCGTGATCAGGATCTCATCCGCGAGGTCGCAGCAGTGGATGTAGTCCGCGAAGAGCGTCTTCACGCGGGAATAGGTATGCGGCTGCATGACGGCGAAGAGCCTGCCATGCGGCTGATGCGCGGCGTTATCCAGCGCGTTGCGCATCTCTGCCGGGTTGTGGCCGTAGTCGGTATAGAGCTCCACGCCGCATACCGTGCCTGTATGCTCAAAGCGCCTGTGCGGCGCGGCGAAACGGGAGAGGGACTCTGCGATGACGCCGGCGTCTGCCCCGACCTCGACACAGGCGGCCATGGTCGCCAGCGCATGCATGACGTTGTAATCGCCAGGGACGCGGAGAGCGATATGCGCGGCGATCACGCCGTCCTTCGCAGCGTCAAACTGTGCGCAGCCCGTGTCGTCATAGACGAGATTCAGCGGCTGCCATGTGCAGGCGGAGGAGAAGCCGTAGGTGACCGTCTTCACCGGGAGCGTGCCCAGCAGGGAGACGACGCGCTCGTCGTCGCCGTTGCCGATGCAGACACCGTTCTCGGGCAGCAGCGCGAAGAAACGCGCGAAGGCATGACAGATGTCGTCAAGATCCTTGTAGAAATCGAGGTGATCCTCTTCGATATTTGTCACGACGGCGATCGTCGGATGGAACTGCAGGAAGCTCGCGTTGAACTCGCAGGCCTCCACGACGAAGGTCTCGTGGCTGCCCACGCGCGTGCTGCCGCCGATATAGTCAAGCTGACCGCCGATATGCACGGTGGGATCAAGCCCGGCGTCCAGCAGCACCTCGGCGATCATGGAGGTGGTGGTGGTCTTGCCGTGCGTGCCGCAGACGTTGATCGCGTGGCGGTAGCCCTCCATCAGCTGGCCCAGCAGCGTGGCGCGTTCCATCTGGGGGATCCCCAGTTCGAAGGCGCGTGCGCGCTCAGGATTCTCGGGCGAGATGGCGGCAGAGTAGATGACCAGATCGGCGCCGTCTACATTCTGGGCACAGTGCCCGATGGAGACATGGATCCCCTGCGCGCAGAGCGCGTCGGTCATATAGGAGCGGGCAGAGTCGGAGCCCGTGACGGCGGCGCCCGTCTTTGCGATCATGCCGGCCAGGCCGCTCATGGAGCTGCCGCCGATGCCGATCATGTGGACGCGCCTGCCGGAGTATTCGCTGATATGCGGCATAGAGATGCCTCCTTGCTGTGGGGTGATGGCAATGCGCCGCAGCCTTTGCGCGCGGCATAGGCGGGCGGACATATGCATGCAAGCATATTATACGTCAAACCGGGCGCAGCAATCAACAGGAAAGTGAGATTCGGGCCAAGAAACAGACTATGCCCCTGGAAAGATTGCATAAAAACGAAAAAAAGCTGAAAGAATCGGAAAAAAGACTGGATTTCTTGAAATAACTGAATTATAATAGATGGCGATCTGCCTAACATTCGGAAGAAATTACCGCAGGAATATTCGTATTCGGGAGGGAACAGCATGGACCGCATCCGCCGTAATGAGCGTCTTGCCGCCATGACAAGGATTCTGGTTGAATCACCTAACAAGATTGTCACACTTGGCACATTCTGTGAGATGTTCGGCGCAGCGAAGTCGACGCTCAGTGAAGATATCGATATTCTGCGCAATGTCTTTGCGCAGTTCCATCTGGGGCAGCTGGATACTGTGACCGGCGCGGCAGGCGGCGTGCGCTATCGCCCGGTTCCCTCGGCGGAGGATGCGTATGCCTTTGTTAAGGATCTTGCGCAGATGCTCTCTGCGCCGGGGCGTCTGCTGCCGGGCGGCTTCGTCTATATGGCGGACATCCTCGCCACGCCCGAGCTTATGGAGAAGATGGGCGCGGTCATCGCCGCGCAGTATTACCGCGCAGAGCCGGACTTCGTCCTGACGATGGAGACGAAGGGGATCCCGGTGGCGATGATGACGGCGAAGGCGCTGGGCGTGCCGATGGTCATCGTCCGCAGGGACAGCAAGGTCTACGAGGGCCCTGCGGTGAACATCAACTATCTCTCCGGCTCCGGCGGCCGGGTGGAGACGATGAGCCTGTCCCGCCGCACTGTGCGCGAGGGTCAGCGTGCGCTGATTGTCGATGATTTCATGCGCGCAGGCGGCACTGCCCGCGGTATGGTCGATATGATGCGCGAGTTCTCGGTGACGGTCGTGGGCGTCTGCGTGATGGCTGCGACGCAGGAGCCGGTGAAAAAGCGCATCGAGGGCGTCAAGTCCCTGCTGGTCATCGAGGGCACGGACGAGGCGGACAACACCATCAGCATCCGTCCGGCGGCGTGGCTGGCATCCGGCGCGGAGAAAGGCAAGTAAACCACGAACATTCGGCATAGAATCAAGCGGGGGCCCCGGTATGGGACTCCCGCATAGGCTGTTTTGGGAAAATGGAGGATCAAACCTGTGTTTATTGTGATCGGTCTGGGCAATCCGGGCAGGGAATACGCGAGGACGAGGCACAACGTCGGTTTTGATGTGATCGACGTGCTCAGCGAGAAGCACGGCATCGCGCTGACGAAGAACGCCATGCACGGCCTGATCGGCGAGGGCTTCGTCGGCGGGGAGAAGCTGGTGCTCGTCAAGCCGCAGACGTATATGAATCTCTCCGGGCAGTGCGTGACGGAGATCGTCTCATGGTATAAGCCGGAGATGGATCGCGTGCTGCTCGTCTACGACGACATTGATCTGCCGCTGGGCAAGCTGCGCCTGCGCCAGAGCGGGAGCGCCGGCACGCATAACGGCATGCGCTCGGTCATCGGGCTGCTCGGACGGCAGGATTTCCCGCGTCTTCGTGTGGGCGTGGGCAAGAAGCCGGAGGGATGGGAGCTGGCGGACTGGGTGCTCTCCCACTACCAGACGGAGGAGGACCGCAAGACGCAGTTTGACGCCTTCCTGCGCGCGGCGGATGTGGTCATCGACCTGATGAAGAACGGCATAGAGAGCGCCATGCGCACGGCCAACACCCAGAAGTGAGCCATAAGCAGAACCCCGACGACGGAATGAAGGAGTAAGCATGCAGACGCATTTTCTGTTTGACGCGCTGGAGGAGCTGAAGCCCTTCCGCGAGATCGTGGAGGAATCCGCAAAGTCCGGCGCAGTGATCGCGGCCTCCGGGCTTGCCGGCGCGCAGAAGATCCATCTGGCCTGCGCGCTGGCGAAGCGGACGGGGCGTCCGCTGCTGTTTCTGGCGGCCAGCGAGCGTGCCGCGGCGGAGGCGATGGAGGATGTATCCTCGCTGACGGACGGCGGCGTGAGCCTCTTCCCCGCCAGAGAGATCACCTTCTATCAGGATGTGGCGGCCAGCCGCGACGTCGCCTTCCGCAGGATCGAGACCCTGCGCAGGCTGGTGACAGGCGAGGTGCGCGCTGTGGTTGCCCCGGCGGACGCCGTGCTCCACAGGGTGATGCCGCGCAGCGTGTTCAGCGATTTCACGATTGACCTTCGCTCCGGCGAGCAGATGGAGATGGATTATCTCGTGGAGAGCCTGCTGGCCTCCGGCTACTCGCGCGAGCATATGGTCGAGGGGAAGGGACAGTTCTCCGTGCGCGGCGGTATTGTGGACGTCTATCCCGCGGATGCGCTGCATGCGGTCCGCGTTGAGTTCTTTGACGACGAGATCGATTCCGTGCGCGCGTTTGACGTGATGAGCCAGCGCTCCATGCACAACCTCAGCGGTGTGAGCATCCCGCCGGCAAGCGAGGCGCCCGCGCCCATAGAAGGCACGGAGGCCTTTGCTGAGAGGATCGAGGCCGCCCTGCAGCGCCAGCGCGAGAACATGAAGCGCGCCGGCAGCAAGGAGACGGAGGAGGGCTCGCTGGCCGATCTGCCGCTTGCAGAGGGGGAGATCGCCGCGCCGGCTGCCTTCACCAGAGAAAGCCGGACGCTTGAGCGCTATCAGGAGAACGTCCGCGCCGCACTGGAGCAGATGAAGAAGGGAATCTCCAGCCGTCTGCTGGAGAAATACATCCATCTGCTGTACGGGCAGACGGATACGCTGCTTGATTATATGAACAGGCCGATCGTCGTGATGGACGAGCCGGATGCGCTCTTTACGCGTATGGACAGCAGGCTGTCCGAGTTCGATCAGGCGTTTTCCGCTGCGCTTGAGCGCGGCGAGGCGATCGAGGATCACGATGGTCTGATCCTCTCGCGCGATGAAGCGATTGCCTGTATGCATGAGCATACGATGCTTGCGCTCACGTCCATCCTGCGCCCTGTGGCGCAGCTCAAGCCCACGCTGCTGGCGCAGATGGGCGGCATGGGCGCGGGCAGCTACGGCGGCCGCATCAAGGACATGTGCGCCGATATCAACCGCTGGATGGCGGAGGGCTGGCGGGTCATCATGCTCTCCGGCGGCGCGGCACGCGGCGAGCGCATGCGCCAGTCCTTTGAGGATGAGGGCGTGAGGACGCGCTTTGACGAGCTGGGCGCGAGCATGCCGGACAGGGGCGAATGCAGGATCTACCCGATGATGCTCTCCGGCGGATTCCAGTATCCGCAGATCCGGCTGGCTGTGCTGGTGGAGGGCGACGTCTATGGCGCAAAGGGCGCAAAGGCGAAGGCAAAAGCCAAAAAGGGCAGCAGGATTGCCTCGTTCACCGATCTGTCGGTGGGCGACTATGTCGTGCATGAGACGCACGGTATCGGCATCTATCAGGGTACGGAGCGCATCACGACGGACGGCGCGTCGCGTGATTACCTGCTGGTGCAGTATCTGGGCAGCGACAAGCTCTATATCCCTGTGGATCATCTGGAGCGCATCCAGAAATACATCGGCGGCGGCGAAGGGGCCGCGCCGAAGCTCTCGCGTCTTGGCGGCAAGGACTGGGAGAAGCAGAAGAGCAGGGTCCGCGAGAGCCTGAAGGAGCTGGCGTTCGACCTTGTGCAGCTGTATGCCCAGCGGCAGAGGAACACGGGCTACGCCTTTGAGCAGGATACGCCGTGGCAGCAGGAGTTTGAGGAAAACTTCCCCTACGACGAGACGCCGGATCAGCTGCAGGCGACGGACGAGATCAAGCGCGATATGGAGCGCCCGCAGCCGATGGATCGCCTGCTCTGCGGCGACGTCGGCTACGGCAAGACGGAGGTCGCCCTGCGCGCCGCATTTAAGGCGGTCATGAGCGGCAAACAGGTGGCGCTCCTCGCCCCGACGACCATCCTCGCGCAGCAGCATTATAATACGCTGATGCGCCGCTTCGAGGGCTTCCCGGTACAGGCGGCTGTGCTCAGCCGCTTCGCCACGGCGAAGGAGCAGAAGGAGACGCTGCGCCGCGTTGAGGCGGGCGAGGTCGATATCCTTGTCGGCACGCACAGGCTGCTGGGCAAGGACGTCAAGTTCAAGGATCTGGGGCTTCTGATCGTGGACGAGGAACAGCGCTTTGGCGTGGGGCACAAGGAAACGATCAAAAACATGAAAAAGAGCGTCGACGTGCTGACCATGTCCGCCACGCCGATCCCGCGTACGCTGCATATGTCCATGGTCGGTATCCGCGACATGAGCCTGCTGGAGACGCCGCCGCAGGCGCGCTATCCCGTGCAGACCTACGTCATGGAGTATCAGGACAGCGTCATCCGCGACGCCATCCTGCGCGAGCTGGGGCGCGGCGGTCAGGTCTTCTTCCTGTATAACCGCGTCGGCTCCATCGACCTGTGCTACCGCCAGCTGCAGAAGCTCGTGCCGGAGGCGCGCATTGCCATCGCGCACGGACAGATGCGCGAGAATGTGCTGGAGGACGTCATGCTTGACTTCAGCCAGCAAAAATACGACGTGCTGCTCTGCACGACGATCATCGAGTCCGGTCTGGATATCCCGATGGCCAATACGCTGATCATCTACGATGCGGATCACTTCGGCCTCTCGCAGCTGTATCAGACCAGAGGCCGCGTCGGCCGGTCGAACAGGCTGGCGTATGCGTACTTCACCGTGCGTCCGGGAAAGGTGCTCTCCGAGACGGCGCAGAAGCGCCTTGACGCCATCCGCGAGTTCACGGAGTTCGGCTCCGGCTTCCGCATTGCGATGCGCGATCTGGAGCTGCGCGGTGCGGGTAATCTCCTTGGCCCGCAGCAGAGCGGTCATCTGGCCAATATTGGCTACGACCTGTACTGCAAGCTGCTGGAGGAGGCCGTGCTGGAGGCGCAGGGCGAGGAGCCTAAGCCCAACCGCGACATCGAGACACGCATGGACGTCCACATCAACGCCTATCTGCCGGCGGACTATGTCACCGGCGACAAGCAGCGGCTGGAGATCTACAAGCGCATCGCCTCCATCAGCAGCGCGGAGCTGCGCGACGAGGTGGAGGATGAGCTCATCGACCGATTCGGCGACGAGCCGCAGTGCGTATCCAATCTTGTGGCGGTGGCCTATCTCAAGTCGATGTGCACGCGGATGGGGATTGACCGCGTCCATCAGACGGACGGCATGATCGAGATGCGCTTCTCCCCGCGCGCGCAGATCGACGGGCAGAAGCTCTTTGAGGCGATGCTGCGCTTTGATCCGCGGCTGACGCTCAATGCAGCTGTGCCCGTGTCCCTGCGCCTGCAGGACAGGAAGCTCGCGCGCGACGATCTGTTCCATCTGTGCGTGAAGGTCATGGAGCGCCTGCTGACGCGGATGGGGATGCCGCTGTAAGGCTGAAGCCGTATTTATGAAATTTCTGTTAACTGACTTGCATTTTACCGGGTTATGCGGTACAATAGCCGGGTAGAGTGTGATGACGGATGGAACTCATGCAATGCGAGGGTGTGAACCTTGTCAGGGCCGGAAGGCAGCAGCAATAAGCATTGTATCGTGTGTGCCGTGGGAATTTTCTGCCCCGAGCATTCTACGTTCTAAACAGAATCGGCGCCGGAGTGATCCGGCGCTTTTTCTGTATTCATTCAGTGCTGAGATGACTGCCTTACTGCGCGTCGTCCGGATCACGGAGACCGAACAGATCGGTGAAATCCGGATCCCCGAGCAGCGTTTCGGTGTACCATGCGCTGTCAAAGGGATGAGTATCCCGCAGCCGCAGAAGCCCCTGAGAGGGGGTGAGGTGCATGAGGTCTTCATTCGGGATCGTGAGCCAGCGCATCCGCTCTCTCTTCCGGGGCACGGTATCCGTATTCTGTGTGACCACGGTGTGTGAGAGGCGGAATTCGATGCCGTCTGCCTTGCGGAAGACGAAGACGGTCTCCCGCCAGATATGGATGCCGTCGCCGCTGTCACGGGCGGCGTTGGTCACCGGCTCGCCGGATTCTTCATCCAGAATCTCATTGATGGTATGGCGGAGCTCATCCTGCATCTCCTGGTCGGCGGCGGCGAGTACGCGCGCGGCGATCTCGGGATGATCGGGCAGGGCGATGCGCAGCGCATCATGCTCAGAAACGGGGCCGCTCCCTGCAAGTACAAGGGTACCGTCGTCATCCAGATCGTATTTGTCGATGTAGTAGTACTGCCCGGCTTCATTCATACGCAGCGCGATGCAGCCATCCTCCGAATCACGCCGCAGGAGCTCCGGGTCATGCTCATGGCGCAGCTGAGCATCCTCCGCATGGCCGATGATCTTATCCTGCGCGCGCTGTTCGGGCGTCTGCGCGGGCTGATGCGTATCCTCCGCCTGCTGCGCGCTGAGCGCGGCCAGCTGCTTTTCGCGCCAGTCGGGTCTGGATTCCTCCGGTGTATCGGATTGCTCATCCTTCTGATGATCAATCTGCGCAAAGAACTTGTCGCGCTGCGCTGCATATTCAGTCGTGCGCATTGGCCCGGAGGAGGCGTCCTCATGCGCCGCGGCAGGGGGCTGCGCAGCCGTGCCGGGAGTCTTAGCGGCTTTTGCTTCCTCGGTGCGTTTCCTGATCTTTTCGACCTCGGTGCGCGCGCTGGAAAGAATCTGAGCGTCTTCGCTGGTGCGCTGCATGAATGCTTTTTTCCACTCAAGGCGGGCGGCATACCGGCCCAGAAGCCACCAGACGAGCAGGAACAGCGGGCCGACCATCAGCCAGACGGCAGCCAGAAAGATGGTGATGAACAGCAGATCAAGCCCATCGATGAACAGCTGGGCAAACATGGCGAGAAAGCACATGGTCAGCAGGATTGCGAACCACAGACCGTAGAATCTGGCGATGCTGCTGCGCATGTGCTGTATCCGCTGCGGGGTAAGCATTCTGAGAAGCATGAACGCATTCTCCTTTCAGAAAACCTGAGTGTATTATAGCAGAATGTGGCTTTGAAGGCAATTGCCGGGCGTGATGCGTCATCGGCTATCCATTGAAAAACAATGAGCATTGCGCTATAATACAAATAATAGGCGGCACAGGCATGAGCCGCTGAAACGGACTGTATTCCGGGAGGATTTGGATATGAAGAAGAAAGCGATTCTGATTGTGCTGGACAGCGTGGGCATCGGTGCGCTTGAGGACGCTGCCGCCTATGGCGACGCCGGCGCGGATACGCTGGGGCACATCATCAATACCTGTCATCCGCATCTGCCGAACATGATGCAGCTGGGCCTTGCGCATATCGACGGCGCATCCTTCGGCGGCGGGGTCGGCGCACCCTCCGGCTGCTTTGGCAGGCTGAAGGAGGTATCCGCCGGCAAGGACACGACCACCGGCCATTGGGAGATTTCCGGCGTACAGCTGGCCCGCCCGTTCCCGACGTTCCCGGAGGGCTTCCCGCAGGATTTCATCGAGCGGTTTGAGCAGGCTGTCGGCCGCGGTACGCTGGGCAATAAGCCGGCCTCCGGCACGGCGATCCTTGACGAGCTGGGCGAGGAGCATATCCGCACGGGCAAGCTGATCGTCTACACCTCCGCGGACAGCGTCTTCCAGATCGCGGCGAATGAGGCTGTTGTGCCGCTTGAGGAGCTGTACCGCATCTGTGAGATTGCGCGCGACATGCTCGTGGATGAGCTGGAGGTGGGCCGCGTGATCGCGCGTCCGTTTATCGGGGAGAAGGCGGGCGCCTTCACCAGAACAGGCGGGCGCAGGGACTTCAGCGCCATTCCGCCGACGACCATGTGCGATCTGCTGGAGAAGGCGGGGAAGACCGTCTATGCCGTGGGCAAGATCGAGGACATCTTCTGCCTGCGCGGCATCACGAAGTCCAACCATGCGGCAGGCAATGCGGCCTGCATGGAGGCAACGTTTGCAGCGATGCGCGAGGAGTTTGACGGGCTGCTGTTTGTCAATCTCGTGGACTTCGATATGAGCTACGGGCACAGGCGCGACGTGCAGGGCTATGCGAAGGCGCTGGAGACATTCGACGCACAGATTCCGCAGCTCATGGAGCTGATGGGCGAGGAGGATATCCTCATCCTGACGGCGGATCACGGCTGCGATCCCTGCCATACCGGCACGGACCATACGAGGGAGCATGTGCCGCTGCTCGTCTGGGGCAAGAGACTGCGCGGCGGGGTGAACCTTGGCACGGGCGATACCTTCGCCGATATCAGCGCGACGGTGCTCGATTTCTTCGGCGTGGAGAATACGCTCAAGGGCACGTCGTTCCTTGGAAGGATCATGAAGTAAAGCGGGAGGCGCACGATGGACGAGATGAAGAGGATTCAGGCTGCGGCGGAGAAAGTGCTCGCCGTCTGCGGCCATGCCGAGATCGGCGTCATTCTGGGCAGCGGTCTGGGCGGCTACGCGGATGCGCTGGAGGACGCCGTGCGTCTGCCGTACAGCGAGATTCCGTGCTTCCCGCAGTCCACGGTCGCCGGGCATGCGGGGATGCTCTGCTGCGGCATGCTCCACGGCAGGCGCGTGGTAATGATGCAGGGGCGCTTTCATTACTATGAGGGCTATTCGATGAAGGAGATCACGCTGCCTGTGCGCGTGATGCAGCTGATGGGCGTGAAGACGCTGATCGTCACCAATGCCTGCGGCGGCGTGAACCTTGATTATCAGCCGGGCGATCTGATGGTGATCTCCGACGTGCTCAGCCTGACGGGCGCGAACCCGCTCACCGGAGCGAATCTGGATGCATTCGGCCCGCGTTTCCCCGACATGAGCTGCATGTTTGACAAGGGGCTGCGCGCGCTGGCGCATGACTGCGCACGTGCGCAGGGCTTTTCCCTGCGCGAGGGCGTGTATTGCCAGTTCCCCGGGCCGGCGTACGAGACGCCGGCGGAGGTGCGCATGGCGCGCATCCTCGGCGCAGACGCCGTCGGTATGAGCACGGTGCCGGAGGCGATCGCTGCACGGCATGGCGGCATGCGCGTGCTCGGCGTCAGCTGCGTGACGAACATGGCGGCGGGCATCCTCGATCAGCCGCTCAATCATGAGGAGGTCACGCTGACAGCAAACCGTGTGAAGGATCAGTTCCGCGGACTGCTGGATGCGGTCATCGCGAGAATGTAAAACCATTCTGCCGGTTCCCGGATGCAGGGGGCCGGCATTCCTATGGAAAGACGAGGATCAATATGGAGTTTTTGTACACGGATAAGGAGCTGGCAGTGATCATCAAGCCGGTCGGGCTGGACGCCGAGGGGCAGGTGCCGCAGGCCATCGCCGCACAGCTGGGCGGCGAGGTCTTCACAGTGCACAGGCTGGACCGCAACGTCGGCGGCGTGATGGTCTATGCGCGCAGCAAAGGCGCGGCTGCTGCGCTGTCCCGCGCGATACAGGACGGCACGATGATCAAGGAATACGTTGCGATGGTGCACGGTCAGCCGCCGGAGAGCGGGGATTGGGAGGATCTGCTGCTCAAGGATTCGGCGAAGAACAAGGTCTTCGTCGTCAAGCGCATGCGCGGCGGCGTGAAGCGTGCGCGGCTGGAATACCGCCGCCTGACAGCCGGTGAGACGTCGCTGGTGCGCGTGCGTCTGCATACCGGGCGGAGCCATCAGATCCGCGTGCAGTTCGCCAGCAGGCAGTATCCTCTGGTGGGCGACCGCAAGTACGGCTCGCGCGGAGGGGCTGAGGCGCCGATGCTCTTCTCCTGCAGCATCACATTCCCGTGGAAGGGGAAGCTGATGCGCTACGAGGCGCTGCCGTCTTGGGCGCATGCTGCGGGGGATGGGGTATGACCCGCGAGGAGATCCATGCCCTTTGCATGACCATGCATGGCGCGCAGGAGACCTATCCGTTCGGCCCTGTTCCGGTCTGCTATAAGCTGGGCGGCAGGATCTTTGCGCAGCTGTACCCGTATGCAGAGGATTTCAAGATCACGCTCAAGTGCACGGAGGAAACGGGACGGACGTACAGAATGGTGTATCCTGACCATGTCCGCCGCGGATATCACTGCCCGCCGGTGCAGCAGCCATATTTCATCACAATTACTCTTGACGGATTCCCTGATGATGAGTTACAATACCTGATTGGCTGCGCTTATGATGCGGTGCTGCACAGCTTCAGCAGGAGGACGCAGCGGGCGCTTCTGGCGCAGGCCGGCGACGAGGATGCATAGGAAGAATACGGAGGGTATTCATGGAGAAATGGGGCGCTGTGGCGCAGGTGATCGTGCCGATCTTTGCGGCGGTGTTTGTGGGTATCTATGCACGCAGGAAGAATCTGTTCAGCCTCAAAGAGGTCAAGGGCATGCAGCAGTATGTGATGAAATTCGGACTGCCGTGCGTGCTGTTCAATTCCTGTCTGGGTGCGTCGATGAATGCGGAATCGCTGACCAGCATGGCGATGGTCTTTCCGACGATCCTGCTGACGGCGCTTTTCGCGTTCTTTGTGCTCAGAAAGAAGATGCCGTATCACAATCTCCCGATGCTCTTCGCCGCGCAGGAGTCCGGTATGCTGGGCATTCCGCTGTACATGACGCTGTTTGGCGCAGCGCATGTATTCAGGATGGGTGTGCTGGATCTGGCGCAGGCGCTTATCTGCATTGCGACGATTGCCATCCTTGACGCGGACGCCGGAGAGAACCCGACGAAGATGAAGATCCTGTGCGAGGTGCTGCGTTCGCCGCTGCTGCTGATGAGCGGCGCAGGCCTGCTGCTCAATCTGACCGGCGCGAAGCTCCCTCTTGAACAGATGGGGATCATGCAGGTCTTCACGGAGACATTCGGCTTCATCGCTCAGCCGGTCAGCGCGCTGATGCTCTTCAGCGTGGGCTTCAGCCTCTCCCTGTCGGAGGGGAACCGCAGCGTGATTGCACGCCTGTGCGTCATCCATTTCGGGATTATGGCGCTTGCAGGCCTGCTGATGCAGGGGATTCTCTTCCTGCTGCCGCAGGTGGACGCGGCGACGCGCTGGGCGCTGCTGATGTATACGACGCTGCCGGGCAGCTATATCGCCACGACGCTCGGCCGCACGCAGGAGGAGACGGAGATTGCCTCCGGCGTATGTTCGCTGCTGACGATTGTCAGCCTCGGCGTGTTCTGCGTGATCGCGATCTGCGTGGCATAACAAACAGATATATAAAAGAAACAACAAACGGAGGAAACATGATGATTGTGCATGCGGGCGTCTGTGACGCCGCATCAGCAGCGGCTCTGGCTGTGCAGATGTGGAAATCCAGCACGGAGGAAGAGCTGACGGCAGAGTTTGAATCGATGATCTCTCGCGAGGATGCGGCGGTATTCCTTGCGCTTGAGGAGGACAGGGCGGTCGGTTTTGCGCAGTGCCAGCTGCGCCGCGACTATGTCGAGGGGACGAGCAGCAGCCCTGTTGGCTATCTGGAGGGTATCTTCGTGGAGGAGGCCTTCCGTCAGCAGGGGATCGCTGCTGCGCTCCTGTCTGCCTGCGAGCAGTGGGCGAAGGAGCTTGGCTGCACGGAGTTCGCCAGCGACTGCGAGATTGAGAATGACGAAAGCCTTGCATTCCATCTGAAGATGGGTTTCTGTGAGGCGAACAGAATCATCTGCTTCACCAAGGCGCTGTAAAACGGCAATCGGGCAGAGGCGCCGCCGGCATAGGGCGGGTCTTTGCGGCGAAGGATGGACGTCATACAGCAGAAAACAGAATAAAAGAACCCCTCCTGCAGGGATGCCCGATTGGGCGGCTGCGGGAGGGGATTCTCGTTGTCTGATCAGGTCTGCGCGGCGCCGTCGACGGAGAGGATCTCACCGGTGACATAGCTGGCCATATCGCTGGCGAGGAAGAGGAAGCAGTTGGCGACCTCCTCCGGCTCGCCGACGCGGCCCAGCGGGATCGGGGCGCTGACGCGCTCAAGGAGCTCCTTGGGCAGCGCGGCGACCATGTCGGTGCGGGTGACGCCCGGGGCAACCGCATTCACGCGGATGTTGCTGCGGCCAAGCTCACGGGCGAGGGACTTCGTCAGGCCGTTGACGGCGAATTTGCTGGCCGGATAGCCAACGCCGGAGGGCTGGCCATACAGGCTGACCATGGAGCTGGTGTTGATGATGCTGCCGCCGCCCTGTTCCTTCATGATCGGGGCGACCGCACGGCAGCCGTTGAACACGGCGTTGACGTTCAGGCGGATGATATTGTCAAACGCGGCGGGATCATACTGCATCAGCGGCTCGCGCGCGGAGATGCCGGCGTTGTTGACGAGAATGTCGATGCGGCCAAACTGCGCCTTCACAGCGTTCATCGTGGCCTCGACGGCGGCGTAGTCGGTCAGATCGGGCGCCATGCCCACAACCGGCCAGTCCGGATTGGTCTCCTTGAGCTTGGCGAGCGCCTTGTCCACCGTCTCCTGACGGGAGCCGAGCAGCGCGACGCTGGCGCCGTTCTTGAGGAAGAGTTCGACGACGGCATAGCCGATACCGCGCGTACCGCCGGTCACGACGGCAACCTTACCCTTAAGCATAGTTGGTGTCCTCCTTTATATCCGCCCTGAACAGGCGGTCATATTGCAAAGATTGTTAAGAGTATAACATAGTGCGGGCAATATGGCAAGTGTTTTCCGTCAAAGCAGAGAGGATTGTTGTTATTTATTCGGGAGAAGGTGACGGGGAAGGCGGCGATGAAGAAGGCGGACGGGCTGCGACGGCGATAAAACGGGGCGTGATTGCACAGAATGACAAAATAAAAGCTTTCAAAACAACGACGGATACGGTATAATAAACCTAAATAGTGTCTGCTGTAAAGGAGTGGTGGTTTTGAGCGAGTATATCATCGAAATGCTGAACATCACCAAAGAGTTTCCCGGTATTATCGCCAATGATAACATTACGCTCCAGCTGAAGAAGGGCGAGATTCATGCACTGCTGGGCGAGAACGGCGCGGGTAAATCAACGCTGATGAGCGTGCTCTTTGGTCTGTATCAGCCGGAAAAGGGTGAGATCCGCAAGAACGGCGAGACAGTAAAGATCAAGGACCCGAACGATGCGAACGATCTTGGCATCGGCATGGTGCATCAGCATTTCAAACTTTCCCCGAGCCTGACGGTTTATGAAAACATTGTACTCGGCATTGAAACCAACAAAAAACTAAAAATCGGAAACAAAGAGATCAACCTGCCACTGATCGACAACAAGCGGGAACGCAAAGTCGTGGAGGACTTGATCCAAAAATATAATTTCAGCCTGAATCCGGACGACAAGATACGCGACCTGTCCATCGGCGCCCGCCAGCGCGTGGAGATCCTGAAAATGCTCTATCGCCAGGTCAAGGTTTTGATCCTGGACGAGCCAACCGCGGTTTTGATCCCGCAGGAAGTGGAAGAGCTGATCGCGAAGATCCACGATCTCAAGCGGATGGGGCAGACCGTTATCATCATCACGCATAAGCTCAACGAAGTCAAAGCCTGCGCAGACACCATCAGTGTCATGCGCCGCGGGCAGCTGATCGATACGATCGTCAACGATGATGCGGCTACCACTGAAAAGCTGGCCGAAATGATGGTCGGCCGTCCGGTGCTGCTGCGCGTCAGTAAAAGTGGAAAACCAGTCGGGGACAAGCCCGTGCTCGAGGTCCGCCATTTGAGCGCAAAGAACGCGGAAGGCCGCGAAGTGGTCCGCGATGTTTCGTTCACCATCCATGAAAATGAAATCCTGGGCGTGGCGGGCATTGAAGGGAATGGCCAGACAGAACTGATGTATCTTCTGACGGGCTTGATGAAGCCGACGGCCGGCAGTGTCAAGCTCCGCGGCAAAGAGATCTTAAACGAGTGGCCGGATGAGCTG
>JAGBAV010000018.1 GCA_017938795.1 Clostridia bacterium
CCGGTGAAAATGATATCCACCTCGGTGAACTGACCAACCTGCGCGCCGTCGCGGCGCTGCCGATCGCCGGCCGCTATCGCGTGATCGACTTCCAGCTCTCCTCCATGGTGCATTCCGGCATCAAGAGAGTCGGCGTCATCACCCAGAAGAACTATCAGTCCCTGATGGACCACCTCGGCTCCGGCCGCGAGTGGGACCTGCACGGCAAGGTGGGTCTGCAGATCCTCCCGCCGTTCCTCACCCGCGACAATCAGGGCGTCTATGACGGCCTGCTCGACTCCCTCAAGAGCAACCTTGACTTCCTGCGCCTCTCCCGTCAGGAGTACATCGTGCTGACCAACAGCCACTCCATCTACAACATGGACTTCACCCCGGCGATTGAGCAGCATATCGAGACCGGCGCGGATCTGACCGTCCTGTACATGCAGCCCAGCGAGGCCTTCGACGGCGAGGGCTTTGAGGGCGAGGCGGATGCGCACTTCACCGTCGGCGAGGACCATGTCATCACCGCGATGGAAGTCGGCCCGTCCCACCCGACCTGCCACTGTCCGTCCCTGAAGATCTACGTTGCCAGGCGCGAGAGGCTGCTCCAGCTCGTCGAGCAGAGCGCCGCCAACGGCTATCACCACTTCGGCCGCGACCTGATCCAGCGCAGCATCAACAACCACAGCCTCAAGATCTGCGGCTATGAGTATAAGGGCTACTGCTGCCAGATCGACTCCATCCAGGCGTACTTCAACTTCAATATGTCCATGACCAACCCGAAGGTGCGCGCCAACCTGTTCCCGGCCGAGCGCCCGATCTACACCAAGGTCCGCGACGATCTGCCGGCCCGCTACATGGGCGGCCAGTGCTCCAACTCCCTCGTGGCCAACGGCTGCATCATCGAGGGCACGGTCATCAACTCCGTCCTCTTCCGCGGCGTCAAGGTCGCCAAGGGTGCCGTCATCAAGAACTCCATCGTCATGCAGGACGCCCAGATTCAGGAAGGCGCGGAGATCGACCACTGCATCCTTGACAAGCAGAGCGTCATCCGCCGTAACGGCCGCCTGATCGCGCCCGCCGCGTATCCCATCGTGATCGCCAAGAAAGTCGTGATCTAACACGCAGCGGGACTGCGCATCAGCTGCGCAGTCCCGCTTTCATTCCATACTTTCATTCTGAAAGGAAGACAACCGATATGAAGATTCTGTTTGCAGCGTCTGAATGCGTACCTTTTATCAAGACCGGCGGTCTGGCCGACGTCGTCGGCGCGCTCTCCCCGGTGCTCAAGGCGCAGGGGCATGACGTGCGCGTCATCCTGCCGCTCTATTCCGCGATCCCGGAGAAGTGGACCAGCCAGATGAAGCTGGAATGCGAGTTCGAGGTTGAGCTCGGCTGGCGCAAGCAGTACTGCGGCGTCAAGTCCCTCGAATACCAGGGCGTGACCTTCTACTTCGTGGACAATCAGTTCTACTTCGGCCGCTCCTACATCTACGGCCTCGGCGGCGACGAGTATGAGCGCTACGGCTTCTTCTCCCGCGCGGTCATCGACGCGATGCCGCACCTCGGCTTCCAGCCCGAGATCGTGCACTGCCACGACTGGCAGACCGGCATGGTCCCCGCCCTGCTGAAGATCCAGTATGCGCAGTATCCGTTCTATGCGGATATGAAGACCGTCTATACCATCCACAACCTGCAGTATCAGGGCGTGTTCTCCATCAAGTCCGTGCAGGACACCCTCAGCCTGACTGACGATCTGTTCACCGCGGACAAGCTCGAGTGCTACGGCTGCGCCAACTACATGAAGGCCGGCCTCGTCTATGCGGACGAGCTGACCACGGTCTCCCCGAGCTATGCCGACGAGATCCAGACCGCCTTCTACGGCGAGCGTCTGGACGGCCTGCTCCGCGCGCGCCGCGAGCAGCTCTCCGGTATCCTCAACGGCATCGACATCGACGACTACGATCCCTCCAAGGATCCGCAGATCTACGAAACCTACACCATCGATACCCTCGGCGCCAAGGCGCATAACAAGGAAGAGCTGCAGAAGGAGCTCGGCCTGAACGTCGACCCCGACGCGCCGGTCGTGGGCATCATCTCCCGTCTGTCCAACCAGAAGGGTCTGGATCTTGTCGAGTGCGTCATCCGCGAGCTGATGGACACCGGCATCCAGCTGGTCGTGCTGGGCATGGGCGAGGCGAAGTACACCAATCTCTTCTCCTGGGCGGAGAGCGAGTATCCGGGCCGTCTGGCGGCGCGCTTTGCGATGAACCATCAGCTGGCCCATCGCATCTACGCCGGCTGCGACATGTTCCTCATGCCCAGCCAGTTCGAGCCGTGCGGTCTGTCCCAGCTGATCTCCCTGCGCTACGGCACCGTGCCGATCGTCCGCGAGACCGGCGGCCTGCGCGACACCGTCCTCTCCTACAACAAGTTCACCGACGAGGGCAACGGCTTCTCCTTCTTCAATTACAATGCGCATGACATGCTGCATACCGTCCGCCGCGCCGTGCACTACTACCGCAACAACAAGGAAGTCTGGAACAAGCTCATGGTCCGCGGCATGACCGGCGACTACAGCTGGGGCGCGTCCGCCGGCAAGTATGTCAAGCTCTACGAGAAGCTGGTCAAGCCCGCCACCGACTTCTCCCTCGCGGAGGATCCGGTAAACCCTATTGATGCCCCGGCCGGGGAGGAGCCTGCCGCGCAGGCGCCGGTCGAGGCTGAGGTGAAGGAAGTCAAGGCCGAGGAGGCTCCCGCCAAGCCCAAGCGCGCCCCGCGCAAGAAGAAGGCCGAGGCCCCCGCCGCTGAGGAAACCAAGGCCGAGGAAGCCCCGGCCAAGCCCAAGCGCGCCCCGCGCAAGAAGAAGGCCGAGGCCCCCGCTGCTGAGGAAACCAAGGCCGAGGAAGCCCCGGCCAAGCCCAAGCGCGCCCCGCGCAAGAAGAAGGCCGAGACCCCCAAGGCTGAAGCGTAATCCATCATCATCTTCATGGACGCCGGAATTTCCGGCGTCCTTTTTTGCACAGCGCTTCCGGCGGCGCGCCGGTTTCCTTCAATTGCCCCCTTGCAGGATAACGCGCGATTTCGTAGAATATATACCAGATACATGTCCTTCCGCTTATCCGGCCGGCCTTTTCTGCCGTCCTCCGTGCGGTTTATTCCGCCAAGCGCCCGTCTGCAGCGCTGCAGGCCCGACGGCGTTCTGCCGGTCTGCATTGAACCATCCATTGATTGAAGGAGCTGTCCATGTCCCTGCACAAGAAGTATCTCCCCATGCTTTCGCTGATCAGCGTGCTGCTGGCCGCCGCCGCCGCGCCATATATGATCCCGACCAGCCCGGATTCCCTCATCTTCCGCTCCGGCATCGCGGTCATCCTGCTGCTCTTTGGCTGCTATTCGCCGGTGCATGAGGCCTATACCCGCGCGCCCGCGCGGACGCTGGTCTCCGGCTTTGTCTGGGGGCTGCTGTTCGCACTGGCGCTGAGCGTCGGCTCCGAGCTGGCGTACTATGACCACTTGCTCACCGGAATGGGCAGCACCATCCGCCGCATCTCCGTGCCGCTGATGATCACGCCTCTGCTGGGCGGCATGTGTGCGCGCGCCATGATGGCCCGCCTCACGCCGCGCAGGGAGCCGCTTCGCATTCCGCTTCTCGTCTATGCGGCGGTGTTCTTTGTCTGCTGGCTGCCGCTGCTGCTGGCGTATTATCCCGGCATGCTCAATTACGATTTCAAAGGCGTCTTCAGCCAGTACACCGACGGGCTGTATTCCAGCATCCATCCCGTGCTGCACAGCGTGCTGACCAGCGCCGTGATCGGCCTTGGCGAGCTGCTCCACAGCCGCACCTTCGGCGTACTGCTGCTTTCCCTGCTGCAGATGATCCTCTTCGCCCTTTCGCTGGCGTATGCCTGCGTCTTTGCCCAGCGGCGCGGCGTTCCCCGCCCTGTCATGCTGGGGATCACGGCGCTCTTCGCGCTGCATCCGGTCTTCTCGGTTATGTCCCTGTCGATGACCAAGGATACCCTCTTCGCCGCCGCCGTCCTCGTGCTCTCCCTGCTCACGTGGGAGCTCATTGAGGCGCCGGACGACTTCTTCTCCAGCCGAAAGAAGCTCCTCTTTTACGCGTTTGTCACTGTGAATGCCGGCCTGATGCGCAACAACGGCGTTTTCGTCCTTCTGCTGCTCTTCCCCGCGACAATCGCCGTGATGCGCGGCCGCCGCGCCCGCACCGCCATACTCTGCGCAGCCAGCGCCGGCCTGACGCTGCTCGTGCTGGGCGTCCTCAATCTGGTCTATCAGCCGGAGAAGCTTCCCTCCTTCCAGCTCTACAGCGTGCCGGCGCAGCAGCTCGTGCGCGCCTACAACACCGGCCGTCTCTCTGAGGAAGATGCCGCGGAGCTGCGCAGCTGGTATGTCGACGAGGCGGGGCTTTCCGTGCATCCTCACCTGAGCGACGGCGCAAAGGGCTACCTTGACAAGCCGCGCATCCAGCAGGAGGGCGGCGAGTTCCTTGACCTGTGGGCAAGGCTCGCGCCGGAGTTTGCGTGGGAATACACCGAAGCCTTCCTCATGCTGAATATCGGCTCGTGGTATCCCGACGACCTGAGCCACTCCACCATCTATCCCGACGCCTCATGGAATGACAAGGGCTACCTGCAGACGCAGGAATACGACATGCGCGAGCAGGGGCTTGAGACCACCTGCTTCCTGCCAGGCGTGCGCGATTTCTACGAGCGCATCTGCCGCCGCAACCGCTACCAAAAATACCCCATCATTTCGCTGCTCTTCTGTACGGCGACGCCGTTCTGGGTGATCCTCTTCGCCTGTGCGCTGCTCGTCTCCCGCCGCCGCTCGCGCTGTCTGCCTGCGGCGCTGGGTGTTCTCGGTCTGTGGGGGTCGTATCTGTTCGGCCCGTGTACGCTGCCGCGCTATATCCTGCCGCTGTTCTGTCTCGCGCCCGTGCTGCTGGCCGTCGCCTATACGCTGCCGCATGCGGATCGCAGCTGACATGGTCAAGCCTTCATTCAAGGAGAATCGCTTATGTCCCATCCTCTGCTGAAAAAATACGCGTCCGTGCTCGCCGCAGCCGTCATCCTGATGGCTGTCGCCGCGATGCCCTATCTTCTCCCCGAGGACCCGGACAGCGCCGTCTTCCGCTCCGGCAGTCTGGGCGCGCTGCTGCTCCTTGGCTGCTATCTGCCCGCGCGCACAGCGCTGGAGCGCCGCAGCCTCCGCGTGCTGGTCTTCAGCGGCGTCTTTGCCCTGATCTTCTCGCTCTGCCTGAGCCTTGGCAGCGAGCTGGTCCACTACGGTGAATTTCTGCACGCGCGCAGCAGCATGATCCGCCGTCTGGCCGTGCCGATGATGATCACGCCCCTCTTTACGCTGCTGCTGTCCAATCTCTTTGCGTATATGCCCGGCAGGCTCACGCACAAAAGCCGCATCCCCTATCCCGTCTTCTTCCTGATCTTTGCCGTGTGCTATCTGGCCGTCCTGCTGGCGTACTATCCCGGCATCATCAACTACGATTTCCCCAGCGAATACCAGCAGTTCCTCACCGGCCGCTATGACGCGAAGCATCCCGTCTTCCATACGGTGCTCATCGGCGCGCTCTACAGGCTCGGCGAGATGGTCTTCGGCTCGCTGACAGCCGGCGCGCTGCTCTACAGCATCGTGCAGATCCTGCTGCTGTCCGCCATGTATGCCTATGCCATGCACTTCATCCAGCGCCGCATCCCCTTCCTGTTCACGCTGATCCTCACCGCGCTGACCGCGCTGCTGCCCATCCACGGCGTCATCGCCATCTCCACGGTCAAGGACGCGCTCTTTACCGGCCTGATCGTCCTGCTCTGCGTCCAGCTCTGGCGCATCGTCGAGGATCCGAAGGCCTTCATCAGCTCCCGCGGCAGCCAGCTCTGCTTTATGGCGATCTGTCTTCTTCTTGCGCTGATCCGGCTGAACGGCGTCTTTGCCTTCCTGCCGGCGATCGCCGCTGTGCTGTTCCTCTGCCGGCGCCATATGAAGCGCGCCGCTGCCTATGCGGCGCTCACCGCGCTGATCTGCCTCCTCGTCCCCCGCGGGCTGGAGCTCGCCGTCGGCGCGCAGAAGTCCCCCAGCTCCGAGCTGATGAGCATCCCCTGCCAGCAGCTCATGCGCGCCGCCGAGTTCGGCGACGTCAATGAGGAGGAATACGCAGAGATCAATTCGTGGTTCGCCAACATCACCTACCGCTACCGGCCGCACTACGCCGACACCGCAAAGGGCAACCTCGACCTTAAGCGTTACAACAACAATCCCGGCGAGTTCTGGGAGATGTATCTCAAGTACGCCGCGCGCAATCCCCGCGTGTATACCGAGGCCTTCCTGCTCAACTGCCTTGGCTACTGGTATCCCGATGACATCAGCCATGCGCATTCGCTGGACAGCGAGGAATGGGACTTCGTCTACCTGAAGGTCGGCAATACGCTCAACTGGGCGCTTCACAGCATTGAAGCGCAGAGCTTCCTGCCGGGGCTGCAGACGCTCCTGTATAATTTCATGCATCACGCTACGCACGAGCGTTATCCCATCCTTTCCCTGCTGATGCGCCCCTCCTTCTATAATCATCTGCTCCTGCTGGCGATCCTGTATCTCTTCTGCCGCCGGGGCGGGCGCTATGCGCTCGCGCTGCTCCCGCTGTGCGGCGTTGCAGTCTCCCTGTTCTTCTCTGCGGGCGCGTTTGTCCGCTATGCCTATCCGGTCATGACGGCAATGCCGATCATGCTCGCGCTCGCACTCTACAGCTCCGGCACACAGCCGGACACGAAGGAGCAAGGCCTCGGCTGATCCTTTCCGCTTCCCTCTATGCATGACGCTTCAACCGTCGCGTCATGCATTTTTTGTATCCTTACAGGCCGTTCACGCCCTCAGGATAATTGACAAACCGTCATTCATTGCGTATACTTTAGAGCATTGCCGCATAAAGAGAGGAATCATCCATGATGAATCATTCACACAGGGACGCCGTCGCCGCAAGCATCGACAGCCGTGCCGGCGAATTCACCCGCCTGAGCGACGCCATCTGGGATCACCCGGAGGTCAACTTCCACGAGGACTTCTCCGCTGCCGCCCTGCGCGGCTGCCTTGAGGAAAACGGCTTTGCCGTGACGGAGAATACCGGCGGTCTGCCCAATGCCTTCCGTGCCGAATACGGCAGCGGAAAGCCGGTTATCGCCTTCCTGTGCGAGTATGACGCGCTGAGCAGCCTCAGCCAGAAGGCAGGCTGCGCCGTCCGCGAGCCCGTCACCCCCGGCGCGCCGGGTCATGGCTGCGGGCATAATCTGCTGGGCGTGGGCGCCATGGCGGCGGCCATCGCCGTGAAGGACCTGATCGCATCCGGCGCGCTCACCGGCACGGTCGTATGCCTTGGCTGCCCGGCGGAGGAGACCGGCAGCGCAAAGGCCTTCATGGCACGCGACCATGTCTTTGACGGGATCGACGCCATGCTGACATGGCACCCGTGGGACTATAACGGCATCTGGCCGGGCGGCTCGCTGGCGAATGTGAAGATGATCTTCCGCTTCAAGGGGCAGAGCGCGCACGCCGCCTCCAGCCCGCATCTTGGGCGCAGCGCGCTGGACGCGCTGGAGCTGATGAACGTGGGCGTGCAGTTCCTGCGCGAGCATGTGCCGGACGACACCCGCATCCACTATGCCATCACTGACGCGGGCGGAGCCTCCCCCAACGTCGTGCAGAACAGGGCCGAGGCCGTCTATCTCGTGCGTTCTCAGCGCCTTGCCGATCTGGAGGGCATCAAGCAGCGTGTCATCGACTGCGCGCGCGGTGCGGCGATCATGACCGGCACGCAGATGGAAATGGAGTTTGTCAAGGGCTGCTCCAACATCCTGCCCAATACCGTGCTGGACGAGACGCTGATTGAGAGCATGCAGGAGATCGGCGTCCCCGCCTATACGCAGGAAGAGCTCGCGCTGGCCAAGAGCCTGCACGATGCGCTTGAATCCCCGGAGGCAACGCTCGCCAAGATCACCCGCCTGTGCGCAAGCCGCACGCGCGAGGAAATCCTCGCCCATCAGGGAGAGCCGCTGTATACCTTCATCGCGCCGTACTGCCCCAGCGACACGCCGATCATCCCCGTCTCCACGGACGTGGGCGACGCCAGCTGGTGCGCGCCGACGAGCCAGGTTGCCTGCGCGGCATGGGCCGCCGATACCCCGGCGCACAGCTGGCAGGCCGTCGCGATCGGCAAAAGCGGCGTCGCGCATAAGGCGATGCTCCTCGCGGCGAAGACCATCGCCCTCACCGGCGCAAAGCTCATGGCGGACGGCGATCTGCTCACCCGCGCACAGCGTGAATTCAGCGGGCGCATCGCCAAGCAGCCCTACCTCTGCCCGATTCCCGAGGGCGTTCGTCCCGCGTACTGAGGCAGAATGCTGTAAATTCAGCCATGAATTTTTATACATCAGCTATTGCATAATTATGCACCTCCATGCTATAATCGGGAGCATACATCGTCCCGCATACACTGCATAATTATGAATCCATCCGATAGAAAAGAGGAATCTTCCATGTCCAAGGATCAGATCATCGACAACAGCGACATTCACTTTATCAATAAAGCCAATATCCTCATCGAGGCGCTCCCGTATATCCAGCGCCTTTGGGGCAAGACGGTCGTCATCAAGTACGGCGGCAACGCCATGAAGAGCGACGACCTGACGCATAAGATCCTTGAGGATGTCACCCTGCTCAAGTATGTCGGCATCAACCCGATCCTCGTGCACGGCGGCGGCCCGGAGATCAACGCCATGCTCAGCCGCGTCGGCATGCAGAGCTCCTTCCACAACGGTCTGCGCATCACCGACGCCGCGACGATGGAGATCGTGCAGATGGTGCTCGCCGGCAAGCTCAACAAGAATATCGTCTCCGACATCGGCCGCCTCGGCGGCAAGGCCATTGGTCTGTGCGGCAAGGATGCCGGCCTGATCACCGTCAAGAAAAAGCCCCCGCTGGCGGACGGCGTGGATCTCGGCTTCGTGGGCGACATCGTCTCCATCAACACCAAACTGCTCAACTCCCTCTGCGCGGACGAGTACATTCCCGTCATCTCCTCCGTCGGTACGGATGAAAACGGCGAGAGCTACAACATCAACGCCGACACCGCCGCCGCCGCGATCGCCGCTGCGCTCAAGGCGGAGAAGCTGATTTTCCTGACGGACATCGACGGCGTGCGCGCCGACCCGGCGGATCCGGCCTCCCTCTTCCCCGTGCTGACGGTCGATCATGCGCAGGCGCTCATTGCGGACGGCACCATCTCCGGCGGCATGATCCCGAAGGTCACCGCCTGCACCGACGCCATTGAGAAGGGCGTGCGCCGCGTGCATATCCTCAACGGCACCATCCCGCATCCGATCATTCTGGAGATCTTCACCGACCGCGGTATCGGCACCATGTTTGAGTTGGGCTGAGCCCGCACCCGATTCGCTTCGCGCCTCTCCTGAGCCGTGTTCTTCAGCCGGAGGGGCCTCGAATACTACTTTGAGGTGAACAGTATGAAACCAAAGATTTACATCGACGGCAGCGAAGGCACGACCGGCCTGCGCATCTTTGAGCGGCTGGGCAGCCGCAGCGATATCGAGATCCTGACCATCGACCCGGCGCTGCGCAAGGACGCGGACGAGCGCCGCAAGCTGATCAATCAGTCCGACATCACCTTCCTCTGCCTGCCGGACGCCGCGGCGAAGGAAGCCGTCACCCTCGTGGAGAAGGACAGTGTGCGCATCATCGACGCCTCCACCGCCCACCGCGTGAATCCGGACTGGGCCTATGGCTTCCCCGAGCTCTCCGCCGCCCACCGCGAGGCTATCGTCACCGGCAAGCGCATCGCCAACCCCGGCTGCCACGCGACCGGCTTCATCTCCCTCGTTTATCCGCTGGTCGCCGCGGGCATCCTGCCCAAGGAGACTGTGGCTGCCTGCTTCTCGCTGACCGGCTATTCCGGCGGCGGCAAGAAGATGATCGCCCAGTATAGCGATGAGAGCCGCGATCCCGCGCTGGACAGCCCGCGCCTCTACGGCCTGACCCACAGCCATAAGCACCTGCCCGAGATGAAGACCGTCTGCGGCCTTAACAATGCGCCGCTCTTCACCCCGATCGTGGCGGATTACTACGCCGGCATGCTCGTCTCCGTGCCGCTGGCTGCGTCCCAGCTCAAGGGTGTGTCCAGCCTCACGCAGCTGCACGAGTGCTACGCGAGCCACTACGCCGGGCAGAAGATGATCCGCGTGATGCCGCTGAGCGCGCAGGCCGATGTGGGCGGCTTCCTCGCCTCCAACAGCTGCGCCATGTGGGACGGTCTGGAGGTCTTCGTCACCGGCAACGACGAGCGCATGATGGTCTGCGCCCGCTTCGACAACCTGGGCAAGGGCGCATCCGGCGCCGCCGTCCAGTCGATGAACCTGATGCTCGGCTGCGACGAAGCGACCGGCCTCAACATCTGATTTCACGCCCATTTGGGGCGCCCTCCCCGCACAGGGGAGGGTTTTGTCCATCCAAAGCTCTACTACAGGGAGGGTCCACGATGAATCTCAACGATATCAAGGCGCTTGACGCGCAGTACTTCCTCGGCGTATTCGGCGAGCGGAATCCCGTGTGCTTCGTGCGCGGCGAAGGCTGCACGCTCTATGATCAGGACGGCAAGGGCTATACCGATCTCTTCTCCGGCATCGCCGTCAATGCGCTGGGCTACCGCCACCCCGTCGTCACCAAGGCGATCATCGATCAGGCGGAGGCCGGCGTGCTGCATACCTCCAACCTCTATTACGTCGAACCGCAGGCGAAGCTCGCCGCCCTGCTCTGCCGGCATACCTTCGCCGACCGCGTCTTCTTCGCCAATTCCGGCGCGGAAGCCAACGAGGGTGCGATGAGGCTGGCCTGCAAGTATTTCTATGCGCAGGGCTCCAAGCGCTACAAGATCGTCTCCGCCGATCATTCCTTCCACGGCCGCACGCTGGCGACCGTCGCAGCGACCGGCCATGACTATTATCAGGAGCCGTTCCGCGCGCTGCTGCCCAAGGGCTTC
>JAGBAV010000122.1 GCA_017938795.1 Clostridia bacterium
CAGAGAGGCGCTCGGCGACCGGCGCGAGGGAGAACTTGGCCTCCGGGCCGTTCTTCGGCTTGCCCAGGTGGCTGCACAGGATGACCTTGCCGCCGTCAGCGATGAGCTTCTTGATGGTGGGCAGAGCAGCGACGATGCGCTTGTCGTTGGTGATCTTGCCGTCCTTCATCGGGACGTTGAAGTCGCAGCGGACAAGCACGCGCTTACCGGTAACGATGATGTCCTCAACAGTCTTCTTGGCCATGGGAAACTCCTCCATTCATGTATGTCACTGAATCGGTAACCCGTATTGTATACCGGTGCGCACAGCGGGATCTGCGCGCGCCGTGAAAGCGCCGGCAGAGCCGGGCTTTGCTCGCTTTCCCTCGCCGGAACAAGCCCCGGCGATCCTAATTAGTTTATCATCTTTTCTTGTAATTGTCAAAGTTTTCGCGAAAAAACCGCAACCCGGACAAGGTTTCTGCGGGTTTTTTCAGCGTTATGCCCTCAGCAGCACCATCAGCCTCTGCGCCGCGCTCTCGTCAGTCACCAGAAGCTTATGCGGATGATGCGCGCAGACCGCCGCAATGGCCTCCGCCTTGTCCGCGCCGGCGGCGACGGCAGCCGCCCGGGCAGTCCTGCCCAGCTGCTCCTCGCGCAGCAGCAGCGAATGCCCGCCGACCACGCGGCCCTGCGCGTCAAAGTAAAACCCCAGCGCCTCGGCAACCGCGCCGGATGCGGCCAGCGCCTCCCGCTCTGCAGCGCTCATGCCCCTGCGCATGGCGGATACCTGTGCGCGCCCGACGCCATAAAGCAGCACGTCCGCATTCTCCAGCAGCTCCAGCGCCTCGCGCACCTGCGGCAGATGCGCCAGCCCATCCGCAGCGCCGCGGGACAGACCGTCCGGCAGATGCAGCAGCCGGAAGCTGCCGCCCAGCCGCGCGGCAAACACCTCCGCCAGCGTGTTGGCCTGCGTGCGCACGTCGCCGCTCATGCCGCCGCGCGCGGGAACCACCGTGACGTCCATCGGCGCGGCGGGCTCGATGGCCTCCGCTGTCAGCGCAATGGTCCGCCCGCCGGAGACCGCCATCACCTGCGCGCCCTGCAGCAGGAAGCGGATCTGCCGCGCAGCTGCGCGCGCCGCTTCGACCAGCACGCTCTCATCCTGCTCCGCGCTGCCGCGCACGACGCATACCCGCTCGACATTCAGCTTTCGCGCGAGCGCGCGCTCCATATGCTGCAGCGCCCTGCGCCCGCTGGACACCGTGCGCGCCGTCTCCACGAGCATGCGCCCCTGCGCCGTCGGCTCCATGCCCGCCGCAGTCTGTATGATACAGCCCGCGTCGCGCAGCGCATCCGCAGCGGAGCGCACCTCGCGCTCGGTCAGCCCGAGCCTCGCCGCGAGAGCACGCCGCCCGATGGGCGCCAGCGCGGCAATGCGCTCCATCAGCAGCGCGCGAAGCTCCACCTGCTCCATCAGATCCGGCGCAATCAGCGACAGTGTGGCAAGAATTGACGTATCCATGGCTTCTCCTCCGGGCGCAGATTGCCCCGCGCGCATATTATGTCCCGCTCCGGTCAGCATAGCATATCGCCCGGCAAAAGACAAGAGGGCCGCCGAAGCAGCCCTCCCGGATTTATTTCATTCTGTCTCTTTTCAGTTCATGCATGAAGTACAGACCGCAGAGAATGATCTGCACCAGCGTGGACGCCGGCGTCGCAAGGCCGATGGCGAAAAGCGACACGCCGGGGATGCGGCTGACGAGGAAGGACACCGGCACACGCACACAGAACGCGCCGGCAATCCCCTGCAGCATGACGAACACCGTCCTGCCCCTTCCGCTGAAATAGCCGATGAAGCAGAAGAGGAACGAGGTCAGCAGGCAGTCAAGCCCATAGGCGCGAAGGTAATCCGCCGCGGCGAGGATGACCGCCTCATCCTTGGCGAACAGCCCGGAAAGCGCCTCGCCGCGGAAAAAGGACAGCCAGAACATGAACACACCCGCGCACAGCGAAGCGCCGATGCCGTAATAAAGCGCCCTGCGCGCGCGCTCCGGCTTGCCCGCGCCTGTATTCTGCCCGACAAAGGCGCTCATCGCCTGCGAAAAAGCGGAGGGCACGAGCATGATGAAGCCGCAGAGCTTCTCCGCCACGCCCACGCCGGCGGACTGAATGAGGCCGAGCGAATTGACGATCGCCATGATCACAAGGAAGGACAGACTCACCAGCAGATCCTGCATAGCGATCGGCGTGCCGATGCGCAGGATATTGACTGCGCAGGAACGATCCGGCTTCAGATCGACCCGATGCAGCTCAAAGGGCAGGCTGCGCCGCGCGATGATCAGCAGCGAGAGCAGCACGCTGACGCCCTGCGCCGCGACGGTCGCAATCGCCGCACCGGCAGCGCCCATGCCAAAGCCCGCCACCAGCAGAAGGTCAGCGCCGATATTGACCACGCAGGCGATCGCCACCGTCAGCAGCGGAATCTTCGAGTCGCCGATGCCGCGGAAGACGCTGCCCAGCACATTGAAGGCAATGATGAACGCCGTACCCGCCGAGCAGATGCGCACATAGTCAACCGTCCGGGAGAAGGCATTCTCCGGCGCATGCAGCAGCGAGCAGAGCGGCGAGGCGAGGAACACAAGCGCCGCCGTCATCACCGCCGCCAGCGCAGCGAAAAGCGTGATGCCCGTGCCGATGACCTTCCCGGCGACCCTCGGCTTCCCTTCGCCGATCTTCTGCGCGAGCAGCACGGTGACGCCCATCGCCATGCCGACCAGCACCGTCGTGACGGTATGCATCAGCTGGCTGCCCGTGGCGACGGCGGACACATCCGCTGTGCTGCCGAACCAGCCGACGATCAGCAGATCCGCCGCGCCGTACATCGTCTGCAGGAACATTGCAAACAGCACCGGCACGGCAAAGCCGATCAGCGGCGCGAGAATCCCGCCCTGCGTAAAGTCGTTGCTTCTCTTCTCCATATTCCGTATCCTCTCCCATGCCTTAAGCAAAAAGGCCGGATAAAGCTCCGCAGCATACGCTGCGGCATCTTATCCAGCCCGGTACAACCCAAACCCTCCGATGAACAAGGGAAGTGTAGCACATTGCGCGGCGAAGGTCAAGCGCACAGGAGCGCATCTTCACGGAAAAACAGGCCAAAGCAAGGTGATGCGCATTTTCCGGCAAAGGAAAAATCCCCTTCCCGGAACAGGAAAGGGGATGGATGGATTACTTCCTCGTGAGGGTCGGCAGGTGCCAGATCATGTCGTTGTACTCCTTGATCGTGCGGTCGGAGGAGAACACGCCGGACTTGGCGACGTTGATGATCTCCTTGCGCGTCCACGCCTTCTGATCGAGGTAGTCGCGGCCGAGGCGGCCCTGCGCCTGCTGGTAGGAGCCGAAGTCCTGCAGCACCAGATACGGATCGGCCAGGCCGCCGTTGTCGGAGAAGACCAGCGCACGGAAGAGGCCCTCGAACATGCGCGGGTTATCCGGCGTGAGGCTGCCATCAAAGAGCATATTCAGCGCGCGGCGCAGCTCGCCGTTGCGCTCATAGATATCCAGGCTGCGGTAGGTGCCGGCAGCGTAGACCGCCTCCACCTCATGGGAGCGCATGCCGAAGATGTAGCAGTTGTTCTCGCCGACAAGCTCCGCGATCTCAACATTCGCGCCGTCCAGCGTACCAATGGTGACCGCGCCGTTCATCATGAACTTCATGTTGCCGGTGCCGGAGGCCTCCTTGGACGCGGTGGAGAGCTGCTCGCTGACCTCGGAGGCCGGCATCAGCATCTCCGCGGTGGAGACGTTGTAGTTCTGCAGGAAGACGATCTTGATCATCTTGCTCGCGCGCGGATGCTCCGCAATCTTCGCAGCCAGCACGTTGATGAAGTGGATGATCTCCTTCGCGCGCTTGTAGCCCGGGGCCGCCTTCGCGCCGAAGATGAAGGTGCGCGGCACCATGGTATAGTTCGGGTCGTCGCAGATGCGGTTATAGAGCACGAGGATGTGCAGCGCGTTGAGCAGCTGACGCTTGTACTCATGCAGGCGCTTGACCTGAACGTCGAACATGGTGTCCGGGTTCAGCTCCAGGCCCTGATGGCGGTTGATCCAGCGGGCGAAGCGCGCCTTGTTCTCATACTTGACCTTCGCAAAGGCGTCGATGAAGGCAGCGTCGTCCGCCAGCGGGAGCAGGCGCTCCAGCTCCATCGTGTCGCTGCGCCAGCCCTGACCGATCGCCTCATCCAGCAGGGAGGAGAGCGCCGGGTTCGCCAGCATCAGCCAGCGGCGCGGGGTGATGCCGTTGGTGATCGCGCAGAACTTCTCCGGCATGATCTGATAGTAGTCGGCGAAGGTGGTGCGCTTGAGGATATCGCCGTGCAGCTGGGACACGCCGTTGACCGCCTTCGAGTAGGCGATGCACATGTTCGCCATGTGCGCCTGATCATAGGCGAGGATGGCCATGTGGCCGATGCGGTCCCACTCGCCCGGGAAGCGGTCAAACAGCTTCTGGCACAGGCGGCGGTTGAGCTCCTGCATGATGGAGTAGATACGCGGCAGGGTCTCGCGCATCATGCTCTCCGGCCACTTCTCCAGCGCCTCGGCCATGATGGTGTGGTTGGTGTAAGCGACGGTGTTCTGGGTGATGCGCTCGGCGGCCTCCCACGGCAGATGCTCCTCGTCCACGAGGATGCGCATCAGCTCCGGGATGACCATCGCCGGGTGCGTGTCGTTGATGTGGAAGGCGACCTTCTCCGGCAGCAGATCCATGTTATTGCCATAGATG
Source organism: Clostridia bacterium (assembly GCA_017938795.1). Lineage (GTDB taxonomy): Bacteria > Bacillota > Clostridia > Christensenellales > Aristaeellaceae > Ventricola. The sequence continues at coordinate 4,763 of JAGBAV010000122.1, forward strand.
CGCTTGAAGTCCTTGATCGCGTACTGCAGCGTCGCGCTGACAAGGAAATACTCCTGCATCAGGCGCAGCTTCTTGCCGTTGGGGGTGTTGTCCTCCGGGTAGAGCACCTTGGATATCTGCGCGGCGATGGAGTCGTTGTCCTCGGTGGAGCCGTTGTAGTCGCCGGCGGAGAACTTCTCCAGGTTGAAGTTGCGCGGGAGCACAGCGCTCCACATGCGCAGGCGGTCGACGACCTCATTGTTATAGCCGACGATCGGCAGATCATACGGCACAGCGATGACGTCCTCGGTGTTCTGCAGGTAGACGTAGTTCTTGCCGCCCATCCAGCTCTCCATCATCTGGCCGCCGAAACGGACAGTGACGGCGTCGCGCTGGGTCGGGATCTCCCAGGAGTTGCCGTAGGTCAGCCACTCGTCCGGCACCTCGACCTGCTGGCCGTCGACGATGCGCTGACGGAACAGGCCGTACTCGTAGCGAATGGTGCAGCCCATGGCAGGCAGATCCAGCGTGGCAAGGGAGTCAAGGAAGCACGCAGCCAGACGGCCGAGGCCGCCGTTGCCCAGAGCCGGTTCCGGCTCCTCATGCAGGACGCCGCGCAGCGTCAGGCCCAGCTCCTCGAAGGCCTGCTCGTATTCCTTGGTGGAGCAGAGATTGAGCAGGTTATTGTGCAGCCAGCGGCCGGTGAGGAACTCGATGGAGAGATAGTACAGGCGCTTGGCCTTCTCCTCGCGGCGGGCTTCTTTCTCAAAGCGCCACTTGAGCATGATCTGGTCGCGGACGGTAGACGCAACAGCGGCATAGATCTGCTTCGGGGTCGCCTCCTCAATCGTCGTGCCGTAATAGCGCAGCAGCTTGTTGAGGATGGACTCCTTGATGGCGTCCTTGGTGTATTCGTTCATCAGAGGCATAGGTGTGAACCCTCCCGGTTTATTCGGCGCGATGGAATGCGCCGGTCAGATTGATCTATGATAAACTGCCTTTTTCGGGCAAGTATCGCACATTATAGCATAGAATAAAGGGCATGACAAGAAAAAATGACGCAATATTTCGTTTTTTGCGTTCATTCAGCCCCATTCTGCCTGCCCTTGCGGCGTGTCAGGCTGCCGTTGATCCGCAGTCTCCCTGTGCCGGGCGCAGAAAGGCCCTGCGGCATATGCCGCAGGGCCTGATGGGATGCAATTACTCCGCGATGTACGCAGCAGCGCTCTGAGCCGCGATACGGCCGTAGACGACGATGTCGCACACGGCGTTGCCGCCCAGACGGTTGCCGCCGTGGACGCCGCCGGTGATCTCGCCAGCCGCGAACAGGCCCGGGATCGCCTCGCCAGCCTCGGTCAGAACCTCAGCCGCGGTGTTGATCTTCAGACCGCCCATGGTGTGGTGGATGCCCGGGGCAACCTTGATGGCATAGAAGGGAGCGGTATCCAGCGCATTGGCGAAGGACAGACGGCCGAACTCGGCGTCGTTCTGCGCAGCCAGAGCCGCATTCCAGGTGTTGAGGGTCTCTTCGAGGACCGCAGCGTCGGTGCCCATCGCGGCAGCCAGCTCAGCGATGGTCTCGCCCTTCAGGGCAAAGCCCTTGGTGTAGTAGCCGGCGTAGGTCGCAGAAGCGTCCATCATCTTCTGGTCGACGATGGTCCAGGCGTAGCCGCCCTCCTGCGCGAGCTCAGCGGCGGAGACGACATTGCGGGTCTCCAGCTCGTTGACAAAGCGCTTGCCGCCCTGATTGACCAGGATGGCGCCGTCGCCGCGGATACCCTCGGTGATCAGGGCAGCGGTCTCGGTGTAGACGGACGGATGGATCTGGATCTGCTCCATATCAACGGTCGCAGCGCCGATGGCAACAGCCATGTCGATGCCGTCGCCGGTGACGGTCAGGGCATTGGTGGTGACGAAGCCGTCGAGGCTCGGCTGATAAGCAGCCACGCGCTCGAGGTCGGCGCCGAAGCCGCCGGAGGCCAGAATGACGGCCTTGGCGTTGATGGTGTAGTCGCCATGCTCAGAGGAAACCTTCACGCCGGTGACCTTGCCGTCGGTGACGACGATCTCGGTGGCGGCGGTGTTCAGGCGCAGGTCGATCTTCTCAACGGCCTCGACCTCAGCGGTCAGGGTCTTGACGAGGTAAGCGCCGACCGGAGTGGTCTTGCCCTCGGCGGTCAGAGCGCGGTGGATACGCATGACGGAGGCGCCGCCGAAGGAACCGACGGAGACCAGATCAGCGTTCTTGGTGGCGAGCCAGTCGATGGCCTCGGCAGAGCCGTTGACCATGGTCATGACCAGATCGACATCGTTGATGCCGGAGCCGCCCACGATGGTATCCAGAGCGAAGAGCTCGGTGGAATCGAAGTAGCCGGTCGGGTTGGCCTTGTAGGCCTCGAACTGCTCCTCAACCTTGGCGGTCAGGTCAGCAATCTTATCGGCATAGGCAGCAGCCTTCGCCTTGGCGATGGTCGCCTCAACGGCGGTGGTGGTGGCGTCCTTCCACTCGTTGGCGTCCTGAGCAGCGGTCTTCGCCGCGTTCATGCCGCCGGTCGCGCGGGAGGTGTTGCCGCCGGTGGAGCCGCCCTTCTCAACGACGATGACGCTCTCCACGCCGGAGTCGATGGCCTGCAGCGCAGCGCTCATGCCCGCGCCGCCCGCGCCGACGATCACGACGTCGCAGGTCACGTCTTCGACGACGACAGCCTGAGCCTCAGCGAGGCCCGCAGCTTCCATCGCCTTGAGGGTAGCGGCCTTGACGGCGTTGCTGGTCACGGTCGCGCCCGCGATCGCGTCGAACTCAGCGCCCTGAGCCTCAACGATCAGGCCAGCGAAGGTGCCGTCGGCGCACTGCTCGTAGGCAATGCCCTTGGTCTCCTGCTCGCCAACGACGGTGGCGGCAACGATCTTGCCGTCCTCAACGGTCAGAGTAACGACGACGTCGCCGCCGTTGCCCATGGCAGTGCCGGTGAAGTCGTCCGCAAACGCGCCGGTCATCAGGCCGGCCAGCATCAGCAGAGCAATCAGAATAGATGCAAGCTTCTTCATGGTGAAAATAACCTCCTTCTTGCAAATCGGCTATATTGTAATGCTTTGTCAAGTCGTTGTCAATCGGAAAATATGCATGAATAGGCTGTATTTTCGATGAAAAACATTCACCCGACATGTGCTTGGGGTTCATGCATTTTTCATGCAGCATTCCCTGCATTCTTTCCCTTTCCTCCGAATATGACAAAGGCCGCTGCAGCGATGCAGCGGCCCATGCCATACTTACGGAGGGGGGACAATATCAGGAGCGGGGGACAAACCCGCAGACCTTCCTGATCAGACAGGCGCGCCCATCAGGCGCTGCGCCAGCTCGTCGGCGCCGGGCAGGGACATATCGCCGCGACGCGCCGTCATCAGCAGGCCGTATAGGCCGACGCTGACCACGCGATGCGCCTGAGAGGCGTCCCTGCCGCTCTCCTCAAGGCCCTGCGCGGCGATCTTCTCCAGCGCGGGGCTCAGATGCTCGTACATCCTGTCGCACATATCCATATACAGCGCAGCATGCTGCGGCAGGCAAAGGTCGTTGACCAGCGGCGCGGTGAAGCAGGAGCGCAGCGACTCATGCCCGAGGATTGCAGCGATCTTCTCGCGCGTCGTACCCTCGCCGTCGGCGATCTCCTGCGCGACTGTGCCCAGATAGCTGCAGAAGCCCTCGACCACCGCCTTGACCATATCATCCTTGGTCGTGAAATAATAGTAGAAAAGGCCCTTGGCAACGTCCACCGCGGAGACGATCTCCGCCACGGACGTCCTCACAAAACCCTGCTGAACGAAGAGCTTGCTCGCGGCGGCAACCATCTCCGCCCTGCGCTCTTCCGGCTTCTTGACGATACGCATGTGATTCCTCCTGTATCTGTGCGGCGCGTATATCTCCTCGTCCCGTCGGGACGCCGGCGCCCGTCCTGCCCTGCGGCTGGGGGCCGTTTCCTTCGATGGCCGTATTCTATCAGCCGCCGCCATCCGCTGCAAGGCGAAACCACCGAACGATACGCGCGCCCGCCTCAAATGTCAGTTTTGCGGTTTTGCCTCACAGTGTAAGGTATCAGCTGCTCAGACTTTCCAGATACCGCTCAAGCTCCTGCACATCGTCAAACACCCTGCCCCGCTCCAGCTGTGCGCGCTCCTCCTGCGGCACGCGGGAGACCGGCACATCAGTATCCCGCACGGGGGACAGCGTATCGCCTGTGCGGTTCTGCAGTACATGAAGCATGCCGTCCTCCCCGTCTGCAAGCACCCAATGCAGCGGGCATGGAATCTCCGCACCGATCGTCACATCCACCTCGTCCGCGGAGAAGCCTGTCACCTTCGCGCCCGGCAGCACGCCGCCAATCGCCTGATCAAGCGCCCCGCGCGTCAGCCCGCGCAGCTGCGCAGGGAGCTGCACACGCTGCTGCACGCTGTGCCCGCAGGGGAGATACATCGTCGTCCTGTGCAGCATGCAATGATCCCCCGTCCGCGCGGCAAGATCCGCCCCCGCCGCCATGCCCGCCTCCGTCATCTGCAGCGCGGTATTCTCCCCGTCCGGCTCCTCCTGCGTGCGCACGGGGAACAGGCACAGCAGCGCGGCAATCGCCGCCGCCAGAAGCAGAAACCCATACGGCCTTCTGATCATCTCTGCGAACATATCCTCCTCGCCTCCTTGCCATGAGTCTGCTCCGTCCCCGCCGCATTCATGAGGCGGCGCGCCTGTCAATCGCTGCCAATGACGCATACAGCCCGTTTTTTCTTGCGCACATCCTGTCCGCCGGCAGGAATCCCATGCGCGGCGAAGAAATAATACTGAATTGCCCTTTATGGAAAACGAGGATGTCCGGCTCAACGCCGGCGGAGGAAAAGCATGACAGAGGGAATGGAAATCATCCGGCGCATCACGCCGGAAGAGGAATATACCGCAGGGCTGGCGATCTACCGCGCGGGCAGCGTGCACGCGATGGAAGAAGAGGGCGGCATGCTGCGCTATGTCGTGGACGGCGATCCGCGCCGCGTCGTGCGTGTGGGCACGGGCAGCAGGCTCAGCGGCCGCTGCTCCTGCGACTTCTTCGGCAATGTCCATAAGCCCTGCAGACATCTGGCGGCGGCGATGATGCTGGCCACGTCCTCCGGCGCACTGGAGGAGATGCGCAGGCGGCGCGCAAGGGAGAATGCCGGCGCGCTGCTGCAGACGCTGCAGAGCGTCCTGCCGGAGCAGAGCCCGCTGCAGCTGGAGGTCACCCTGCGCGTCATCGGCGAGCGGGAGCCTATCCGTGTTGCGCTGCGTGTCGGCCAGGAACGCATGTACGTCGTCAAGTCGATGGCCGCTTTCCTGCAGGGGCTGCGGGAGAAGACAAGCATGCCCTTTGGCAAGGGCTTTGTGCTGGAGCCGGAGTGGATGGGCTTTGACGGCGTGGACAAGAAGATCATCGCCCTGCTGCAGGACGCAGCCTACGTCTGCGAGCTGGAGGGGCGTCTTGTCCAGACCGGGCTGGATGCCAAATTCCTCACCCTGCCCGACCGCTTCCTCAAGCGGCTGATGCAGCTGCTGATGGCGCGCCCGTTCCGCATCTCCTTCGGCGAGGAGGTCGTCACCGTGCCCTGCGTCTTTGACGGTCAGGCCGAGCTGCTTTTCGGCGTGATGGCCAGCGGGCGCGAGCTGGAGATCCGCGCGCAGATGCCCAAATCGCTGCGGCTGCTGGAGCCGGGCGCGTCGTTCGTCTTCTGCGAGGGCGACGTCCTGCGTCTGCCTAAGGAGCAGCGCGAGATCGTGAAGGTCATGGCGGCGTCCGGCCGCGAGGGCACAGCCGCCTTCCGCTTTGATGCGGCGCAGAGCGGGCGCGTGATCTCCGAGCTGCTGCCCGCGCTCGAGCGCGCTGGCACGGTGACCATCGACGGCGCGCTGGCTGAGCGCATCGTCCGCCGCCCGCTGAAGACCCGCGCCTACTTTGACCGCGAGGATAAGGCTGTCCTCTGCCGCATCGTCTTCCAGTACGGCGACGACGAGATCGATCCCTTCAGCCCGCAGCCCGCGCCCCTGCCGGGGGACGAGCGCCTTCTGATGCTGCGCGACAGCGAGGGCGAGCGCCGCGTGCTGGATCTGCTGGCCTCTGCAGGCTTCAGGATGCAGAAGGGACGCGTCGTGCTGCTGGGGCAGGAGCCCGTCTATCGCTTCCTCACCGAGGGCATCTACGAGATGCGCTCTGCGGCGGACGTGTACTGCTCCGATGAATTCCGAAAGATGTCCCCGCGCAGGCCGCACTTCACCGGCACCCTGCGCATGCAGGACGGCGCGCTGAAGCTGCAGATGACCGAGGACGGCGAGCCCGCGCCGGAGCTGATGGCGATCCTGCAGGCGCTGCGCGACCGAAAGCGCTATTTCCGGCTGAAGGATGGCTCCTTCCTCGACCTGACGGATATGGAGGAATGGCGCGAGCTGGCCGAGGCCGCCGCCGCGCAGGAGCCCGTGCAGGAGGAGGACAACGCCTCGCAGCTTCGCGGCGAGGTGGAGGTCGCCGCCTTCCGCGCGGCATATCTCATGAGCCTGCTCGAGGCGGGCGGCCTGCCCGTCTCGGCGGATGACTCCGTGCAGCAGGCCGTGCGCGCCATGGACGCGGACGGCGAGCCCTGCCCGGAGCCGCTCTACAGCATGCTGCGCCCGTATCAGCGCCGCGGCTTCATGTGGATGCAGGCGCTGGACCGGCTGCATATGGGCGGCGTGCTCGCCGACGACATGGGCCTTGGCAAGACGCTGCAGGTCATCGCGCTGCTCTCGTGGGCGCGCGGCAGCGGCGAGCGGCGCCCGTCCATCGTCGTGGCGCCGACGTCGCTGGTCTATAACTGGATGGCGGAGATCCGCCGCTTTGCGCCGGAGCTGTCCGTCGTCGCCGGGGAGGGCACGCAGGCCGCCCGCGCACAGACTATCGCGCGCCTCGCCGCGCCGGACTGCGGCGTGGACGTCTACATTACCAGCTATCCGCTCATCCGAAGGGACATCGCGCAGCTGTCGCAGATCCCCTTCCGCTTCGCGATCCTTGACGAGGCACAGTACATCAAGAACGCGATGAGCGTGGGCGCAGGCGCGGTTAAGCAGCTGAAGGCCGGCACGCGCTTTGCCCTCACCGGCACCCCGATGGAGAATCACCCGGGCGAGCTGTGGTCGATCTTTGACTTCGTGCTGCCGGGATATCTGCTCTCCTTCGCGCAGTTCATGCACCGATTCGGCACAGGCGAGGAGCTCGACGTGCTGCGCAGGCGCATCCGTCCGTTCCTGCTGCGCAGACTGAAGGGCGATGTGCTGCGCGAACTGCCGGAGAAGATCGAGATCCAGATGACCGCCGACATGACCGAGGAGCAGCGCCGCGTCTATCAGGCCAGCCTGCTGCGCCTGCGCCCGCAGGTGGAAAACATGATCGGCCGGCGCAGCCGCATTGAGGTGCTCGCCGCCATCACGGAGCTCCGCCAGATCTGCGGCCATCCCTCGCTGGTGCTGCCGGACTATGCCGCCTCCAGCGGCAAGATGGATCTGCTGCTGGATATCCTGCCCGGCGCGCTGGAGGCCGGGCACCGCGCGCTCATCTTCTCTCAGTTCACCCGCATGCTCCGCATCCTGCAGCGCAGGCTGGAGGCGGCGGGCGTCTCCTGCATGTATCTGGACGGCGACACCCCGCCAAAGCGGCGCATCGAGCTGGTGGAGAGCTTCAACGGCGGCGAGGGGCAGGTCTTCCTGATCTCGCTCAAGGCGGGCGGCTCCGGCCTCAACCTCGTCGGCGCGGATACCGTCATCCACTTTGACCCGTGGTGGAACCCCGCCGCGGAGGATCAGGCGACCGACCGCGCGCACCGCATCGGGCAGAAGCACACCGTCAACGTCATCCGGCTGATCACGCGCGGCTCCATTGAGGAGCAGGTCGTCCGCCTCGGCGAACGCAAGCGCGAGCTCTTTGACCAGATGATCACCGCAGGCGAGGCCATGCCCACACAGCTGACGGCCGAGGATATCCGCGCGCTTTTCGAATAGACGCTTGCGAAGACGTGCGATCCATCGTATACTGACCATGAATACCGACGGAGAATAAGCGCCATGAAACACATCATCTGGGATTTCAACGGCACGCTGCTCAACGACACGCAGCTGTCCGTGGACGTGGATAACTACGTATTTGACAGGCTTGGCCTGCCCCGCATCACCATCGACGATTACCGCCGCCACATGACCATGCCCGTGCGCGGCTTCTACCCCGCGCTGGGCGTTGACTACAGCGTCCATCCCTATGAGACGATCAGCCGCCTCTGGCTGGACGCCTTCAACGCGCAGGTCGTGGATGCCGGGCTGATCCCCGGGATCACGGACGTGCTCGCGCGCCTGACGCAGGCGGGCTATACGCATTCCGTGCTCTCGGCGACCTACCAGCCCTCGCTGGATGCGCAGTGCGCCGCGCTTGGCCTGACGCCGCACATGCTCGCCGTGGATGGCCTCAAGGACGAGAGTGCCGCCAAAAAGACCGACATCGGCCGCAGGCAGATGGAACGCCTCGGCCTCGCCGGCAGCGATATCGTGCTGGTGGGCGACATGGTCGCCGACGCGGAGCTCGCCGCGGCGCTGGGCGCATCCTGCGTGCTGGTCTCCTGGGGGCATAACGACGCGCAGCGCCTGTATGCAACGGGGCGGCCCGTCGCCGATACGCTGCAGGCGCTCTGCGATCTGCTGATGAACAACGCATAAAAAAGGAGGGGCTGCAATGACGGACAAGGACAGCTCAATCCACGCGGGGCACAGAGAGCGCCTGCGCGAGCGATTCCTGCAGGAGGGGCTTGACGGCTTCTCCCAGCATGAGGTGCTTGAGCTGCTGCTCACCTTTGTCATTCCCCAGAAGGACGTCAATCCCCTTGCGCATACGCTCATCGATCATTTCGGCTCGCTCAGCGGCGTGCTCGACGCAGACCAGAATGACCTGATGCAGATCAGCGGCGTGGGGCCGAAGACGGCGTCCTTCCTCTGCCTGATCCCCAGCCTGCTGGGGCGCTATGTCAAAAGCGCCATGGGCGACCGTCCCCTGCTGGAGACACCCGCGCTGGCCAAGCGCTACGCCGCCTCGCTCTTCTTCGGCGTCCACGACGAGCGGTTCTACATCGTCTGCCTCGATAAGCAGAGCCGCGCCATCTACACGCGGCTGCTGCATCAGGGAACAGTGGACGAGGTGCCCGTCTATCCGCGCACCGTGGCGCAGATCGCCATCCGTCATCACGCCTGCGGCGTACTGCTCATCCACAACCACCCCGGCGGCATCGCGCAGCCGTCTCAGGCGGACTACGAAGCCACCACGGCGGTCATTCAGGCGCTGAGCCCGCTGCACATCGGCGTGGTGGATCATCTGATCTTCAGCGGCAGCGAGGTGTACTCCATGACGGAGCACAGCGAGACGGGCGGCGAGAGCAGCGTCAGCTATGTGATGCGCAGCAGCAATGTGCCCGGCCGGCGCGGCACCCTCAAGGAGGAGGACGAGGGGCTCCTCTTCCTCTCCGCGGTTACCCGATAAGGAGATACTATGAAAACAGGCTGTATCATAAGGAGGCTGCTGATGGGGATTGCTGCGCTTGTGCTGCTCTGCCTGCTCGCGGCGGCGGGGCTGATCGGCTTCGTCTATATCAAAGAAAAGACGCTGCCCCCGCAGCAGGAATCCGACGTGATCATCGTGCTTGGCGCGCAGGTCAAGCCGGACGGCACGCCCTCCGAGGCGCTGCGCCGCCGCCTGACTGCCGCGCTGGAAACCTACCGCCAGCATCGGCAGATCATCATCGTCTGCGGTGCGCAGGGAGGAAACGAGCCGCGCGCAGAGGGCGACGTCATGCGCGACTGGCTGATTGACGCCGGCGTCCCGCAGGAGGACGTCATCGCGGAGACCGCCTCCTTCAACACCCGCCAGAACCTTGACTACGCCAAGGCGATCATGGAGCACAGGGGGCTGACGCAGGCGCTCGTCGTCACCAGCGACTACCACGTCGCGCGCGCGCTGGAGCTGTGCCGTCAGGCCGGGATCCGCGCCACGGGCAAGGGCAGCCCATCCAAGCCCGAGTACTTCATCAAAAACCATTTCCGGGAGGGACTCAGCTGGATCAAATTCTGGCTGGAGAGCATGCTATGAACAGAGAGAGACTGGCCAACGGCCTGACGCAGATGGGCGTCGCCTTCGATCAGACGGCGATGGAGCGCTTTGAGGCCTTCCATGCCATACTGGATGAATACAACGCGCGGATGGACCTGACCGCCGTCCTTGACGAGGATGAGCGCGTCGACCGCCACGACCTGGACAGCGCCGCGCCGCTGGCGCAGGGGCTGCTTGTGCCCTCGGCGAAGGTGATCGACGTGGGCACGGGCGCGGGCTTTCCCGGCATGCCGCTGCTCATCCTGCGCCCCGATCTTGAGATGACCTTCCTCGACGCGCTGCAAAAGCGCATCGGCTTCCTCACGGACGCACTCTCCCGCCTCGGGCTGAAGGCAACGACCCTCCATGCCCGCGCGGAGGATGCCGCCCGCATGGAGGCGCACCGCGAGCAATACGACGCCGCGGTCTCCCGCGCCGTGGCGAGCGCCGCCGTGCTGGCGGAGCTGACCCTCCCGTTCGTAAAGACGGGCGGCGCAGCCATCGCATGGAAGGGTCCCGGCGTGCAGGACGAGCTCACCGCGGCCAAGCGCGCCGCCTTCGTGCTCGGCGGCGCGGTGCGCGGCGTATACCCCGCGCCCATCCCCGGGCGGGACGACTGGCAGCACATGCTGCTGGTCACCGACAAGACGGGAAAGACCCCCAAGCCCTACCCGCGCAAGGCGGGCACGCCCAGCAAAAAGCCGCTCGCCTGACCAGCGGCAGCGCCCAAAAGCAAAGCAGAGGATCCGCGATCCCCTGCTTTTTTGTGTCCCTCCGGCCCTTACTGCATGGCCTTTCCCTCGAACTCCGCGCGCCTGCGCACATCCTGCATCAGCGCGTCAAACTGATCCGGCCTCAGGCTCTGCGCGCCGTCGCACAGTGCCTTCTGCGGGTCGTTGTGCACCTCGATCATCAGGCCGTCCGCGCCGGCGGCGATAGCCGTGCGCGCCAGCGGCTCCACCATCCATGCGATGCCCGCCGCATGCGACGGATCCACGATCACCGGCAGGTGCGTCTTTGCCTTGATCAGCGGCACGGCGGAGATATCCAGATTGTTGCGGATCATCTTCTCGAATGTGCGGATGCCGCGCTCGCAGAGGATCACGTTGTCGTTGCCGCCGGCGAGGATGTACTCCGCGCTCATAAACAGCTCCTCCATCGTCGAGGAGAGGCCGCGCTTGAGCAGCACAGGCTTTTTGCTGTGCCCCAGCTCCTTGAGCAGGCGGAAATTCTGCATATTGCGCGCGCCGACCTGAATGATATCCACATCGGCGAAATCATCCAGCTGCATCTCGCTCATGATCTCCGTGACAATCGGCAGGCCCGTCACGCGGCGCGCCTCGCGCAGCAGCGCCAGCCCCTGATTCTCCAGCCCCTGGAAGGAATAGGGCGACGTCCTCGGCTTGAATGCGCCGCCGCGCAGGCAGGTCGCGCCGCTCGCCTTGACGGCCTGCGCCACCCCCAGCAGCTGCGCCTCGCTCTCCACCGAGCAGGGGCCCGCCATCACCGCGAATGTGCCCTCGCCGATCCTCCTGCCGCACACGTCAATGTGCGTATCGTCCGGATGAAAGCGGCGATTGACCAGCTTGTACGGCTCGGATATGCGGCGGACATCCGCCACGATATCAATCGCCCGGAGCCAGTCCTCATCCACATGTGTCGTATCGCCGACGAGGCCGAGAATGGTCTCATGCACGCCCCGGCTGAAATGGATGGAGACGCCCTTCTCCTCGATCTGCGCAATCAGCTGCTTTATCCGGCCCTCGGCCGTATCCGGTCTCAGAATTACGATCATGCTGTTCCCTCCGAATTTGACGATTTGTCATGCCCAGCAGGAAATCCCGCTGCATACCAGCAGATAACGGGGCATAGGAAAAGCGGCCCTCCCAATGAAGAAGAGCCGCTTTGACTGGCTTTAATCTGAGCTGAATCCCATCAGACGCCACACAAAGAGCCCGCACTGCGGCGGTAATACAGGGTATTCCTGCCATACGCAATGCGAATCCTCATGCCGACGTCCTCCTTTGTTTGCTGTGTCATGATCATATCATGCAAATGACACTTTGTCAACCCCAACATTTACAGAAGTCAGACATAAAACTCCACCATGTCGTCAAGGCGCAGGCAGGCAAGCCGCCCGCCGGGGAACGCCGCGCCGCAGTCGATGCAGATGCTCTCGCCGCGGCGGAGGATCTCCGCCTTTCCGCTGAGCGCGAGAGTCGGCGTATGCCCGGTGACGATCAGGGTACGGCCGTCGCCGAAGTATACGCGATCCATATCGTGCCGGTCAAAGATCAGCTCGTCCGCCGTATAGCTGTCCATCGGGCGCGAAGCGTCAAAGCCGGACAGCCCCGCATGCACGAGGATGAACCTGCGCTCCCCGATATCAACCTGCGCATACAGGCGGAAGCCGTCCAGATAGTCAAGCATATCCAGCTTGCCGAACATGCTCAGCGCGCGGAACTCCGCCATCGTGCTGCGGCTGCCGTTCATCTGCCAGTCCATGATCTGGCGCATGAGCGTCATGTCTATATAGGTCTCGCAGTTCTCCGCCGTCACCTCGACCATCAGCTTGCGCAGCAGCACGCGCGCCATCGCATCGTGATTGCCGAGGATCGGGATCACGTTCGGCCGGCGCGCCATGTCCTGCAGGATGCGCATGGGATGCGGCCCGCGGTCGACCACGTCTCCGAGGATATACAGCGTGTCCTCCGCGCCGAAGCCGATCTGCTCCAGCATCGCCCTGTACTTGCCGTATTCGCCGTGCAGATCCGCCATCACATAGATCATCGGCATTCCTCCGCTCTTTTCCCGTATATCCTATATATATCATACTCCGGCGCGGGGCAGGGAGCTTTTCCCTGCAGGCCCGCGCCGGAGCGCATATTCTTTTACCGTTCAGACACGGATGGCGCGCAGCGCAGGCTCCAGATCGAGCACCGCCTGCGGGTTGATATGCCACATGGTGCCCGCCGCCTGCCGGACCGTCATCGAGCCGTACTCGCCGTCCGGGTCGGACAGCTGCGCATAGAACACCGGCTCCGCCTGCCGGATCAGCTCCGCCGCCTCCCTGTTGGCCATCACATCCATGCACAGGGAATCGAGGCTGTAGGGATGGAGATAATCGCGCGTCGGCTGATAGGTATAGCTGTAGGAGCCCTCGCTAAGCTCCGCCTCATAGCCCTGCGGGTGATCCGGCAGGACGAGGTGCGCCGCCGCGCCCTGCGGCACCTGCGCCTCAACATGCAGCAAGCCGTCCTCCTCAATGCGCCACGAGACCGACCACAGGCCCGCCGGCGAATCAAACCGGATGAACGCATGCCCGAGCCTGCCGTCGATATACGGCGCAATCTGCGCGCGCGTCCAGCCCGGGGCGGCGCAGCGCAGGCCCATGATGCGGCTGTAGATCGCCTCGCAAACGCTGCCGTAGGCGTAGTGGTTGAGGCTGTTCATGCCCGTGCCGGAGATGGAGCCGTCGCTCTCCAGGCTGTTCCAACGCTCCCAGATGGTGGTCGCGCCGAGGTTCACGCTGTAGAGCCAGCCGGGGAACTGCTCCCTAAGGAGCATGCGGCAGGCCATGTCGCCCATGCCGTTGTCAAAGAGCACCGGCAGCATCAGCGGCGCGCCGGTGAATCCGCTGCGGATGCGGCACAGATCCAGCCGCAGACGGCGGCGCAGGCCGGCGATCATCTTCTCCCGGTCGCGGAAGAGGCCGTAGCGCAGGGCGAGCACAAAGCCCGTCTGCGTGTCCATCGTCAGGTTGCCCGCCGGGGAGACATACTCGTCAAGCAGCGCCGAGCGGATCTGCGCGCCGAACTCTCCGTAGCGCGCGGCGTCCTGCTCATAGCCAAGCTCCGCCGCAGCCTTCGCCGTCAGCTCGATGGAGTGCATACAGTACACGCCCTGAATATACGCGTCGTCCGTGCTGCCCTTGAGGGACTGCGGGGTGATGCCGTCCTGCGCGAGCCAGTCGCCATAGGTGAACTGGTCATACACCACATGCGTGCCGCCCAGCCGCGCGTCCTCTCGGATCAGATACTCGGCATAGTCGCGCATCATCGGGTAGGTCTCCGCCAGCAGCGCCTTGTCGCCGTAGTTCATATAGATATCCCACGGGATGATCGTGCCGGCGTCCGCCCAGACAGCGCCGCCGTGATTGCCCGCGCCCTTGAGGCTGGGGCTGTACTGCGGCAAATCGCCGCCGCCGTAGAGCACCTGATCCGCGCGCATATCGCGCATATACTTCGTATAGAATGCCTTGCAGTCCATCTGGTAGCACGCCGTATTGACGAACACCTGCGTATCCGCCGTCCAGCCAAGCCGCTCGTCGCGCTGGGGGCAGTCCGTCGGCACATCAAGGAAGTTGCTCCTCTGCCCCCACCATGTATTGCGCATCAGCTGGTTGATCCCGGCATGACCGGTGCCGGCCTCCAGCGTCTGCCTCAGGTCGGAGGAGAGGACGACCGCCGTGTAGTCCCCCGGGGCGACCGCGTCAACGCCCTCGACCTTCGCATAGCGGAAGCCGAAGAACGTGAACATCGGCTCCACATCCTTCACCACGCCGTCGGAGGTATAGACAAACTCAGATTTCGCCGTGCGCAGATTGTCCCGGTAGAAGCTGCCCTGCTGCAGCACCTCGCCCGTCTGGATGCGCATGGTGCGCCCCGCAGGCAGGCGGTTGACAAAGCGGATCACGCCCGCCATATTCTGCCCGAAGTCGAGCACCTGCTCCCCCTTCGGCGTGATGATGAGCGTCGGCTTCAGCTCGCCTACAGCGCGGATCGGCGGGGAGAACTGATCCTCAAGGCGATAGTCCGTCTCCGCAGCCACGCAGGGTACGGTCTCGCCCACAGCGCGCGTGTCGTCCCGCGTCTCGCCGTCATAGATGTTGCCGCCGGTGATGCAGGAGGGCGCGGCCCGCCATGTGCCGTCCGCCGCGATCCGTGTCGCGCTGCCGTCGGCATTCGTGATGGTCAGCTCCGCGGCGAGCAGATAGCGGCTGCCCCAGCGGCAGGTCTGCCCGCCGTCAAAGCCGAGGCGGCCCATATACCAGCCCTCGCCCATATACACCTCAATGACATTCTCCTGCGCAAGCAGCTCCGTGACGTCATAGGTCTGCACGCGCAGATATGCATCGTAGTCATTAAAGCCAGGGGTCAGGTAATCGCCGCCCACGCGGCGCCCGTTGATGTATGCGCGATACAGGCCAAGGCCTGTGATCCTCAGCTCCGCCCGGCAAACGTCCCCACAGGCAAACTGATGCAGGAACCGGGGATGATCGACCGGCGCCGCCGGCGTGATGAATGTCATGCCCATACAAATCCTCCGTATGTCCAAGCCTATGCGCGGCATGCAGCCGCGTTTCTTCCTTCCCTCATTGTACCTGATGCCGTCCTTCGATTCAAGCTGTACGCTGTTTCTTGACAAGATCCCGTTAAGCGTTTATAATCCGTTTAAGTTCAATTTGTATACGATCAGCGCATTCATCCGGAGTCACGCCGTTTTCTTCCGCGCGCAGCCCCATGAAAGGAACTCATCATGGTTATCATCACCGATTCCGCAGCCGACATGAGCCGCGAGGAGCTGGCGCACTGGCGCGTCCAGTGCATCCCGACCGGCGTCATCTTCGGCGACGACGAATACATCTCCAGCGACGAGCTGACCGAGGAGGAGCTCTGGCGCCGTTCCTTCGCGGGCGAGCGCATCCGCACCTCCCAGCCCTCGCCGCAAGCATTCCTGAGCGTCTTTGAATCCGTGAAAGCTGCGGGCGAGACCGCGATCTACATCGGCATCTCCTCTGCGCTCTCCGGCACGCTGCAGAGCGCGAAGCTCGCCCTGTCCATGCTCGACTACGACGGGATTCACATCGTCGATTCCCTCTGCGGCGCCGCCGCGCAGAAGCTGCTGGTGCTCTTTGCCTGCCGCCTGCGCGACGAGGGCAGGCTGCTCGCCGCCGAGGCCGCCGCGCGCATTGCATCCATCCGGCACCGCATCCGCCTCTATGCCAGCCTTGACACGCTGGATAACCTCGCGCGCAGCGGGCGTATCCCCAAGGCCGTCGCCGGCATCGGCTCCCTCGCCCGGCTCAAGCCTTTACTTGAGGTCACGCAGGAGGGGCGGATTGCGCTCGCCGGCAAGGCATTCGGCCGCCACCGCGCCATCGAGAGCCTCGCCCAGCGCGTCGCCTCCATGCGCATCGACCCGGATCACCCGGTCATCCCGCTTTACTCCCATGCCAGGGACAACTGCCTGTCGCTCATCCGCAAGCTCTCCGAGCGCGGCGTCAGCGTCAATGAGGAGCTGCTCAGCGCGATCGGCCCGGCCATCGCCGCGCACATCGGGCCGGACGCATACGGCGTCACCTTCGTGGAGGCGGAATAAACCGCATACCATGGACGGTATGCCCCGGATACGGGCGCACCGTCCTTTCTTTCTGCTCCATACCCTGGTCTTGCCCGCACGCATGATCCATGTTATACTGCATGCAGCACTGCAAAAAGGAGTGACCGCCATGAAGAGAATCGCCGCCCTGCTGCTTACCGTTATCCTCCTCGCCGCCTGTCCGGCGCTGGCGCAGCCTGCCTTTTCCCTGCGCAGCGGCGTCACATGGGACAGCACCATGATGGATGTCATGCGCATGGAAGGAACGCCCGATTCGGTATCGCAGATGACCTACTCCATCTGCATGTATCTGGACGCCGCCGTCAGCAATTACCAGGCGGAGATGGACTATGTCTTCGCCGGTGAGGATCTGGCCGCCGTGCAGTATGTCTTCCGCACGCATGAGGACAGTGCCTCCCACGCCGGGTACAAGCGCCAGTACATCCGCGGCGCACTGACGCAGAAATACGGAAATCCCGGCACGATCTCCGGCGCGGAGAGCGAGGAGATCATGGCGCGCATCTATGACTATCCCTTCGATCCGTCGTGGGAGATCGACAACCGCGCCTGCTGGGCGCTGGCAGACGGCACGCGCATCATCTGGTATGAGATGGAGATCGGCTTCTCCGTCCTGTATGTCAATCCCCTGTTTGATACGCTCACGCCGGCGGAATACAACACCTCCGGTCTGTAACCCCAAAAAACAACAGCAGCAGGCTCCCCGCCCGGGGGAGCCTGCTTCATATTTTTGGTTTAAGGATCAGTCCAGTCTGAACACCGGCTCGAGCTTGGGCTGAGCGCCGGTCACCGGGTCCATCTCCAGCTCAAGGATATCAGCCATGTACTCATTCCAGCGGTCGACGATCGGGCTGCCCGCCTGCGTGCGCTCGGCGAACTCAATGCCCTTCTCGCACTCGTAGTAGCCAAACAGCTCCTCGCCATTGGCGAAGATGGTGTAGTTGCAGATGCCGGCGGACTTGAGCAGCGCCTTCATCTCCGGCCAGATCTCATCATGGCGGCGGATGTACTCCGCCTTGCAGCCGGGCTTGATGCGGCCCTTCCATGCCATGCGTTCCATATGTTTCCCTCCTGATTTCTGTCGGCGGCGGACGCCGCCGCGCATCGTCTTAGTCGAGGAACTCCTCGCGCAGCTGAACCTTGAAGTCGCGGGCGATCGCCTTGAGCTCGTCGTCGGCGATGGTCTGGATCTCCGGCAGGCCGGTGGACTTCTGCAGCACCCAGATCTGCGCAGACTTCTCGATCGTATGCATCAGGCCGAACGTGGTGTCAAAATCCGGGCCAGAGACGAACAGGCCGTGGTGCGCCCAGACAGCCGCCTCGTATTCCTTCATCTTCTCGCAGGTCGCCAGCGCGATCTGCGCGCCGCCCGGCACCATCCACGGCACAACGCCCACGCCGCCCGGGAAGACGACCGGGCACTCCGTCGCGCTCTTCCACAGCGCGCGGCTGAAGTCGCGGTCCGTCAGCGGGAGCACATAGGTCATGGCGATGATATTCGCCGGGTGCGCATGATAGATCACGCGGCACGCGCCGTCCGTCGCCGCCACGCGCACGGAATGATTCATGAAGTGGCTCGGGAATTCGCTCGTCGGGCGGCCGCCGTTGACAAGGCCCCAGACGATGCGGTAGCTGTCGCCCTTGTCGTTGATCTCGACCACGCAGAGGCTGTCCGCCGGATCAAGAATCACATTGCGGAAGTACTTGCCGCTGCCCGTGGACAGGAAGTACTCGCCCGCAAGATTCGCGCCCGTCACGCCCATGTTCACCCACGGGCGCGGGGTCTCGTCGAAGAAGGGACGCATCTCGTCCACTTCCTCCTTCGTCAGGCGGTAGGTCAGATTGCCGCCGTTGCGCTCATGCCAGCCCTGATGCCAGCCGTCGTCCGCCATGCGGATATATCGCTTCATGACCGAAATGTCAAGCATGCCCATTTGTGTGTCCTCCTTCTCAGAGGCATTGCCCCTGAAACCCTGCGCAGGGAGCAGTCCCTGCGCCGTTCTTCGCTTTGCGCCAATTCAAGCGGGTCGGCTTATGCGCGCTTGAGCAGCACATCCTGCTCGTACTGCTTCACCTTCGGCAGCCACGCGCCGTCCTCCGGCACGCCGCACTCGCGGCAGTACTGCGCCCAGACCTCGCCGAACGGCAGGGTCTTGATCTCCTCCTGCGCAACCAGCAGGGTGGTGAAGTCGCCGCTGTCCTGCAGGTCCTTCAGGTACGCATGCGGGGTCACCAGCGCCATCAGCAGCGCCTTCTGCGCATTGCGGATGCCCACCGTCCACGCGGCGACGCGGTTGATGGATGCGTCAAAATAGTCAAGCGCGATGTTCACGCTGCCGTCAAGGCCGCCGCAGCGCACGATCTCCTTGCAGATCTCCTTCGTCTCGTCGTCCAGCAGCACGACATGGTCGCTGTCCCAGCGGACGGGGCGGGTGACGTGCAGCGCAATCTCCGGGAAGAACGCCAGCAGCGCCGGGATCTTGTCGGAGACCATCTCGGTCGGGTGGTAGTGGCCATTGTCCATGAGCGGGATGCACTTATCCATGTTCATCGCGGCATAGACGAGGGAGAACTCGCTGCTGCCGGCGGTGTACGCCTCCACGCCGATGCCGAAGACCTTGCTTTCCACACAGGGCTTGACCTTCTTGAAGTCAAACGGCTCGGAGAGGATCTCGTCGATCGCCTCGCGGTAGCGCTTGCGCGGGCCAAGGCGGTCGGCCGGGATGTCCTTGAAACCGTCGCCCGTCCAGATGTTCATGACGCAGGGCTGGCCCAGCTCCTCAGCCAGATACGTGCTGATGCGGATGGAAGCCTTGCCGTGCTCAATCCAGAACTTACGGGTCTCCTCATCCGGGGAGGACAGGGTCAGCGGATCGCACTTGGGATGGGAGAAGAACGTCGGGTTGAAGTCCGCGCCGATGCCGCGGGACTTGCAGTAGTCCACCCACTGCTTAAAGTGCTTGGGCTCCAGCTTATCGCGGTCGACCCAGCCGCCGTTCTCCTCGCTAAAGATCGCATAAGAGGCGTGCAGGCTGATCTTCTTCATGCCGGGGCAGAGGGAGAGCACGACGTCAAAGTCGGCCATCAGCTCTTCCGGCGTGCGGGCGCGGCCCGGGTAGTTGCCGGTGGTCTGGATGCCGCCGGTCAGGGGCTTGCTGGGGTCGGTGTCAAAGCCGCGCACATCGTCGCCCTGCCAGCAGTGGATAGAGACCGGAACAGTCTTCAGCCTCGCAATGGCCGCCTCCACATCGACGCCCAGCGCCTCGTACTTTGCCTTTGCTTCCATGTAGCTCATATTTCGAAAACCTCCATATCAGTTTTTCATCTGGATGATCAGGTTGCCCAGCGCCGTCGCCTCAATCGGCAGGGCGACGACCTGCTTGCCCGTCGCCTGCTGCGTGAGAGCGTTGAGGAAGGCATTCTTCGCGCCGCCGCCGACGATGTAGAGCTTCTCATACGTCCTGCCGGTGTTGCGCTCCAGCTCCTCAATCGCCTGCTGATAGCTGACGGCGAGGCTCGCATACGCGCAGCGGAAATAATCGCCGACGCTCACACACGCGCCGCCGGTCGCCTCGTCAAAGGCGGCCTTCATGCTCTTGGGGGCGAGGAACATCTGCGCATTGGCGTCCACCAGCGCAGCGCAGCCGCTTGCCTCGGCGGCCTTCACGATCTCCGGGAACGGCATGTCCGGGCAGAGCTCCTTCTGCAGGCAGTTCACCAGCCACATGCCCATGATGTTCTTCTGGTAGCGGTTGTACCCGACGCCGCCCTCGTTGGAGTAGTTGGCGGCCATACTGCCCGCGTCGGTAATGGGCTTCTGGGTCTTGACGCCCAGCAGCGACCATGTGCCGGAGGAGATGTAGGGCTCGTTGCCCTCCATCGGGATGCCCTCGACTGCGGATCCGGTGTCGTGCGTTGCGCAGAGCATGACGGTCAGATTGCCGCCGACACGCGATGCAATCTCCGGGCGGAGCTGCCCGAGCGCCGTGCCCGGCTGGCTGAGCTTCGGGAAGAGCGCGCGCGGCAGACCCAGCTGATCGGCGATGTCCAGATCAAATTCGCCGGTCTCCGCGCAGATCATGCCCATCGTGGTGGCGTTGGTGTATTCCCTCGCCATCACGCCCGTGAGCTTGTACATCAGGTATTCCGGCATCATCAGCATGCCGGTCACGCTCGCAAGGCGGCCCGCCTGCAGATCGCTGCAGAGCTGATAGATCGTATTAAACGGCTGGAACTGGCAGCCCGTATGCGCATAGAGCGTCTCGAACGGAACCTTCTCATGCACCATGGGGATGACGGCCTCCGTCCTGCTGTCGCGGTAGGCGTAGCAGGGCATGACCTCCTCCTCACCCCGGAAGAGCACATAATCAACGCCCCACGTGTCGATGGACATGCTCGCCGTATCCGGGTAGGCCGCAAGCGCACGGGCTATGCCCTCGACGACATGCTCCGTCAGCGCAGCGGTATCCCAGATGAGATGCCCGTCCTGCTCCATGACGCCGTTGGGGAAGCGGTAGACCTCCTCGGTGCGCAGCTCCCCATTCTCCATCCAGCCGACGATATGCCGCCCGCTGGACGCGCCGATATCCACGGCAAGACAACGCTTCATCTGCTTACACCTCCTGCTGACAAGTGATTCGCTCAAGGGTTACATCCTTCGTGTATTTCATCATGACGCCCATATCGCCGTTGGCCATGGTCACGTCCCTGAAGGTGATATTCCGGGCCTCATGCCCCGGCACGTCAAAGCCGATCAGCTCAATCGGCCAGCACGGGCGCAGGTCGCCTCCGTCATGCGACGCCTGATACATGCCCGTGAGCTGAAGCCGCTCAAACAGGCAGTCCGACAGCACGGGCGGCACAGCCGCGCCGATACCGTCATCATTATAGAGCACGGAGTGCATCATCACGCGCGGGATCACGCAGTCGCGCACGGAAACATGGCGGACATAGCCGCCGCGCTTCTTCGTCGCCTTGATCTCAAAGCCGCTCATCGAGATGCGCAGGTCGCAGTCCCAGATCGCCACATCCTCCACACCGCCGCTCATTTCGCTGCCGATGACAATGCCATGGCCGAACGCGCTGTAGCAGTCGAATACGCGAACATGGCGTGTGGGCTTGTTGATCACATTGCCCTCCGGGTTCTTGCCGGACTTGATCGCCACCGCGTCGTCGCCCGTATAGAACTGGCTGGCAAAGAGCGTGCAGTTCTCGCTGGAGTCCGGATCCCAGCCGTCGCCGTTCCATACGCCCTCGGAGCGGAAGGTACAGTGATCGGTGACGATCCCGTCGCAGTAGATCATGTGCACATTCCAGCATGCGCCGTTCTGCAGCGTCAGCCCGCTGATGCGCACATCCTTGCAGTTGCTCAGGTTGATGAGCCTCGGGCGCACACGGCCGGGGATGGTATGGTCGTTTTCGCAGGTGGCGACCAGCGCAGCGTTGGCGGCGAGGAAATCCTTGAGCCGCTCGCGCTCGCTCTCAATCACGCGCAGGGCCAGCGTCTGACCGCCGCTGGCGATCGTGCCATGGCCGTGGATGAGGATATCCTCGCAGTTCGGCCCGGACGCATGGTCGAGCTCGCCGAAATTGAGCACGCTGGAATAGCACTCCATCTCCGTGCCCTCAAAGCGGCTGCGGATCCGGGGCAGATAGTCCTCCACATTCGCCGTACCCTGCAGCACAGCGCCCTCGTCCAGCCAGATCTCCGTATGGCTGTGGCCGCGCAGCGCGCCGGTCATATACACGCCGGCGGGGAAAACCACGCAGGTATCCGCCGAGGCGTCGTCAAGCGCGCGCTGCAGCGCTGCGGTATTGAGCGTCTGCCCGTCGCCAACGGCGCAGTACGGCGGCTGCGTCACGTCAACGCGCCTCCTCGCGGCGCGGGTGACGATCTCCGCCTGCGCGCACATCGCCTCCCCGCCCGCCGTACAGCGGACGGATACCGTATGTGCAGACGCCGGCGCAAGGCCGTCAAATGTGTAGTGCGAGCAGCCGACGTCGATCGCCTCGCCGTCGTCATGCGTCACCTCATAATGCTGGTCCCGGGAGGCCTTCGCCGGCTTCTCCCACCAGAGGGTGACAGCGCTGTCCGTCGCAAGGACGTTCAGCAGCAGCTTCTCCATGTTCGTTTCCTCCTGTTGATCGGGCAGACGCCTCACCAGCGCCTGCGCGGCGGCGGGCAGTGGCTGTCCCTGCGCATCGCGCGCATCTCCACCATGCAGCCGCACTGCATGCAGGTGCCGTTCTGCAGCTGGTCGCATGCGCGGCAGGCCGCCAGCCTCGCCTCATATTCCTCGTCGGGCGTGCGGGCGCGCGGGCTCAGCGCCCGGCGCACACGCTCCACCGTCCTCTCATATTCCTGCGGGTCAAGCATCTCGCGCAGCAGGCACTGCCGGCAGCGCGTCTTCCCCGTCTCCATGCTTACGCCTTAAGCGTGATGGCGCAGACGCTGCAGGCCGGCAGCACAGCGCAGATCTCGCCGTTCTCGACCGTGACGGCGAATTCCACCGGCACCACATTCTCCGGGCTGTCAAAGGTGTTATGCGCATGCGGGTCGCCAGCCAGCACGCGCGCGCTCACGGAGGTGAAGGCCGCATCCGCGATCAGGCAGCTGACCGGGCAGCTCTCGCTCTCGTCAAGGTTGGCGATGGTCAGCAGAATATTGCCCTGCTCATCGCGGCTGGCGCTGGCATGCAGCTGCGGCACCTTCGCGCTCTCCACGCCGATCATCCTCGTCTGGGCGTAGCACTCCAGCTGCTGCGCGCCCTGATGATTCTTGTACATTTCAAAGACATGGTAGGTCGGCGTGAGCAGCATCTGGTCGCCCTCGGTGAGGATGACAGCCTGCAGCACGTTGACCACCTGCGCGATGTTCGTCATCATGACGGTATCGCAGTGGTTGTTGAAGATATTGAGGTTGATCGCGGCGACCAGCGCGTCGCGCATGCAGTTCTGCTGGTAGAGGAAGCCGGGGTTCGTGCCGGGCTCCACGTCATACCACGTGCCCCACTCGTCCACAACGAGGCCGATCTTCTTGCCCTTGCCCGCCACGCGGATGACGCGGCTGTGGTTCTCCACCAGCTCGTCCATGAAGAGCGTGTGATCCAGCGTCTCATAGTAGAGCTTGGTGTCAAACTCGGTCGAGGAGCCCTTGCTGCCCTGCCAGTCGTTGGTCGGCAGCGTATAGTAATGCAGGCTGATCGCGTCAATCATATGGCCTGCATGCTCGACGACGGTCTTCGTCCAGTTGTAGTCCAGCGCATTCGCGCCGCAGGCGATCTTCACGATCTTATGATCCGGGCTGTAGTTGCGCATGTAGGTGGAGTACCTGCGGCACTCGTCGGCATAGTACGCCGCGGTCATGTTGCCGCCGCAGCCCCACGCCTCGTTGCCGATGCCCCAGAACTTGACGTTCCACGGCGCATCCTGCCCGTTCGCGCGGCGCAGCTGGGACATCGGGGAGATGCCGCCCATGTTGCAGTACTCGATCCAGTCGCTCATCTCCTGCACGGTGCCCGAGCCGACGTTGCCGGAGAAATACGCCTCGCAGCCCAGCTGGCGGCACAGCTCCATGAACTCATGCGTACCGAAGCTGTTATCCTCGGTCACGCCGCCCCAGTTGGTGTTGACGATGGTCGCGCGGCTCTCCTTCGGGCCGATGCCGTCCTTCCAGTGATAGGTGTCGGCGAAGCAGCCGCCCGGCCAGCGCAGCACCGGGATGCGCATCTTCCTGAGCGCCTCCACGACGTCCACGCGCATGCCGTTGACATTCGGGATGTCGGAATTCTCGCCGACAAAGATGCCTCCGTAGATCAGACGGCCCAGATGCTCCGCGAAATGACCATAGATATTCGGATTGATCGTACCCACAGAGCGGCTTGCATTGACGATAATCTTCGCCATACTGATGTCCTCCTGAATTGTTTCTTATTGATACAGGCTTCCCCGCCTGTCGGTTCCCGTCAGATCTGCACGCTGCGGCAAAGAGCCGCCGCCTGCGCCCTTGTGATCATACCCGGCGCGGCCTCCGGCAGCTCCGCCGCATGGCGGCGCATCGCATAGCCCCGCGCAAGGATGCGCATAAACATCTCCGCACTCACCGGCTCATGCGGCAGCAGCGGCCCCTGCTCCATCAGCCGGGACTGCAGCGCACAGCGCACATTGTCGATATCCCCCTGCGGCAGGCCCGCAGCATCCTGCGGCAGCTCGGTCTCCGCGTTCGAGGCGAACAGGCCGCACGTACGGCAGACCAGCTCCAGCGCCTCAATGCGCGTGAGCGCCCTGTCCGGCGCGTTCTGCTCATACCCGCGGTACAGCGCCTCAAGCCCCGTCGGCGGCAGCGACTCATCGCCCTGATCATTTGCTGCGACGTCGTACGGGCCGTGCGGCGTCCACGCCGCCTGCTCCTGCGCGGGTGCTATCCCCTGCGCCGCCATCTGCCCGGCGACATAGCCCGCTGCCAGATACGCGCCAAAGTCGTTGGTATGCGTATAGTCGCCGATATGGAAGAGCGGCTTCGCCGCATCGCGGCCTGTATCCAGAAGGACGCCCTTCATATAGCCATGCAGGTCGATGAGCGGCACGCCCTTCTCCGACGCCACGCGCGCTGCCGCGCCCGCAAACGGCAGGAGCATATCGTTATACTCGCGCTCGTTCCACCAGCTGTTCCTCGCCAGCGGCGTCACGACGCCGGGCGTTGCCCCGCGGGCGCGCAGCTCGTCAATGAAGACGCGCAGCGCCTGCGCATAGCCGCCGTCCGCCTGAAGATGCGGCCGCTTCTGATCGTTATGGCCAAACTGCATCAGCGCCAGATCGCCCGGCCTCAGCTGCCCGTTCACAAGCGCGTAAAGTCCCTGCTCCCGGCAGGTTTCCACCGTCAGGCCGGAGCGGGCAAAGTTGATCACCACGGCGTGCAGCCCCAGATACAGCTGCATCATCTGACCCCAGCCGCAGTACGTCGCGCCCGGCGCATACGGCGCAAACGCACCCTGATCGGTGACCGTGGAATCGCCCATCAGCAGCAGCGCGGGAACGTCAGTCGTCTCCGCCTGCGCAGCCTCGATCCGCGCGCCGGCGGCGGCAAGCGCCAGCTCAACCCCCTCGCTCTGCACCGGCTCCTCCACGCCATCGGGCAGATACGGATGCACGGCGCACAGCGCCTCAATCTCTGTAATGCTGCCCGCCGCCAGATCGCCGCGCCAGAGCAGGCGGCGCCTGTTGCCAAAGAGCAGCGCATCCTTCACATCCTGCTGCGCATCGATGCGCACGCGCACGCGGTATCGCCCGTCCGGCGCAGGCACGCGCACAAAATGCGGCGCTGTCCTGCCCGCCGCAGACGCTGCGCCGGCAGAGAATCCTGCGCCGATTTTCACCTCTGTCATCTGATCATATATCACAAGGCTCACGTCCTTCCGCATGTCGAATCCGGCTTCATCATTCCTATTATACGGCCTGCACACACAAAAATAAAGAACGCAAATAAACTTTCATTACGTCCTGAATTAACCTATTTGGTCTTTCAATTGCTCCGGGTGCGTCCGCACTTTCCCGCGCATCCGCCGTATCCGCACCACGCCGCGCGGCGCTGTCCGCCCGCCCCGCCGCCTGCCCCGGTCCGCGCCGGAAAGGATGGTCGGATTTGCGCAGAAGTTGCTTGAATTTGTGCAGTCTGAACCGTTGTCCGGTTTGCTTTCTTCCCATGCGTTCTGATATAATTATATTAACAATCAAACGCTGCGGGCAGAGCGATACAGCCCGCGTCCATATCAGGAGGGAACCACGATGGCAAAAATCAGTTTTGACCGGGAGCGCGTCCTGTCCGCAATTGACGCAGTCGTCCGTCAGACCATGAACATGGATATGATGTGGGACTGGCCCTGCGGCGTCGCCTATCTGGGCATCTGCGAGGTATACCGCGTCACCGGCAACAAGGAGTATTTTGATCTGCTCAAGGCGCGCGTGGACGAGTATATCGAGCTGGGTCTGCCCAACTGGACGGTCAACACCTGCGCGATGGGCCATGCGATGCTCACGCTCTACGAAGCGACCGGCGACGAGAAATACAAGACCATCGCCATGAGCAAGCTCAACTATCTGCGCCATAATGCGCTGCGCTTTGCAGACAATGTGCTTCAGCACACGGTCTCCGACAAGAACGACTTTCCGGAGCAGTGCTGGGCGGATACACTCTTCATGGCGGCGTATTTCATGCTCCGCGCCGGCGTCATGTTCGGCGACAAGGAACTCGTCGACGACGCGCTCAACCAGTATTACTGGCATATCCAGTACCTGCAGGACGAGAAGACCGGCCTGTGGTACCACGGCTACAGCCATGTGAGCAAGACCCATCTCTCCGGCTTCTACTGGGGCCGCGCCAATGCATGGGCCGCCTACACGATGAGCCAGGTCGGCCGCACGCTGCCCGAGTGCTATCTCTACCCGAAGTATCTGGAGATCGCCGGCTCGCTCGCCGAGCATCTGGCTGCACTCAAGCTCCTGCAGACGGAGAACGGCCTCTGGCGCACCATCCTCAACGACGAAGAGAGCTATGAGGAGGTCTCCGCCTCCGCCGGCATCGCCGCCGCGATGGTCGTCAAGGGCAATCCGCTGCACCTGAAGTACATCAACAAGTCCGTCGAGGGCATCCTCGCCAACATCACTCCCGAGGGCCGCGTCTCCAACGTCTCCGCCGGCACCGCCGTCATGCGCGACCGCGAAGGCTATCTGGGCATCCCGCGCAAGTGGACGCAGGGCTGGGGCCAGGGTCTGGCGCTCGCCTTCC